>CAYXRH010000010.1:0-26712 GCA_964466355.1 uncultured Thermodesulfobacteriota bacterium
CTTCAGCTCAGACATCAGACCTCCCTCAAGCCTGGATATTAAGCACCGAAAATCTTGGCCATTTTTTCAGCCAACGTCTCGGCGGTGAAGGGTTTGATGATGTAATTCGAGACTTTGGCCTTGACCGCCTCGATGACGTTCTCCTTCTGCGCTTCGGCCGTGACCATCAGGAAAGGAGTGTCCTTGATTTGATCGTCCGCCCGGACGGTCTTGAGCAGCTCGAGCCCGCTCATCTGGGGCATATTCCAATCGGAAATAATCAAATCAAAGTGTTGAGATTTAAGTATCGGCAAGGCCGTGGCGCCGTCATCAGCCTCTTCAATGTTCTTGTAGCCCAGCTGCCTAAGTATGTTCTTGATGATCCGACGCATGGTCGCAAAATCATCCACGACGAGGATTTTCATATCCAAGTCAGGCATGGAGTCTTCCTCCTGAGCAGGTGTTTTAGGAATCATAACATCTTGAGGGCCGTTTCAGCAACATATTGAAGTGAAACAACCTCGTCCACGGCGCCGAGCTTGATCGCTTCCTTGGGCATGCCGAAGACGACGCAGGTCTCCTCGTTCTGGGCCACGGTCCTGGCCCCGGCCTTTTTCATGGCCAGCATGCCCTTGGAGCCGTCGTACCCCATGCCGGTCAGGATGACGGCCACCGCGTTGGACCCAGCCGTCTGAGCCACAGAGTGAAAGAGCACGTCCACGGCCGGCCTCTGGTGGCAGACCAGGGGTCCGGAGCGGATGTTGACGTAATATCTGGCCCCAGAGCGGCGCAAGACCATGTGATAATTGCCCGGCGCCAAGAGGCAGAGGCCCGGCACCACCGAGTCTCCATCAGCCGCCTCCTTGACCTTGATCTGGCAAAGCTCGTTGAGGCGGCCGGCAAAAGCGGTCGTGAAATTAGCCGGCATGTGTTGGACCACCAGGGTCCCTGGAGCGTTGGGCGGGAAGCGGGTCAGAACCTCCTTGAGGGCTTCGGTGCCGCCGGTGGAGGCGCCGATGGCCACGATCTTGTTGGTTGTCTCGGCCAATGAGGCCATGGGTTGAATTGGCGGCGGCGCCGAAGCCTGGGTGGTCATCTTGACCTTGTTCGGTCTCACCCGGGCCGCGGCCCTGATCTTGTCCGCCAATTGCAAACTCATCTCGCCCAGGGAATAGGCTGATCCGGGCTTGGAAATGACCTCCACCGCGCCTGACTCCAAGGCTTTCAGGGCCAGGGAGGAGCCCTTTTGGGTCAGGGACGAGACGATGATCACCGGCAGGGGATAGTGACGCATCAGTTTGCGCAGAAAGGTGATGCCGTCCATCCTGGGCATCTCGATGTCCAGGGTGATCACATCAGGCGCAAGCTGGACGATCTTGTCCCGAGCGACGAAAGGGTCTGGGGCGGTGCCGACGACTTCGATGTCCTTCTCCTTTGAAAGGGCATCGACAAAGGTCTGGCGCACCACCGCGGAATCATCAACCACCAGCACGCGAATCACGTCATCCCCTCCAGGCAGAGGCTGATGGCCAAAGCCCCCTCTTCGCTCTGAAGGACGATGTTTTTATTCGGTTCGCTCAAAAAAGGCGCCACATTGACCAAACCGACGGTCTCGGCGCGGGGCAGACCCAAGTCAAAGCTCTTCTGAGGCTCCAGGAGGACCAAAAACCGGCCGGCGATCATGTTGGTCAACTCCTTGGCCGCATCCAGGGCGATGTCCGCACTGACCTCCTCCTCGTCCTGCCCCAGAAAGTTGGCCGCCAGACGCGGCCCGAGGTTCTGGGCCAAGAAGATGTCGATCCATCCTTGCCCCGGCCCCTCAAATTCGAGGCGACAGTGGATCGAATCCAACATCAGCCGGCCCTCGGCCAGGTCCTCTACAGCCGAAATGGGCTCGGCGAAGATGTAAAACATGGTCTCCAAGACCTCCTTTACCGACTGGGCCAGGAGGGCCATCGTTTCCGTTGAATTCATGACCTCTCCTTGAGACATCGCTCCAAAAGGCCGCGAACCGCCTCTGGCTGGAACGGCTTTTGAAGGTAGCCGGCCGCGCCGAGCTTGGCCGCTTCCTCTTTCCTTTCCTGCGAGCCTTCGGTGCTGACGATGATCAGAGGAATGGAGGCATAGGCTTCATCCTCGACCAGGCGCGCCAGCAGTTCCAGACCGTCCATGACCGGCATGTTGATGTCTGACAGAATCAGATCGATGCGCTGCTGGTCCAGGATTTTCAAGGCCATGGCGCCGTTTTCAGCCTCAAAGTACTCCTCCACGGCGGCGCCGGACATCTCGACGACCTTGCGGATGACCGAACGCATTGAACGCGAATCATCAACGATAAGAAGATTGAACCCCATCGTCTCCCTCCCCGCCCGGGGCTAAAGCTCCAGCCACGATTCGGCCCTGGCCAGGCGATAGTGCAGCTCGGCCAAGGCCTGCTCCAGATCCTTTTCCTTGAGCTCGAGGAGTTTCATGGCCGCCGCTTGGCCGCGCAAGGCCAGCCCGTCCAGACCGCCGCCCAGACCGTAGAGTTGGCTGGTCACGTTGGCCAGGTACAAGATGGCCAAGTCAGCCCACTCGGGCCTCTGCTCGGGTTGATGATGGAGGCTTATCAGCTCCTCCATCTCGGACGAAAACCGCCAGGCCCGGGCGATCAGCCCGCCCAATCGGGCGTGATCAAGGCCCAAAACTTTTTGCTCCGCCTCCAGAAATGACCCCCCCTGGGCCACCTGCTCCAAAATGAGGGCCACCTTGTCTTGAACAAAAGAGCTCAAAATCACCTTGCCGATGTCATGAAGCAGGGCCGCGGTGTGCAGGGCCGCTCCTGGCTCGTGCTTGATCCGCTCGGCCAGAATCCGGGACATGAAGGCCGTGGCCAAGGAATGGCGCCACAAATCGCCCCGTGAGAGGCCGTAACCGGGCTGCTCCATGGCCAGCACCGAATGCGAGGCCGCGGTCGTGACCACTTCTCTGAAGCCCTCGTTGCCCAGCAAGGTCAAAGCCTGGGCGATGTTGTCCACTCGCCGCGGCAAGGCGTAATAAGCCGAGTTGACGCTCTTGAGCACGCTGCTGGTGAGCGCGGAGTCCATTTCCGCGACATTGACCAACCGCCCCACACCCACGTCGGGATCATCCAAGAGGGCCATCGCCTTTTGGGCCACCTTGGGAAACGGCGGCAGATCCTTGATTTCAGCGATTATGTTTTCGACCAAGTCGCTCAAAGTGACCTCTCCCGCCGGCCAGGCACGTTGAGGGTGATGGCCCCGTTGCTCAGGTCCATCCTGACGGTGCGGTGCTCGGTGCCGCCTATGTCCTCGGCCTTGACCATAACGTTGTTTTTCCACAAAATCTTGCGAGCCGCCAAGTGGTTGCGCTTGCCGATGTTAAAGACCCCGGAGTCGTCCAAGATCTGGGAGGCTCCGGTCAGCCGGACCTCGAGCCTGTTCTTGACTGCGCCCATCCTGTAGGCCTCCTTGAACAAAAGCGGAATGCCGGTGTCAGCGAACATGAATGGATTTTTTTGGGCCTTGTCCGGATCAATCTTCGAATCTGGAAGCATCAGGTGCAAGAGACCGCCGACCCTGACCACAGGATCATAGATGCACACCGCCAGACAGGAGCCGAGGGAATAGGTGATCAATCTGGCTTGGGGGTTATTGGACACCTTCATGTCCGCCACGCCGATTATGAGCTTCATTGTCCTTAAAACCTTTAAAGCATTCTACTTGCGGTAAACCGCCGGGCGGACGAACCGGAAGCGGTGATCAAGGCCGGTCAGGTTCTCCGAGTGCCCGATGAACAGGTGTCCACCAGGGGATAGATAATCCCAGAACTTGTTGACCACTTTTTGCTGGGTCGGTCGGTCGAAGTAAATCATGACGTTGCGACAGAAAATGACCTCAAACGGCCCCTGGAACGGAAACGGCTCCAAGAGATTGATCCGGGCAAAGGTGATGAAGCTCTTGATCAAGACGCTGACGCCCAGCCCCTCGGCAAGGCGCTCGAAATACTGCTCGATTTGAACTGGATTGAGCCTCTTGACCTGCTCTAAGCCGTAGACCCCGGCTCGAGCTGCGGCCAGAACCTTGGTCGAGATGTCGCTGGCCAAGAGTTTGAAGTCCCAAGCCGAGGCTGGCTTTAACAAGGGCAGGACGATCATGAGCAAGGAGTATGGCTCCTCACCGCTGGAGCAGCCAGCCGACCAAAAACGAATCCGCCTCTGCCCTCTCTTGTTCTTGTCAGCTAAGAGGGCCGGCAAAACCTCTTTTCTCAGAAGCTCAAAATGACTCGGCTCCCGGAAAAAATACGTCAGGTTGGTCGAAATGGCGTCGATCAACCTGACCAGTTCCTGGCCCGAAGGGTCATTGACCACTAATTCGTAGTATTCTCGATAATTAGCCATCTTCAATTCGCGTATTCGGCCTCCGAGGCGGGCCCGCAAAAGATCCCGTTTCTCCTCGGTCAAACGAATGCCTGAGTGTCGGTAAATCAACTGCTGTAAGGAAAAGAACTCTTGGTCAGACATCGGCCGCGCAGTCGAGGCCGCGGCTGGAGAGGCGTCAATCATCTTGGCGGGAAACGCGTCGGCCATTCCCTAAACCCATCTCACCTGCCTTAAACTTCAACCGCCGTCTCTTCCCGGGCTTTCCGGCGATGAAACCCTCGGCCAGGGCCTTCGACCACCTGGAAGAGACCCTTGACGTCAACGATCAGACCGACCCGGCCGTCGCCAAGAATAGCCCCCCCGGCCAATCCCGGGAGATTCTTCAGCCCCGCGCCCAAAGACTTGATGACTACTTCCTGCTTGCCCAGGATCTGATCGACCAAGACCGCCTTGCGCCGCCCCTCGCTCTCGACGACGATGGCGATGCCTTCGTCATTGCCGCGGCCGCAGCCGAAAAGCCTGGCCAGCCTGACCAGAGGCAGCAGACGCCCCCTGATCATGGCCATCTCGCCGCTCTTGCCCGACACGGTGCTTATTGATCCGGGCTCGAGCATCAAAACCTCTTCCACGACCAGGGCCGGAAATATGAATCGCTCAGCGCCGGCGCCGACGATTATGCCCTCGATGATGGCCATGGTCAGAGGCAGGCGAATGGTGAAACGGGTGAACCGCCCCTCTTGGGAGGCGATCTCCATGGAGCCCCGCAAGGTCTCCACGGCCATCTTGACCACGTCCATGCCCACCCCCCGGCCGGATATGTCAGTGACCTTGTCAGCGGTGGAAAAACCCGGCTGGAGAATGAGTTGGTGTATCTCGTTCTGGGAGAGATCGGCCCCTAATTCGACCAGTCCTTTGTCAATGGCTTTGACCAGAATCTTGTCCGTGGGCAGCCCCCGGCCGTCATCCTCGATCTCGATCACGATCCGGCCGCCTTGATGAAAGGCCTTGAGAATGATCATCCCTGCCTCGGGCTTGCCGGCCTGAACACGATCATGAGGGCCTTCGAGACCGTGATCGATGGAATTGCGCAGCATGTGGACCAGGGGGTCGTAGATGGCCTCAACCATGGTCCGATCGATCTCGGTGTCTTGACCTTCCATGATGAGCTCAACTTTTTTGCCCGATTTCTTGGATAGATCTCTGACCAGCCTCATCATCCGCTGGAAGGTCTGCTTAATGGGCACCAGGCGCAAGGACATGGCCGTCTTTTGAAGCTCAGAAGTGATCCGGCCCAACTGACCCAGATCTCGGTCCAGCTTCTGGTCCTTGAATTCAATCAGGCGCGGATTTTGATTGACCAAAGACAAAGCGATGACCAGCTCGCCGACCATGTCAACCATGTTGTCCAGCTTCAAGGTGTCAACCTTGATTGCCTGAACCTCCCCCTTGGCGCCGCGTTGATCCCTCAGACTTCTGGCCACGGCCTTGGCCGGAGCGACGTGCTCCTCGATCAAGACGCTGCCCAGGGGTTGGCCGCCCATGCGGTGAGTGGCCAGAGAGTCGTTGAGTTGCTGCGGGTTGAGCTCGCCCTTGGCCAACATTATCTGGCCCAAGAGGAGACCCTCGCCCGTCTGCCTCTTCAAGGCGGCCTCCTTGACCAGCTCGATACGGTTCAAGAAGGCGCCGAGGCCGTAATCGGCCCCGGTGGGCTGGCCGGTGTTTATTTCGGTGGACACGTCAGAAATCATCACCCTCAGCAGATCCACGGCGTCCAAAATCAAATCCACGACCGTGCCCTCCATGGCCAGGTCGCCGCTGCGGGCCCCGTCAAGCAGGTTTTCGACGTCGTGGGCCAGATGGTTGATGTCGCCGAGGTTCAAGAAACCGGAGACGCCCTTGATGGTGTGAAAGGGTCTAAATATGGCGTTGATCGCTTCTGGATCTTCGGGGTCATGCTCCACGTTGAGAATGGCCACCTCGATCTCTTGGAGAAGATCCAGGGCCTCGGACACGAAATTCATGGCCAGGTCTTTATCCAGATCCAGGGGCAGGGTCTTTTCTTTTTTTTCAGGCGGAGGCGCTTGGACTTGCTCTAAAGACGCTCCGGCCGCCTGAGCCAGTCTATTTTTAAGTTCTTCCGGGGCAAAACCTCCGCTGCCCTTTTGAGCCCGGCGCCGGAAGATCTCCTGCATGGCCGAGACGACCTCTGGCAGGAGGCTGATAAAATTTTGAGGCTCCTCAAGCTCGGCGAGAATTAGTTTTTCGATGCCAGACGTAACCGCGCCACACATTTCGGCCAGATCCGCTTCGTCCAACTCCTTGGCGTCGGCCGCCACCGCCTCCACTTTTTCCAGAAGCTCCCCTGCGGCTGGCAGGTCGTCTTCACCCAGCACGACCACCGCCAGGGCCAAGTCTTCCAAGGCGGATTCCATCCTCATGAGCCTTTCCTCGGTCACGTCACGCTCCCTTAAAATCAATCCCTGAACGAAACCTCGACATGAAACGGTCCCGCCTCGGTCGAGAACGGAATGACCACCGTCGGCGCTCCGCTGATGTGAGATATGGTGTGGTTAGATCCGGCGACCACGGTCGGAATGGCCGCCTCCAGCTTGATGCCTTTTCCCCCCAACGCCCGCCTGGCGTCTCCAGATATCATGTTCGTTATCTCGCCGACCGCGTCCTTGACTTCATCATTGATGCCTTTGACCGGCTCGCCGAACATGTTCGTCAGGACCAGCTCGATGCAGGCCTGGGTGAAGGTGATCGAGAGCGAACCCCTGGCCTGTCCGGTGATGCCAATGATCCCGCTGACGTCGCCGAGGGCTTCCTTCCCTTTTTTTAAAAACGGCTTTCCCGGCACAGGCTCGACAAAGGCCATGGTTTTCAAGACGTTCACCGTCGCTTCCAGAAAAGGGTTGATGTACTCAACGTTCATGCGAGGTCTCCTCAGCGGCGCCGCCCGCATCCGCCTCTTCCCTGACCATCAACAGGAAGCCATCCAAGTTTAACACCTGAAAAAGAGGGGAGAGGACGCTGTTACGATAAAGCTCGACAACGGCTTGATGGATTTCTGGCTTGTGAGCGCAGCAACAGTCTTCGACGATGACGGCCCTGAAGTCGTGGCACAAGGCTTCGACGGCGGTCATCAGAACGCACCAGGGAGTGGTCAAGCCGGCCACGGCCACCACATCAACGCCCAAGGTTCTGAGGGTCTGATCCAAATCAGTCTTGAAAAAGGCGGACAGACGGCGTTTCTCCAAGATTATATCGCCTCGCCGTGGCGCCAGGTCATCGATGACCCGCACCCCTTTCGTGCCCCTCAGGGCGTGGGGCCGAAGGTGCGAATTGAAGATGAAGTCATCCTTTAAAAAACTGTCGCAGGCGAAAACCACGGGCCATTTTTCACTTCTGGCCCGATCAAGAAGCCGCCTGATGGCCGGAATCACAAGGGCGGCCTGGATCGTCAGCGGCGCGTCCGCCTCGTTGAGGTTGTCTTGAATCATGTCCACCACTACTACGGCCGGACGAGCCACGCCTCTTCCTCCTGCTGGGACGGGCCGGCCCAGCGGCGAACGCTCAAAACGACGAGGTAAACAAATGGCGTGTCCAACAAGGCCAAGGCCAGCTTGACCAGCCATTGTCCCCAAATGAGCGGCCAAACCGGCATCACCCCCCAGAAAGCCAAGCCAATGAAGATGACTGAATCGATCAGCTGAGACAGAGCCGTGGAGAGGTTGTTGCGCAGCCACAAGAACCGCCCGCCGGTGAGACGCTTGAGGGAATGGAAGATAAAAACGTCGTGAAACTGACTGAAAAGATAAGCCACCAATGAAGCGGCCATGATTCGGGGCGCCAGACCAAGTGTTTTGGCAAAGGCCTCCTGATGACGATAAAACGAGGCCGGTGGCCACACCACGGCCGCCTTGATGAGCAGCAAAGACAAAATTAAGGCGGCCAGCCCGCCCCAAACCAAACGCGTCGCCGCGCGGCGACCGTACAACTCGGCCACGATGTCCGTGCAAAGAAAGGTGAGGCAATAAGCCAACACTCCGGCCGGAACGACCACGCCGGCCAGAGTGACCGCCTTGGCGGCCAGAACCCCGGCGATGACCAGAGATCCAGTGTAAAGGCAGGCCAAAACCGCGGCCAGACCTGGTGGCGCCATCCGGTCCGCCTTGCTGCGGTCCGTGCAATTTGAACTCGACATGTCATGCCCCGCGCAGACCCAGTCTTCCAGAAATACCAAACCCTCTGCCTCAGGTCAAGTGAAGCCGGTCGAAGCGCGAGCCCCATCTATTTAAAACAACTGCCTAAACTCTGATCAAGCTCCTAGCCTCTTGAATTCAATGATCCCGCGCCGGCAAAAACAGTCAAACCAGCCAGCAGAATACGTGCCAGAACCAGCTATTGGAGACTTTATATATTATTAACAACTAATTATCCGACGCAATCCCTCGTCTGGGCCGGACCAAAGGAGAGATTTTATTAATTTTCTCCTATCCCATAAGAGGCTAGACTCCTGTGGCACAGGAGTCCGGGGCCGCCCCAGGATAGCCATTTAGAGAAAATATCAGTCGCCTTCCTGTGACCCGATAACCTGAGACTGTGGCGAAACTGCCCTTTTGTCCCGATTACGGCGTTGCCTGGTCCTCGAACCAGAATGTGGCTGCGCCACAGTCTCAACCTGGCGCTGGAAGTCTGCGGGCGGGTCAGGAGAATCTTTGACTCAATGAATTTCAGCCGACAAAAAGCCCACAGCCATGCAACCTGACCGAAGAGGCTGAGCGGCCGGTAAAAATGAGGCCCTCGCCGTCAGCGAAGAGGCGAGGGTCTCATTTGGGATTCATTTGGCGCTTCAAGACCCGGGAAGGCTTGAAGCTGACCACGCGCCTGGATCTTAAGGTTATCTTGTCGCCGGTGTAAGGATTGCGCCCCGGGCGGGCGGCTTTGTCACGAATCTTTAACCGTCCGAATCCGCTGACCAACAGATCTTCGCCCGCCACCAATCTGTCCTTAATCAGCTCCAAGAGAGATTCGATCAGTCGATTCGCCCTCCTTCGTGTCAGTCCGCCCTGATGGTAGAGTCCTTCCGTGATTTTGGCTTTGGTCAAAGCCATGCCCTTTGCCCCCTGTGATAAAGTGATTAAAAATCGTTGCCAGTCCTGTCGCCCTAACTCGATTGATCTGGTTAACACCTTCCTTCCGAGCCTGTCAACTGCAAATCCGACCGCCAATCAGCCGGATTCGTGGAGAACGGTCATTGGGTCAAGGAAGCATCCTTGGTCAGAAAGTCGGCCAGTTCAGCCAAAGAGCTGAACAAAGCGTCGGCCTCAATCAATTGTCCGGCCGACAAAGTGGTCATCAAAGCAAAGCACACCAGCCCTGCCTCGTGGGCCGAGCAAATCCCGGCCGGGGCGTTCTCCACGGCTCGCACCGTCGGGGCGGGAAGATCCAGGGCGGCCAGAGCTTTGAGGTAGGGCTCGGGATCGGGCTTGCCCCGCCTGACCATGTCGCCCGTGACCATTGTCTCAAAGCGACCCAGCATGCCTCCTGGCAGGAGGTGGTTGACCAACAACCGCGGCGACGAAGTCACCAGGGCCAGCCTCAGGCCAGCCTCGGCCAGTTGCCTCAGTCCGGCTTCGGCGTCAGGATAAGGTTTGACTTTGTCGGCGTAAGACAAAAGGAAGATCTCTCCCTGGCGGGAAAAGAGACGGACCATGGCTTCATTGTCCACGATCAGCTCGCGAGCGGCCAAGGTGGCGAAGAGCCTGCTTCTCTCAATGGCCCCCTCGTGGAGATACAAGAACTCGTCATCTATGTCGAAGCCTATCTCGGCAAAGGCCTCCTGCCACGCCTTGACGTGCCAGGGCATGGAATCCAACAGGACGCCGTCGAGGTCCAAAAGCACGGCCGCTGGTCTGGCCTCGATTCCGCGCCGCCTCAAAAGATGGGCTCTGTTACGCATAAGGTTGTCCGCCTGTGTGTGACTTGAAAGCCGTGTTTACCCCACTCCGGGGCTCGATGTCAATGAATGCTCGCCCGTAAGGGAGGGCGGGATGAGGCCAAGAGGCTCAGCTCCATCCCAAAACGACGACGGGTTGTCTTGTTATGAGGGTAGATCTTCGAGGGCCATTTGAATGCGTTGCCAAACGTCCTCGATGAGGCGCCCCAGGCCGAGGGGATCCCTTTCGAGCACGGTCTGAGCCTGGATCTGGGCCTCGGTGAAGATGGGATCGTAATTTAGACGACCCAACCAAATCAGGCCCTGGGATGAAGCCGCGGCCTCTATTTGATGGGCCATGTCCGGGTTGAGATCAGCCTTGTTGACCAGCACCGCCACCGGCACCCTGAAGAATCTGGCCAAGTCCACCACCCGATTGAGGTCGTGCTCCCCTGAAGGGGTCGGCTCGGTCACGGCCACGGCCAGGCTGGTCTGGGACAAGGAGGAGATGACCGGACAACCCACGCCTGGGGCGCCGTCGGCCAGAATCAAACCGAGACTTCTTTCCTGAGCCACCTTTCTGGCCTCTTGGCGCAGCCTGGTCACCAGCTTGCCCGAGTTTTCCTCGCCCGGGAAAAGCTGGGCGTGGACCAAGGGGCCGAGGCGCGTCTCAGAGATGGCCCAGCGGCCGCACGTCTTTGGCTCGAACCGGATCGCCCCGGCCGGGCAGGCGACCACGCAAACCTTGCACCCCTCACAGGAAAGCGGATCAACCCTGAAGGGCTCTTCCTGGATGGCGCCAAAGGCGCAGACCTCCAGGCACACCCCGCACCCGGTGCACAGTTCTGGCTCAATGACGGCCTCGTGGCCAGAGATGAAATCGTGCTCTTCCTGGGGCTGAGGTGAGAGCAGGAGGTGAAGGTCAGCCGCGTCCACGTCCAGATCGACCATGACCACCGATTTAGACGCCTGGGCCAAGGCAGCGGTCAAGGAGGTCTTGCCCGTGCCGCCCTTGCCAGAAAAAACGAGCACCTCCTTAGGCGTCACCGCCCTCTCCTTTTTTTTCGGCGGCCTTTAAAATCCGCTGCCACAGTCTTCTCAGCTCAGGTTCAAGCTCGGGACGGGCTTGAATGAGGGTCAATCCCCGGGCGTAGGCCTGAGCAACGCCCCGGTCGTCTGGTATCTTCAGCCAGACCGGCGCGCCGTGATCGCGGCAGAGATCAAGGGTCTGAGCCAAAGCAGACCCCAGAGAATCGCTCGGCGTGCGATTGATGACCACGCCCAAGGGCAGGTTCAGGGGAGCGAACGCTTTCAGGGCCAAGGCCAGGTCGTTGCGTCCAAAAGGCGTCGGCTCGGTGACCATCACCACCACGTCAGAACCCTTGACCGCGGCCACGGCGGGACAGGAAGTGCCTGGCGGCGCGTCGACCAGGATGATCTGTTCAGAGTCAAACGCGCTCTTGACTTGGCGCATCAACGGGGGTGACATGGCCTCGCCGATCCGCAGTCGGCCTTCAAGATATGTGGCCCGGCCCAGACGACCACGCCTCACCTGGCCCAAGAGGCGGCGGTCCCAGGAGATCGCCGCCTCGGGGCAGACCATGGCGCATCCGCCGCAGGCGTGGCACATCTCGGACGAGGTGAAGATGACCTCGCCCAGGACGGCGATGGCCTGAAATTGACACACCTCGGCGCAGGCCCGGCAGCGGGTGCAGCGCTTTTCGTCCACCCGGGGCACTGCTAAAAAGGCGTCCTCGGTGCTTTTGATCTCAGGCTTCAGAAACAAGGCGGCGTTGGGCGCCTCCACGTCCAGATCAACCACGCTCAGCGTCTCGCCCAGCTCGGGCTCCAGGATTCTCGCCAGAGCGCAGACCACGGTGGTCTTGCCCGTGCCGCCCTTGCCGCTGGCCACAGTGACGATCACTTCAGCCCCAGTGGCCTGGCCGGTCCGCTCCCTGGGCCCGGGTGAGGGCGCCAGCCTTGAATCGCTCCAGGGCCGTCCTGGCCGAGCCCGACTCATTAAAAAGAAAGATCTTGATCCCGGCCGCGCTCAAAGCCTGATAGGCCTTGGGGCCGCAGTGACCAGTCACCACCGCCTCGACGCCGGCGTCGGCGACTGTCCGGGCCGCCTGGATGCCAGCCCCGCCGACGGCCTGAAGCCCGGCGGCGTTGTCCAGATACTCAAAGGCCATGGTCTGGTCATCAACGACCAAGAACCCGGCCGCCCGCCCAAAGCGCGGATCCACCTGGCTGTCCAGATCCTGGCCTTGAACCGTAATCGCCACTTTCATTTGCGCCTCCTCGTTGATTTTCAAGGCCGCTCGGCCTGAACCAGCGGCCAGCGCTTCTCAAGGCGCAAATTCAATGCCAATCCGGCTTGGGCCAGCCCTGACCTTGTCCTCAGACGCTTTTCGAGCTTTTCAATACGCAAAGTCATTCTTATACTCCAATTATTATATTTCGGGTTGAAAAGAATTCAACCCAAGTTGAAAGGTCAGGCCAGGCGGGCCCTTATTTGACTTCCCGGCTGGCTTGGTCTATTTCTCTCCCAGGAGGATAAAGTGAAGCTAGAGGAGTTTCCCCAGGACATCAGAGGCAAACTCATCCCTCAACCCCGGGGCGGGTTGACCTATCAGTGCCTGGCCTGCGGCGCAGAATCAGCCATCGACCAGCTCCTCTACACCTGTCCCCACTGCTCTCAGGTTCTCCTCATCCGTGATCGCCACTTTGACCAGCTCAAAAAAACCACCGGCCCCAAGTGGCGCCGGATCTTTGATTATCGCCGCCTGCTCAACCTGCCGGCCCTCAAAGGGGTCTTCCTGTTTCACGAACTGGTCGCGCCCATCATCCCCTTGGCAGACGTCGTCTTTCTCGGCGAAGGGCACACGCCCCTGGTGGCGGCCAACAAGAACCTGAGGGATTTGATCGGCCGGGAGTTCTTTTTTAAAAACGACGGTCAAAACCCTTCGGCCTCGTTCAAGGACCGGGGCATGGCCTCGGCCCTGTCTTTTTTCAACCACCTGCTCAACTCCGGCCGCCTCAAAAGGATTCTGGCCGTCTGCGCCTCCACCGGCGACACCTCGGCCGCGGCCGCCCTTTACGCCTCGTACCTCTCTGAGCGGATCACCTCGGCCGTGCTCCTCCCCCAGGGCAAGGTCACGCCTCAACAGTTGAGCCAACCGCTCGGGGCCGGGGCCCAAGTTTTGGAGATACCGGGCCTTTTTGACGACTGCATGAAGGTCGTCGAACGCTTGGCCGAAAAGTGGCCGGTGGCCTTGTTGAATTCCAAAAACGCCTGGCGGATTCTGGGGCAAGAGACCTTTGCCTTTGAAATAGCCCAGGCCTTTGACTGGCAAGTGGACGATCTGGCCGTTTTGGTGCCCATTGGCAACGCCGGAAATATTACCGCTATTATGTCTGGTTTTATTAAGTTATTCGAGTTAAACATCATTTCCAAGCCGCCCCAGCTCGTCGGCGTTCAGTCCGCCCACGCTGATCCAGTGTACCGCTACTACCTCGAACCAGACCCCAAGCGCCGCGTCTTTCGGCCGATCGCGGTCCAACCATCCGTGGCCCAAGCGGCCATGATCGGCCGTCCGGTGTCCATGCCCCGGGTCATTCACCTGGCCCAGAGACTAAAAGAACTCTCCGGTGAGGAGCTGGCCGTGGTCCAGGTGAGCGAACAGGAGATCATGGAGGGCATGCTCATTGCCAACCGGCACGGTCACGTGGTCTGCACCCAGGGCGGCGAATGCCTGGCCGGACTCAAGGCGGCCGTGGCCGCGGGGTTGGTGGCCCCGGACAAGAGGGCCGTGTTGGACTCAACGGCTCACGTTTTGAAGTTCATTGATTTCCAAAACATGTATTTTAACGACGCCTTCCCGCCTGAGTTCGAGATAACCACCAAGCCTGAATTCAAAAACGCCCCCCGGCTGGTCAGGCCAACAGACGCGCCCCTGCCCACGCCCCAGCAGCCCCTCCGAGGCCAAGATTTGGCGCGATTCGTGGCCGCGACGGCCGAGCTCGCGGCCGAGATCCTGGGCTTGAAAAAGGAAAAACCCTGATGCTCTACAAGGACGATGACTTTTGTTTCGCCTGCGGCCGCCAAAACCCCTCCGGGCTTCACATGCAGGTTGAGCGCGGCCACGGTCAGGCCGCAGCCGAGGTGACTCTCAAACGAGAACATCAAGGCTGGAGCGAAATGGCCCACGGCGGTCTGGTGTCCACCCTCCTGGACGAGATCATGGCCCACGCCGTGATCGATCAGCATCCCCAGGCGGCCACGGTGGAGCTGAAAGTCCGCTTTTCAGCGCCCGTTCCCTTGAACAAACCCCTGAGAGTCATCGGCCGCATCACTAACCAAAACAAGAAGCTCGTACTGGCCACGGCCGAGTTGAAGCTTCAGGAATCAAACCAGGTCCTGGCCAGGGCTGAGTCAAAGTTTTTGATCCACAAATGAAACCCTGGCCGGTGATCATCCCCCTGGCCGGCCGTGGTCGGCGCATGGCCCAGGCGGCCGCGACCAGGCTGGGGCCGGGGCGACCCAAGCATCTTCTTCCCTTGAGCGGCCGACCCATTCTCCAGCATGCTCTGGAAATGGTTTTGGCCTCTGAATGTGAGGAGATTTATCTGGTCGTGCCTCGCCCGGGGGGAGTGATCGAACAATTCCTGACCGCGCCCAAACCGCCTCCCTTGCCCTATCCCCGCCAGGAGGCCTTTTTTGAACGGATCAACCAGGCCAGCTTGAATTTCGTCGTCCAGGAGCAGCCCCTGGGTTTGGCCGAGGCCATCTCCCGCTGCCGGAACCAGGTCGGACCCAGACCCTTTGGCCTGATCATGGCCGACAACTTCTTTCAATCCGAGACGCCCTTTTTGTCCCAACTCGAGCCGACCTTTGCCGCCCATCAGAAACCAATCATCGGGGGGCAGCATCTGAGGCCTGAAAGGCTCAGGTTTTTTGGAAACGTGGGCCTGATACAAAAAGCAACCATGGTTGAAAAAGGTTTGTATCAGGCCCACAATTTAAGCCCCAAGCAGCCACACCCGGCCAATCCTAAAGGGCGAGGACCTTTTCTCAAGGGGGCTGGCGGCGGAATCTTCACCCCGGACTATTTCGATATCATTGATAAAATACGGCCCACCCTGATCGGCGAGATCGACGACGTGCCCGTGCTTCAGGAACTGATCCGCCAGGGAAGACTTCTGGTCAAGACAATCTCGGGCGAGGGGTTTGACTGCGGCCTTCCCCAAGGGTATGAGGCCTGCCGCCGGTTCCTCGGAGATGACTCGTGAAGATGGAGGTCTTGGTCATCGGCCGGCCCAGGGCTGCATTCGCCTCCGGTTGTCGGACAAAAAAGATTTTGTCCTTCTCCGGCCCGACCTTTGCCCCTCAATTGAGTCTGCTGATGGCGCTGGAGCAGATCTGTCGCGCCTCGGCCCTTTGGGGACGGCCTCAGCCCAAATGATTCAAACCGCCTCCACCGCTCTCACCTCAGGCACGGCTGACTTGACTATTTTTTCAATGCCCATCTTCAAGGTCATTTGGGACATCGGACACCCGCCGCAAGCGCCAGTCAATTTAACCGAAACAGTCCCCTCGTCAGTTACATTCACCAGCACCACGTCGCCGCCGTCGGCCTGAAGTTGGGGCCGCACCTTGTCCAAAGCGGCCTGAACCCTTTCTCTGAGAGTCATAAACCTCTCCTCCCCATTGCATTATAAACCTTTTCTACCATACGCCCTCGGCTCTGTCATCCCCAGGCTCAGAAATGTGATCTAATTATCGCTATCAACTTGCCTGGATGGTTCCTTTTCCTTCATCCAGGCCAGAAAGCGCTGGGCTTCCCCGAAATGAGGCGCAATGTCCAGGGCCTGAAGAAGCAAATCCTCGGCCTCCGCCCACCGTCCGGCCTCAAATTGGGTCCGGGCCATATTGAACAGGAGGTGCTCGTCTTCAGGATGGCGGAGGCGGGCTTTGGCGTAAAGCTCAAGAGCGCGGCCATATTTCCTTTGTCTTCGGTAGGCCATGCCCAATCTATTATAAACATGGGCTAAATCAGGCTCAATATCCAGGGCCGTCTTGTAATACTCCTCGGCTTCGGCGTAGTGTCCTTGCTCGACGTAGGCGTCGCCGATGGCTGTCCTGAGCTGGGCGTTTTGTGGATCCTCCTTGACAGCTTCCTGAAAAGCGGCCTTGGCCTCTAAAAGCCGCGAAAGTTTGAGCTCGAATCGACCGATGTAGAAGTTAATCTTGGCTCGGTTCTTCGGCCCAGACTTTATGCTTTGGACCACTTGCAGGGCCTGGTGGAGAAGCTCCACGGCCGTCTCGTACTCTTCCCGGACTTCGTAAATCTCGGCCAAGCCAAAGTATGCTTCCAGAGAGACGGCATCCACCTCCAGGGCCTTCAGGTAAGCCTCGGCGGATTCATCGCGGCGGCCCAACCGAACCAGCACCGCCCCCAGCCTGAGCCAGGCCTCCAGCCATTCTCCGTGGAGGGTCAGGCCGCTTCGATAAAGCTCCGCGGCCTCTTCCAACTCCCCGGCTTCGACCTTCTCGGCCGCGGCGTCAAACCGCGCGAAGGCCTCCTCGTGTTTGTAGTCGATCAAGGGCGACATGAGCTCCTCGATCGCTTTTTTAAATTCGTCCTCAGAGTAAGGCACGGCGATGAGCTTGGCCCAATCCGCCTTTTTGACCGTCTCGATCATGCCCCCTGGCCTCAGGTCCTCCTTGTCCCCGATGATTAAAAACGGCGTTTCATTGGCCTCTTCGGCCTGACGGACGGCCACGAGAAGCTGCACCCCTGAGAATACGGCCAGGTTGCGGGTGACCACCACCAGGTCGGGTCTCGTGTCTTTGATCATGGCCACGACGTGCTTGTCTTGATCAGTGGCCTTGATCTGCCTGAAACCCATGGGTTCGAGCAGAGACAAAAACCGGACCTGGTTGACACCGGCGGCCACGACAAGAACCAAAAATTCACGATATGAGCGCGGACAAACCATGATTCACCGGGTAGATTAGCTGACTCGGCCCCCATGAGCAAGTGCTGTCCTCGCCTTTGGGCGAGGCTTGACCTGCGGGTGCCTCTCATCGAGCGATGGCGAGACCATCCATTCATCATCATGGTTCCTTGGCCGCCCGTAAAGTTTGCGCCGCCTTGGCGCTGAAATTTGACAGGGCCAACCTCGCGGGGTTATAAATCAGCCCCAAAGAGGACACAATTTTTCTTCTCCAACCGGCCACTGACTTCGTGTTAAGATGGTTTGTCCGGCCGATCACCGGGGAGGTTTTCGTGTCGCGCGGTTTGCGGTTGTTTGGTTGGATTTTTTTAATAATGTGGTTGTGCCCAGCCGGGGTTTGGGCCAAACAAGCGACGTACCTGGACCTCAACCTCGGGCCCCCCAGAGTGGCTCAGGGATCGAGCATCTCCATAGCTTGTCAGCTTTGGACTACTGACGCCCTCGGGATCAGGCAGCGGATCAAGGGAGGACTGTTGACTTTATCGGTTTATGATCTAGACAATAAACGCCTGCTGAGGACCTATGTCTCCCAGCCTGACGGCTTGACCGACATCTTCAGGGTCAACTGGATCCCCAACGAGCAAGGGACATTCAAGGTCGAAGTCTACTTCAGCGGCACCGCGGCCCTGGCGCCGGCTCGAAACGCGGCCGTGATTGAAGTCGGCCCCCCAACTCCTCCTAAGCCGCCGCCTTCGACCACGACCACTTCCTCCACGACCACGACCTTGCCCCGAATGACCACGACGACCACCACGCTCCCCCCGACCACGACCACCACTTCGCTGCGGGTGACGACGACCACCATGCCCCCCACGACCACGACGACGCTGCCGCGCGGACCTGACTTGAAGACCAAGATTCTTCTTTCACTCAAGCCTAGCTCTAAACCGGATCAGATTATCGTCACCGTCCAGGTGACGACCACCCGCGGCCAGCCCGTGGAAGAGGGTGAAGTTCTGGTGACCGTCACCCAAGGGAAACTCAGCCCTGGCCATCAAGGCCAGGCCCTGCTTTCAGCCGCCGCCGGACACCAAGAGATCGTCTGGATCGGCCCTCCAAAGCCGACCACCGCGACCCGCCTCGACGCGACCTATTTTGGCGGGCCGGGTCCAGAGGGAGATTATCAACCTTCCTCGGCCTCTCTCCGTTGGCCGATCAAACGGTGAGGCGATGGAGCTCAAAAGGACTTATGACGCCCAAAACACCCATCGGGGGAGTCGCCGATTAGTCATTGTCTTGGCCATTATTCTTCTAGCCGCGGCCGGCTACCTAACTTTTTTGGGCACGCGCGGCCCGGCCGCTCTATCCAAAGCCGACCCCAAAGAAGACCAGCCCAAGGCCTCCGTTGAAGATACGGCTCGATTCAAAGCCGAAGTGGAGAGCTTGACCCGGCAAAACCAAGCCTCCCGAAACCAGGTGGCCGCCCTCCAAGATAAAATAAAACTTCTCGAGGAAGAACTGGTCGCGGCCCGGTCAGCGCTCAAAGACAGACCTCAGACCCAGTCCGTCCCAGCCGCCAAGAGCCAGATTCTCGTCTCCCTGGACTCAGGCTTTTTCAGACCAGGTCAGGCCGCTCTATCCGAGAAGGCGCGAAATGTTTTGAGAGAGGTGGCCGACGAGATCAAAGCCCAGCCAGACAAAAACATCAGCGTCGATGGCCACACCGACGACACCCCCTTGAGCGCGATCAATATTAGGAAATACGGCACCAACCTGGGGCTGTCGGTCTTCCGGGCCGTGGCCGTGGCCGAAGAGCTGATCAGCCTCGGCATCGAACCTGAACGAATCTCGGTCAGCGGTTTCGGCTGCGCCCGTCCCTTGGTCCCAAACACCGGGCCTGAAAACCGGGCCAAAAACCGACGCGTCGAGATCAGGCTGGAGTCTAAACTCTCCGAATAATCCGAATCCGCGGCCAAAAGGGAGCGGTTAATCAACCGCTGATCCCCCAATGCTCTGAGCTGGCCCAGTGCGCGCTGTCAACGGTAATGGATTTGAATGACTCAATCCCGCCGAGCTGAAGTCAACTCCCGGGCGCGGACGTGGGGGCCGGTGGTGCTGGCCGGCGCTATCTTGGCCCTGTTGAGTCTGACGGCCGTGGGCTCCTTGGATCAGGCCCAGATTCGAACCAAGAACTATTCTGACGTCGCCTGGCCGGATCACGCTTGGCCGCGGCAGATAGTCCCGGCTCGAGGCGATTTGGCTTTGAAGCCGCCTTCCCTCCCGCCTGGCTGGAAGATGTGGCAGATTCGGGTCTCCGCCCGCCGCGGAGAAGATGCCTCGCCCCTGGCCCTCAAACTGCCCGCAGGGCTGACTCAGCCCTGGTTCTTTAGGGGCCGGCGGGCCTATTTCAAAGTCAAGACTACTGATTTGGCCTCCCCAGAACTGATCGTCCACAACCAAGGGCCTCGGCCGGTAAAAATAGACGAAATACAGGCGCGCAATTACGCCTATGTCACGCCGGCTTACTTGATCACCTTTTCCCGCCCCGCCTTTGGCTGGCCGTCCTTGTCCCAAAAAATCGGTTGGCTCGGCTTGGCCTTGATGTGGCAGCTCCTGACCATCTGGCCGCTCCCAACGTCGCACCGCGGGACCTTTCAGCCTTGGCGTCCCTGCCTCCTCGTCGCCGGTCCGGGGCTGGTTCTGGCCATTTTCTTGATTCTCGGCCTCTTTGGTCCGTGTCTGATGCTCACCCGCATCGGCTTCTTCATCCTGGCCGCCTGTGGACCGTTCCTGATGTTCCTCACCGGACGCCGTCTCGCTCCAGAGGACTCCGTTGATCGGAAAGCCTGGGTCAGAGCAGCGATCCTGGTGATGGTCATGCTTCTCTCTCTCATCGTCTCCCTGGTGTACCCTGACCTGATCCAATCCCCCATGCAGGTGGCCGTTCTGATCGGTTCATGGCTCATCGTCATCCTCTTGGCCTGGGCGTGGCTCAAACCCAGACCCAGCCCAGGCGTAAGATACGCGGCCGCTTTGGTCATTTGTCTGCTCATCTCCACGCTGACGGTCCTTCATGAAACTGGCTACCGCCTCAGGCCGGCCAACGACTTCATCAGTTTTGGCCGGGAATTCGCCAAGGATGAAAGCCTCCTGCCGCCAAAGGCCAGCCTGCTTGAATACGGCTACGACGGCCAGTTTTTTTTCTACGCCGCCCAAGACCCCCTCGCCCGCGGGAAAGGCCCCCGCAACATGGACTCGCCGGCCTACCGCTACCAGCGGCCTTTTTTCCCGCTCGTCCTTTGGCTCATCTCCGGCGGAGACAACCACCGTTTGGCTGAAATCATGATCGGCTTCAACCTGGCGGCGGTCCTGGCCTCCTTTGCCTTGCTCTACCACTTGAGCCTGCGCTGGCAGGGCCGCGGCGACCTGGCTTACTTGTTCCTTTGTTACGCCGGCTATTCCCTGCCCATCTTGATGGGGGTGGCCGAGCCGCTGGCCAACCTCCTCCTCCTGGCGGGCGTGGTCCTGCTGACCAGGGGCTGGATTCTGGCCGCGGCCGCGGCTTTTACGTGTCTGGTGTTGACCAAGGAGTATTACATCTTCGTCCCAGGAGTGGCCGGCTTATACGCCTTGATTAAAAGACGCCCCTGGTGGCCGGCCCATCTCATTCCCCTGACCGCCATCCTGGCCTGGCAGTACTATATTTTCCATCAGTTTCACACCTGGCCTTTCCAGGAATCCAACCGCAATATTGCCTGGCCTTTCATCCAGATGTTCGATCTCCTGACCCCGCCGACGAACTGGCACGGCGTCCTCTTTGTCCTGGGGGTGCTCGCCGTGGGCGCGATGGCCATTCAACACATCCGACGCCACCCAGACCAAATCGAGGGCTGGCTCCTGGCCGGAGCCTTGATCCTGCCCATCATCGGCGGCGAGGCCATCTGGGAGTCCTTCCGCTCCTACCTGCGCGTCTTCAGTCCTGTTTACACCTGCTATCTCTTGGTCCTCCTCCGCGCTCCCTCCCGCGCCAACCTGATCCCGGCCGGGTTCTTCACCCTGAGCACCCTCGGCGCCGTGACGAGGTGGTTTTAATCCGCTGTCTTTGCTCAGCTCTTTTAAAACTTGCTATTAAGCGCCGAAAGTCTCATAATAGATTTTCAAATGAGACGAGCCATTTTTAAGGCTCGGTCTTGATTTGTCTGCGCATCCGGGGAGGATCAAATGGGCCGCCTGGAGGAATATGAGCTCGAATTCACCCGAGATATTGAAGGCTACGAGCCTTTCATCGGGTCGGAACGGGTCGAGGAGATCAAGAGGCTGGCCGCGCCCTTGGCCGGTCGGAGCTGGGCCTCCATCAACTCCACCTTCATGGGCGGCGGAGTGGCCGAGATGCTTCGAAGCGTCGTCCCCCTGGTGCGCTCCTTGGGCCTCGACGCCCGGTGGTACGTCATCCGCGGCAACGAGGAGTTCTTCAAGGTCACCAAAAAATTCCACAACATGCTTCAAGGGCTGGACTACCCCATAACCCTGGAGGAGATATTCGGGGCCTATCTGGACACCATTGACCAGAACTCCCGTCACACCATCATCAGCTCGGACATGGTCGTTGTCCACGACCCCCAGCCAGCGGCCCTGCTGATGAACGAGGTCATTTACGGCACCATCCTGTGGCGCTGTCACATCGACACCTCCTCCCCGCACAAGATCGTGTGGCGGTTCCTGCTGCCCTACATCAACCATTGCTCTGGGGCCATCTTCACCATGCCCCAGTTCGTCGGGCCAGGGCTGCAGATTCCCATCTACCAGATCACGCCGTGCATCGACCCCCTGGCCGAGAAGAATCATCAATACACCACAGAGGAGGCCCTCAAAGTCTTGAGCCCCCTTTTTGAGGCTCAAGGAATCGACCCGCAAAGACCCATCCTGGCCGCGGTCTCCCGTTACGACGTTCACAAGAACCAAAAGACCATCCTTGAGGCCTTCCTGCGCCTCAAAGAAAAAAAACGCCTCCAGGCGCCCCCCTATCTCATTTTTCTGGGAAACACGGCCACGGATGATCCTGAGGGCGGGGCCATGCTGGCCCAGCTTGAAGAGCAGGCCGAGGGCCAAAGCGACGTCCGCTTCTTAGTCAACGTGGCCAACAATGATCAAGTCGTCGGCGCCTTGATGCATCTGGCCGAGGGCTTCATTCACATCTCCACCAAGGAAGGCTTTGGCCTGGTGGTCACTGAAGCCCTGTGGCAGGGGACGCCGGTCATCGGCTCCCGGGTGGGGGGCATCACCGAACAGGTCATCGACGGACGCACGGGCTACCTGGTCGATCCCCTTGACGTGGAGGCCGTGGCGGCCAGCATGGACCGCCTTCTGGACGACCCCGAGGGCGCCGCGGCCATGGGCCGTCACGGCCGCAAGCACGTGGCCCGGAATTTCCTTTTGCCGGAACTGGTGCGGCGCTACCTAATGCTTCTCGGCTTTTACACCGGCGTCAGTTCACAGCTGCCCCCGTTCAGACTGGACGACCTCTCCTACAAGGAGCTGCTCCAAAACCTCAGACCAGAGATCTGTCATCCGTTGCTCCCGGAAAGCGGGACCAAGTGAACACGCTACCGGCTGGCACAGGCTCCGCGGCTCTTTGGCCTGCCCTTTGTTCTGATATCAAGCCTTTGCGCGACGGACTAAAGAGGGGGCGGAGGATGACTAACCGGCCTTGAGGCCAGACGCTCTGGCCGGCGCGACCGAGCAGGCGGATGAGCGGCTGCGCCAAAGGCGACGCTTCAAAGAACAAACAGCCCGCCGTTGACCCCGTTCGATGCAGTGTGATATTTAAAATGGGCGCTAATGACGTGCAATCAGAGGCAGCGTTGAAGATTAAATGGTTGTCGCCTTTAGACCAGTTCTTCGGTCCGGTTTCTGAATTTCCACTCCAAGGAACCGCCACTGTGGCTCAGGTCCTGACCGCACTCCAGGCCCAGCAACCGGCGCTGTCCCCTTACGCGCGATTCAAGCCAGGAGAACACCAGCCATACGGCCTCATGGTCTGGCGGCGGGGCAAGATCCTGACTCTGTCTGACGAGCTCGAATCCGACGACGAGGTGGAGATGATCGTCATGGTCGCAGGAGGCTGACATGCACGGCTACCACGATCGGCTGGCCTGGATCGACTTGACCGATCGCCGAGTGGATTTTCGAACGCTGGACCCCCGAGATGTCGAGCGGTTCGTGGGTGGAGGAAACCTGGGCGCGGCCCTGCTGGCCCGCCAGGTGGGGCCCCAAACAGACCCTCTGGGTCCGGACAACCCCCTCATCTTCATGACCGGCCCCTTCACCGCCACGCGGGTCCCCTCGGGCTCGAGGCACGAGCTGATCAGCCTCGCGCCCCTGACCGGCATTTACGGCGAATCAAACTCCGGGGGAAGCTTCGGCTGGCACTTGAAGCGATTGGGTTACGACGGCCTAGTCATCACCGGCGCCTCAAACGAGCCAGTGTCCATCGCCCTCGATCAAGACAGGATCACCTTTCAAAACGCCGCCAACCTGTGGGGCCTGGACGTTTACGCCGCGGACGAAAAGATCAAGTCAGAGTTCAACCCGGACGTGGTCACGGCCATAATCGGCCCGGCCGGAGAAAGGATGGTCCGGCTGGCCAACGTGGTCCACAACGGTCGACACGCCCGCTCCGCCGGCCGCTGCGGCCTGGGCGCGGTCATGGGCTCCAAGAAGCTCAAAGCCGTTATTGTAAACGCCAAGGGAGCGGTGAGCGCGCCCCTGGCCGATCCGGAAGGTTTAAAGGCCTCGATCCGGGCCACCTTGCCGATGATGAAGGAGCGTCTGGAGCTTTTTGGCAAGATTGGCACTCCCGGCGGCGTGATCAATTACGAGCGACTGGGCAACCTGCCCATCAAAAACTGGCGTCTGGCCAAGGCCACGGAGCTGGCCTCCAAGATCACCGGCACGGTTTTAAAGGAGCAGATCCAAGTCAAACGGAGCGGCTGCAAGGGCTGTCCCATCGTCTGCGGGCGTCTGGTGGAGGTCAAAAATGGGTTTTTCGCCACCCAAGGCTTGACCGAGGGCCCGGAATACGAAGCCTTGGCCTCGTTCGGCAGCCTGTGCCTCAACGACAACCTGGAAGCCATCGCCAAAGCCAATGAGCAGGCCAACCGGCTCGGTCTGGACTGCATCTCCACCGGTGGGGTCATCGCTTTTGCCTTTGAGTGCGCCGAGAAGGGCCTCATCTCCCGGGACGAGGCCGACGGTCTCGAACTCGGATTCGGCCGCGCCGAGGCCATCGTCGAGCTGGTCAGACGCATCGCCCTTAAGGAGGGCGACCTGGCCCGGATTTTGGGCCAGGGGGTCCGCCGCGCCAGCCAGACCATCGGCCGCAACAGCGAAGAGTACGCTCTTCACGTCAAGGGCCTGGAGTTTCCCATGCATGACCCCCGCTTCTCCTGGGGTCACGCCGTGTCCTACGCCACTGGCAACCGGGGCGCCTGCCACTTGAGCTCCCTGGCCCACCCCTTTGAGATCGGCGTGGCTCTGCCGGAGCTGGGCTATGCCGAGCCCCACCCCGGGCGCCAGCAGGAAGGCAAGGCGCAGTGGACCATCCACCTCCAGAACCTGATGAACGTCCTCGACTCCCTCATCGTCTGCAAGTTCGCCGTGCTCAACAACGCCCTGACCACCACCAACTTCCGCGAATGGTACAACTTAATCACCGGCCGGGGAGTGGATCTGGACGAATTCATGGCCATCGGCGAAAGAGGCTTCACCCTGAAGCGGATGATCAACAACCGCCGCGGCGTCTCGCGCAAGGACGACGTTCTGCCGCCCAGAATGCGCACTCAAAAGAAACAGGGACCAGACGTGGAGTTTGACGTCCCGCCCCTGGAGCCCATGCTGCGCGAATACTATGATCTCAGGGACTGGAGCGAAGAAGGCCGTCCTTCCCCGGAAACCATCGCCCGATTGAATCTGACGGATTTGGTCTGAGAGAGCCAAAAGGCTGCAAGCCCAATGAACCATCGCCGCCTGTTTCCCTTTTGTTCTTGACAGCTCTTATTTTTTTGAGTGCAATTATGCCATGCTTGGCATATTATTTTCCGATACGATTCAGAGACTCAATGGCAACTCTTGTAAAAATAAAAACGAGGAGGCTGAAATGTGGCGTCGTAGTTGGTTTATCGTCCTCACCCTTGTCATGGTCATGATCTGGTCCGCCTCAGGCGCCGCCTGGGCCGCGGGCGATGTCCTCAGAATGGCCACGACCACCTCCACGGCCAACACCGGGCTCCTGGACTATCTGGCCCCCAAATTCAAGAAGGACACTGGGGTGGAGCTGCAGTGGATCGCCGTGGGCACGGGCAAAGCCCTCAAGCTGGGCCAGAACTGCGATGTGGACATCCTCATGGTCCACGCCCCGGCGGCGGAGAAGAAATACGTGGCTGACGGTTACGGGATCGACCACCGCCAGATCATGTACAACGACTTCGTCGTCATTGGCCCAAAAAGCGATCCGGCCAAGATCAAGGGCCTCAAGGTCAATCAGGCCCTCAAGACCATCGCCGCCCAAAAGGCGCCCTTTGCCAGCCGGGGGGACAACTCGGGCACTCACAAGAAGGAGCAAGCCTTGTGGACGGCGGCGGGCATGAAGACGCCGGCGCAGGAATCATGGTACATTGAGACCGGCCAAGGCATGATCAAGACCATCAACGTGGCCGAGGAAAAGGACGCCTACACCATGACCGACAGGGGCACCTTCATCAAGTACGCCCACAACTACAAGGGCGACCCTCCCTTGGTGATCTTGATCGAAGGGGATGAAATCCTCTTCAACCAGTACAGCGTCATGACCGTCAATCCAGCCAAGTGCGACAAAGTAAAAACAGAGCTGGCCAAGAAATTCGCTGATTGGATCACCTCGCCTAAGGTCCAAAAGGAGATCGGGGAATTCAAGCTGTTGGGTCAACAATTGTTCACTCCCAACGCCGAATAAGCCCTCGACCCTGGATCAGGTGGCCCGGCCCTGGTTTGGGGCTGGGCCGTATGATCTGATCGTTCGAAATGAAAACGGTGCATGAGCAGCCTTGATTACATTCTTGACGGTTTTTCAACCGCGGCCGAACTCCTCATCAGCGGCGACAAAGAGACTTTTTCGGCCGTGGCGACGACGATTAAATTATCCACCTTGTCCATGGCCGTGAGCCTCTTGATCGGCGTCTTCCTTGGCTTCTGGCTGGGCCACTTCAATTTTCGAGGCAAGAGAACGCTTCGCACCCTGGTGGACACCCTTCTGGCCCTGCCGACCGTGGTCATCGGCCTCTTGGTCTACGCCTTCGTCTCCCGACGGGGGCCGCTGGGCGAGATGGGCCTTTTGTTCACCATCCCGGGCATGGCCGTGGGGCAGACCATTCTGGCCCTGCCCATCGTCGTCTCTCTCACGGCCACGGCCGTGGAG
>CAYXRH010000011.1:0-26525 GCA_964466355.1 uncultured Thermodesulfobacteriota bacterium
ACCCAAGGAGGTACCCCCTCCCTCTCCCCTGACACAAGACTTGATACGCTACCCACTTGGCCGGGGGAGTTGACAGCCCATGAGGGAGGCGGATATAGTAATGGGCCAATTTGGCCCTAGACCGAAGGATTAAAGGAGGGGTGGTGATGATAAGACCTCGCCTTCTCGTCGGTGCCATGATCGCGCTTTTGTGGTGCGTTTTCCTGGCCGCCGTGCCCGCCGCCGCCGGCCAGCCGCCTTTCAACGAGGCCGAACTGAACAAGTTCGCCGCCGAATGGCCCCTTTTCGTCCGCTGGGCCCACCAGAAGGGCGAGGCCTTTGAAAAGATCAAGGACCCCAGCGCCATGCAGGCGGCCGCCTTGGGTCAGGAGGTCAAAAACTACCTCCAAAACCGAGGCTGGCAGCCGGAGAGGTTCTTTTACGTGGCCAGCCACGTGGCCGCTGGTCTGATGGCCGCCGAGGCGGGTCCGGCCTCGACCCAGGCGGCGGTCCAGCTCGAGGCTCAGCGCCAGGTCATTCTCAACAACCCTCAGCTTTCCGAGGTTCAAAAGAAGCAGATCCTGGCCCAGATTGATCAGGCCATCGCCGAAGCCAAGAAGGCGGACCAGACGGCCGCGGCCGAGATTCCAGCCCAGGAGATGAGCCTCATCCAGACCCACCGCCAGAGACTGCTGGCCATCATATCCACCGCCCCGGATCAATGAAGCGACGGCTCCGGGAAAGAAGCCATTTCCAGCCTTGATTTTTAAGCGGAACCTTGACATATGGCCTCAGCTGGAGTAGGTAGGAGAGCGGCCAGCGTCGGGGGGTTTCGCTTTGCACATGGCCCCGTCCGGGCCACGGATCCGGGCGGTTTTCAGGAAGGTTGGGGTGAAGTCAAGCGGAATCGGATTGGCTGCGCCCTGATCTTTTTTTGACCAAATATAAGGGCTGAAGGGGGCCCCATGAAACTCATCTTCCGCCGGGCCATTCGCTTCGCCGACCCGACCCCAGAGCTTGACGCCCCAGAGATTCCCCTCCCTGACCAGCTCATCATTCCCTTGAGGCAGCACGCCGGCTCGCCGGCCGAGGCGGTGGTGGGCCAGGGCGACGAGGTGGCCGAAGGCCAGCTCCTGGGACGGGCCGGTTCGGAGTCAGGCGAGGCGGCTCCTGTCCACGCCCCGGCGGCGGGGCGGGTGGTTGACCTGGCCAGCAAAAACACCTTGCGCGGAAATCTGGAGCCCTGCGTCATCTTGGAGCCCTCTGGGCCGCCCGAGGAGACGCCCCAGGAGCTGCCGGACGAGATCCCGGAGCTGGACCAGACGGCCGCCCTGACCCGCATCCAGGAGGCCGGGGTGGTCGCGGCCGGCTTCAACAACCGGCCCCTGGCCGACGAGCTTTCGCCGACGCCGCCGCAAAGCCAGCCCTCCCCTTCGAGCGCCCCCCAGAACCGACCGGTGGCGAATCTGATTCTGGCCGGCGTGGACAGGGAGCCGGGACTCTTCGTCCATCGCCGCCTGGCCCGGTGGCCCCATCCGCTCCTCTTCCAAGGCCTCAAGACCATCAGAAGCCTTTTGGGCGCGGAGAAGACCACTTTGGTCGGAGATAAACACCTCCATCGGGCCGCCTTCGAAGAGGTCTTGGCCGGCCCAGGAACGGACGTCGTCATTTTGGATAACGCCGCCTTCCCCGCCGGATTGAAGCACGTCTTGGTCCAGCGGATCACCCGCCGTGAAATCCCGCTGCCTCACGGCCGGGCCCGCGACGTGGGCGTGGCCTTCGTCCGCCTGGAGACGGCCTATTGGACCGGCCTGGCCGTGGCCTGGGCCAAGCCCCACACGGCCAAGTGGCTCACCATCACCGCCCCCCAATCGCCGCCCCGGCTCATCAAGGCCCTTTTGGGCACGCCGGTCAAACACATCCTCGACAGCCTCGGCATCCGGGTCCAGGAAAAGGGCAAGCTCATCCTCGGCGGCCGCCTGACCGGGCAGGCCGTTCATGACCTCAACACCCCGGTGACCAAGGAGGTCGACGGCGTGGTCGTCTTGAGCCCTGACCAGGTCCGCCACTTCAGTCAGGAGCCGTGCTTCCACTGCGGCCTCTGCTTCCGGGTCTGCCCGTCGAGGCTGTTGCCGGGTGAACTCAGCAAATACTGCGAGCACGCTCGGTTCGAGGAGGCCGAGCAGCACCATCTGTTCCACTGCATCGAGTGCGGCCTGTGCGCCTACGTCTGCCCGGCCAAGCGGCCGATGGTCCACTTCTTCCGCCACGCCAAGGAGGAACTCATGGCCAGGAGGGCCGCACAATGAAGCTGACCGTCTCCTTCTCGCCCCACGCTCTGGCCCGGCACACCATCAGCTCCTACAACACCACCTGGCTCATCGCCGCCGCTCCGGCCGCCGTGGCCGGAATCTACTTTTACGGCTTGAGGGCGGCGGTCATCCTGGCCCTGACGACCTTGAGCGCCCTTTTGACCGAGGCCCTGGCCAAAAAGATCATGAACAAGCCGGCCAGTCTGGAGGACAGGCACGCCGCCTTGATCGGCTTCTTGGTCGGCCTGACCCTGTCGCCGGCCGTGCCCTGGTGGCTGGCCCTCATCGCCGCGGCCACGGCCGTGGCCATGGGCAAGATGTTCTTCGGGGGCCTCGGATTCTACCCCTTCCACCCGGTTTTGGTCGGCTGGGTGGTCTGTTATCTTTCCTGGCCGGACCTGATGGGCACCTACATCACCCCCCAGCCGGGCGCCTTTTGGCCGGGGATCGATGAGGCCCAGCTGCCCTTGATGCTCATCAAGATGGACCCGTCAGAGGTTTACACCTACGGCTTTTGGACCCTCTTTCTGGGCGCCTATCCCGGCCCCATCGGGGCCACCTCGGCCCTGGCCGTCATCGTGGGCGGGTTGTTTCTTTTCATCCGCGGCTACCTGCCCCCCCTCATCCCGGTGGGCATGCTCCTCGGCGTCTTTATCACCGCCCTGATCTACTCGGCCCTGGACCCGGACCTGTACGCCCCGGCCTGGTGGCATCTGTTCACCGGCACCTTGATGTTGAGCGCCGTGCTCCTGGCCCCGGAGCCGACCACCAGTCCCATGACCACCTGGGGCCTCTTCCTCTTCGGCCTCGGGGCCGGGCTGACGACGATCATGATCCGCGTCTACGGCCCCCACCCGGACGGCGCCTTCTTCGGCGTCCTGGCTTTCAACGCCTTGACCCCGATCCTGGATCGGATCAAACCGAAACCCCTGGGGAGGATCAGCCTTGCGTGAGATTTGGAGGCTAGCCTTTATCCTGACCGTCATCACCGCCGTCTCCGGCTTGGCCCTGGCCTACGTCCACCACATCACCGCCGAGCCCATCGAGTACGCTCAGGTCAAGCTGGTCAAGGCTCCGGCCGTGAACGAGGTCTTCGCCAATCTGGGCGTTGAAAACGATCCGGTCAAGGACCGCCAGAAGCTCATCGTCGGCCAAGACAAGCGCGGCCGCGACATTCAAGTCTTCGCCTTCCCGGCCAAGAAGAACGGCCAGACCATTGCCGTGGCCCTGGAGACGTTCGGCACCGGCTATCACGAGAACCTGGGCGTGATGACGGCCATCGGCACCCAGGGTCGGGACAAGGACAAGATCATCAAGATCGCCATCACCTCCAACTCCGAGACGCCGGGCAAGGGCGACAGAGTCGCCGAGCCCAGCTTCCGCGACCAGTTCAAGGATTTGAGCGCCGCCAAGGAGGTGAGCCCCAGCCAGATCGACGCCATCTCCGGGGCGACCCTGTCCAGCCGGGGGGTCATCGAGGCGGTGAACAAGGCCATCCAGATCTTCAAAGCCAACCAGGACAAGCTTTTGAGCTGAGGGAATCATGGCCGTCGTCAAGGAATTTTCCAAGGGTTTCTGGGAGCTGCTGCCGCCGTTTCGCCTCGTCCTGGGGCTGTGCCCCACCCTGGCCGTGACCACCTCGGCCGAAAACGGCGCCGGCATGGGCCTGGCCACGACCTTTGTCCTGCTCTGCTCCAACATCATCGTCTCGGCCATCCGCCGGTTCATTCCCCGGGAGGTGCGCATCGCCGCCTTCATCGTCGTCATCGCCGCCTTCGTGGTCATCACCGAGTTGATGATGCAGGCCTACGCCTATCCGCTTTACCAAGCCCTGGGCATCTTCATCCCCCTCATCGTCGTCAACTGCATCATCCTCGGCCGGGCCGAGGCTTTCGCCTCCAAGCGCGGCGTCGTCGACTCGGCCGCCGACGGACTGGGCATCGGCCTGGGCTTCACCGTCTCGCTGATCGTGCTGGGAGGCATCCGCGAGATCTTCGGGGCGGGGACGATCTTTGGCTTGGGCCTCTTCGGCGGGGCTTTCCGGCCGATGAAATTCTTGATCGAGGCGCCGGGCGCTTTCGTCTGCCTGGGCATACTCTTGGCCGTGATCAACTTCATTTCCCAGCGAAAGGCCCACAAGGGTTAAGCCATGACTGAATACTTCCTTCTGATGATCTCAGCCATTCTGGTCAACAACATCCTTCTGGCCCGCTTCTTGGGCAACTGCCCTTTCCTGGGCGTCAGCCGCCGCATGGACACGGCCACGGGCATGGGCATGGCCGTCATCTTCGTCATCACCCTGGCCGGGGCCATCACCTGGCTGGTTCAGGAGTACATCCTCTATCAATTTCATCTGGAATACCTCCAGACCATTTTCTTCATCCTCATCATCGCCGCCCTGGTTCAGTTTGTCGAAACGGTCATCCGCAAGACCGCCCCGGCCCTCTACAAGGCCCTGGGCATATTTCTGCCGCTCATCACCACCAACTGCGCCGTTCTGGGCGTGGCCATCCTGAACATCAAGATGGAGCTTGACTTCCCCAAGGCCGTCTTCTTCTCCTTCTCCTCGGCCCTGGGTTACACCATGGCCTTGCTCCTCTTCGCCGGCATCAGGGAAAGGTTTGATCTGGGGCGAATACCGAAGCCGTTCCAGGGCACGGCCATCGGCCTGGTCACGGCCGGCCTGATGGCTCTGGCCTTCTCTGGCTTCGTGGGCCTGGTGCACTAGGTGATCAAGGGGGATAGATGCTCATCGCAACCATAGCCCTGGGTGGCATCGGCCTCATCTGCGCCGTGGGCTTGGGCCTGGCGGCCAAGTTCTTCTACGTTAAGATCGATCCCAGGATCATCGAGGTGGAGGAGGCCCTGCCCGGGGCCAACTGCGGCGGCTGCGGCTTTGCCGGATGCGCCGCCTCGGCCGAGGCCATCGTGGCCGGGAAGGCGCCGGCCAACTGCTGCGTCGCCTGCGACGCCGCCACCCACAAGCTCATCGCCGAACTCATCGGGGCCAAGATCGAGGCCCGCGAGCCCGAGATTGCCCAGCTCAACTGCAAGTACGGCTTCGACGTGGCCGAGATGGAGTTCGAGTACGACGGTGTGGCCGACTGCCGGGCGGCGGTCCTGATGAGCGACGGCCCCAAAATCTGCAAGGAAGGCTGCTTGGGTTTGGGGACCTGCATGCGGGCCTGCCCCTTCGGGGCCATCACCATGGGTCCGGACCGCCGGCCGATCATCGACCCCAAGCGCTGCACCGGCTGCGGCACCTGCGTGCGCATCTGCCCCCACAACGTCTTGACCCTCACCTCAGCCACCAACCGGGTGCTCTCCTGGAACCGCATCGGCGAGTGCCTGGCCCCCTGCCAACGGACCTGTCCGGCGCAGATCAACATTCCGGGCTACATCCGGGCCATCGAACAGGGGCGCTACCGGGACGCCATCAGGATCATCAAAGAGCACAATCCCATGCCCCTTTCCATCGGCCGGGTCTGCCCCCATCCCTGCGAGAGCGTCTGCCGCCGCCAGTACGTCGACGAGCCCATCGCCATCAACTATCTGAAGCGATTCGCGGCCGACTTCGAGATGAACTCTAGTCAGGCGGAGAAGCCTTTTTGCCTGCCCGACTCCGGACTGAGGGTGGCCGTCATCGGCGGCGGACCGGGCGGGTTGTCCGCGGCCTATTATCTGAGGCGGCTGGGCCACGAGGTGACCATCTTCGAGGCCATGCCCAAACTGGGCGGCATGCTGCGCTACGGCATCCCCGAGTACAGGCTTCCCAAAAAGGTGCTCGATTGGGAGATCCAGCAGATCCTGGATTTGGGCATCGAGGTCCGGACCGAGAGCCGCATGGGCGAGGATTTCAGCCTGGACAAACTCCGCTTTGAACAGGGCTTCCACGCCGCCTTCATCGCCAACGGAGCCTGGAACTCGCGGGCCATGGGCATTGAGGGCGAGAACGAGCTGATGGGCGCCGTGGCCGGGACCGAATTTCTGATCGAGCGGGGCCACGACCGCTTCCCCTGGGTCGGCCAGAGGGTGGCCATCATCGGCGGCGGCAACACGGCCATCGACTGCGCCCGGACGGCCTTGCGCTTGGGCAGCCAGGAAGTGAGCGTCGTCTACCGCCGCACCAGAACCGAGATGCCGGCCAACGACATCGAGATCGTCGAAGCCGAGCGGGAAGGGGTCAAGCTCCACTATCTGGCCGCGCCGACGCGCCTCATCGGCGAGAACGGCCGGCTGAGCGGCATGGAGGTCATTCAAATGGAACTGGGCGAACCCGACGCCTCCGGCCGCCGCCGTCCGGTGCCCCAGGAGGGCTCGGAGTCGATCATTTCCCTGGACATGGTCGTGGCCGCCATTGGGCAATTCCCTGACCTGGACTTCCTGCCCGAAGACGGCGAGATAGGCAAAACCCGCTGGCAGACCATCGAGGCTCAGCCCGACACCCTGGCCACCGGCCGGGAGGGCGCCTTCGCCGGCGGGGACGCGGTCTCCGGTCCGGCGACGGTGGTCGAAGCCCTGGCTCACGGCCGCAAAGCGGCCCGGTCCATCCACCTCTATCTGCGCGGTAAGCCCTTCGATCCGCCGAGCCTGCTCCTGAAGCCTGAAAACGATCCCTGGCCCCTCATCACCGAGCTCATTGACGTGCCCCGGGCTCCCCGAGAAAAGATGCCCGAGTTGGCCATCGAGCAGCGCCAGGGCAACTTCGAGGAGGTGGAGCTCGGCTTCAGCGAGGAGCAGGCCAAACAAGAGGCCAGCCGCTGCCTCCAGTGCGGCCTCTACTGCTACTACTCAGGCTGGAGCGACAAGGAGGACCGGTCATGATGGCCCTGACCCGCCGCCGCTTCCTTCACTTGAGCGGCTTGACCGCCCTGAGCCTTTTGGGCGGGGCCCTGCCCCGGCCCCCCGAGGCCCTCGCCGCCGGGCTTGGCCGGGGGCTCAAAATCTGCCGGCGATCGCAACTGCTGATGGGCACCTACGTCACCTTGACCACCGTCGATGACAGCGTGGACAGATGCCGGACGGCCATGGCCGAGGCCTGGACCGAGATGGAGAGGCTGACTCAGATTCTGACCCGGCATGATCCCGCCGCCCCCCTGGCCGAACTGGCCGCCCGGGGCCGTCTCCAAAAACCCGAACCGGAGCTGATCGCCGTCCTGGAGGCGGCGGCCGGTTATCATCATCTGAGCGAGGGCCGGTTCGACGTCACCGTCGCCCCGCTCATCGACGCCATCCAAGACTCCTTCGCCCGCTTCCACCGCCCGCCCGAAGAAGCGCGGCTCGAGCGGCTTCTGGCCCTGGTCGACGGCCGGGCGATCAAATTCAACGCCCAAGAGATCCGCCTCCTCAAGGAAGGCATGGCCCTCACCCTGGACGGCCTGGCCAAGGGCTTCATCGTCGATCGGGCCGCCGAAAGCTTGAAGAAAAGCGGCCTCAAACACGCCCTCATCAACGCCGGGGGCGACATCCGCGCCTTGGGCGGCAAGGGCCGCTCGCCCTGGCGGGTGGGCGTTTTGGACCCGACCCGCCCCGACCATCGAGGGCCCGTCATCCCCCTGATTGACCAGGCCCTGGCCACCTCGGGCGACTACGAGGTCTACTGGGACTCCCAGAAGCTCCACCACCACATCATCGACCCCTCCCGAGGCCGCTCGCCGGTCCTTCTGACCTCGGCTTCGGTCAAGGCCAAAACCTGCCTCGAGGCCGACGCCTTGTCCACGACGCTCTTCTGCCTCGCGCCCCGGGAGGGGATGGCCCTTCTTCGGCGGCGGGGCGCCGAAGGCTTGATCATCAACCGGCGGGGGCAGAGGCTCAAGAGGGGGGCGTGGGGTTGATTCCATTTTCCCATTGAATTGAAAGAAGCCCGCCCTGACGGCGAGGACGCCTTCTCGCCGCCGTTCCTCCTCTCGTTCGATCACAAAAGAAAAATAATATAAAAGGACATGCTCAAGACCGTCATCGGCCAGCTTTGATGGGCCGCAGGCGGCCGCGCTTAAATGACGGCTTGGAGGTGATGTGGTGAAGGAGCGTCAGATAGTAGACGTCATCGCGCCCTGTGGACTTGACTGCGGCCAGTGCCTGGCCTTTGAGGGCGGACAAATCCAGGGCCACGCTCAGGCTCTAATCGACCTTTTGGGTCCCAACTTCGGCGAGTACGCCGCCAGGTTCGAGGCCATGAATCAGGTTTTCGGGAACTATCCAGCCTTCAAGGAGCTGCTGCGGTTTCTGGCCGGCGGCACCTGTCAAGGCTGCCGTAAAGGCGGGTGCCTTTTTGAGGCCTGCGGCGTGCGGACATGCGTCAAGGAGAAAGGGGTGGACTTCTGTTTCGAGTGCCCCGAGTTTCCGTGCCAGAAGCTGAGCTCGATGACCCGTCTCGAGACCATCTGGCGGCGGAACAACGAGAAGATGAAGGAACTTGGCATCGAAAAATATTATGAAATGATAAAGAATAGACCGCGGTATCCCTGAGCTTGAGCCGTTCGGCCGCCAAACAGCCGGGCGAGGAGAGAATTGAGGGAAAACCTAGCATTGCGTCCCGGAAGTTAAGGATCATAAGTCAGTGTGGCCGCTCCGCCCTCTTATAATCTTATAAATCTCACTTCAGGGACGCAACTAGCCCAATGCCCCCCCGCGTCTTTGCCCCTCAGCCGGGAAAAGAGGGCCGGCTTGACGCCCGCAGTTTTGGTTGTATAATACAACCATGATTTCAGACCTCAGGTCGGAACACCGCGAGCTGCTGACCCTCATCGCCGAAGGGGTGCGCACTCTGCGTTGCTTTCAGCAGGATGAGGCTTTCTGTGAAGACGTGACCTTCAGCCAGTTCGTCATTCTGGACGCGGTGGACCGGGCCGGCGGGTTGAGGCTCAAGGACCTTCACGCCGCCTTGGGCGTGGCCAAGTCGACCACCACCCGGCTGATCCAGCCGCTCATTAAAAAGGGGTTGCTTTTGAGGCGGCGCTCCGCGGAGGATTCGCGGGCGGCCTTGGTGGAACTCACCCCTTTGGGCCGAGAGGTTCACTTCAAGGTGTGGCGGTGTCTGGCCGGGTTCATGAATCAGATCGAAGCGGTCATTCCTGAGCCGAACAGAAAGCAGATCTTCGAGGCGGTCCTGGTCTTCCTGAGGGCGCTCAGAGAGGTCTGCGGGGTTGAGTGCGGCCTGGAGGCCGGGCCAGAGGTGATCAAATCATGAACAGGCCATCAAAAGAGATCTTCAAGCCGCCCCTGGTGGAGGCCTCGGAATCGCGCGGCGCCTGCTCGCTTCCGGGTTCGACGGCTTCCGCTCCGCCAGAGGCAAGAAATTCAGCTCAAGCTTTCGTCATCGGCGCGGTCAAGACCCCTCTCGGGGCCGCGCCCCAGGCGTCGGCCTCTTTGAGCGCTCGAGACCGCTGGGGGGCCTTCAAGGCCCGCTGGGGGGTGGGGCGAATGAAATACACGGTCCAACCCGGGCTCTACGCCCTGGGTCGGCCCGACGAAGACTCACCGGTCCTGGTGACGGCCAATTACAAAATGAGCTTTGACGAGCTGCGCCGTCGGCTGCCCGGCCGCGACGTCTGGATTCTGGTTCTGGACACCAAGGGCATAAACGTCTGGTGCGCCGCCGGGAAGGGGAGCTTCGGCACCGCGGAGCTGGTCAGGCGCGTGGCCGAGGCGCACCTCGAGGAGATCGTCGCCCACCGCAGGTTGATCCTGCCCCAGTTGGCCGGCCCGGGGGTGGCGGCCCACCAAGTCAAAAAATTTTCCGGCTTCGAGGTCGTCTACGGTCCCGTTCGCGCCGTTGACCTGCCCGCCTTTCTGGACTCCGGATTAAAAGCCACGCCTCAAATGCGCCGCCAGACCTTCCCTTTGTGGGAGCGGGCCGTGCTCATTCCGGTGGAGCTGGTGAGCGCCCTCAAGGTGATGCTCCTCGTCGCCGCGGCCATGTTCTTTTTGGCCGGCCTGGGCGGGCCGGGGCCTTACTGGGCCAAGGTCTCTCGTGACGGCCTGTTGGCCGTCTCGGCCCTGGCCTCGGGTCTCGTCGCCGGCGCGATCATCCTGCCTCTGACTCTGCCGTGGCTCCCTGGCCGGGCCTTTTCGTTGAAGGGCGTGTGGCTCGGCCTGGCCGCGGCGGCGGTGGTCTTGGGCTTGGGGGGCGGCCCTTGGAACAGCCGACCGGCTCTTTTGGAGTCGGCGGCCTGGCTTTTGTTGATCCCAGCCCTGGCGGCTTATCTGGCCCTGAACTTCACCGGCGCCTCAACCTACACCTCACTCTCGGGCGTGAAGAGGGAGATGCGCCTGGCTCTGCCCTTCATGATCGGGGCCGGGGTGGTGGGCCTGGGCCTCTGGTTCGGCTCCCGTTTCGCGGTCTGAAGGAGTTTTTAAAATGGCTGACTTGATTTATCTCCAGAACGTGACCACCCTGATCCTGGATGAGGAAAAGTGCGTCGGCTGCGGCATGTGCCTCGTCGTCTGCCCCCACGCCGTGATGGCCCCCCTTGACGGCCGCGTCGTCGTGGCCCGTCGCGACGCTTGCATGGAGTGCGGCGCCTGCGCCCGCAACTGCCCCGTCGAGGCCATCCACGTCGAGGCCGGAGTTGGCTGCGCCCAGGCGGTCATCAACGCCGCCCTGGGCCGTCAGCCTTCATCCTGTTGCTGCGCCCTTAAACCCCAAGACGGCGCCGCGGAGCCGGATTGCACCGCCCCGCAAAGCGGCCGTGCGGACTGCTGTTAGCTGATATCGTTCCTCGGCGGACTCGGCTGGGGCCTCCACGCCCGCGGCCGGTCCGGCAAAGAAATCCCCTCTTTTTGACCTCACCCCGGCAAAAACAGCCGAGTGGATCGCCGGCTTGCGAAGGCTTGTCACGGCCGAATGAAGGCAGAACCTCCCCCGATCTTCTTGGTATGCCCTTTGCAAAATATTTGCTCCGGAAGACTGTCAGAGGGAGGTCTGAAGGTGATCACGGCTGCCGAGCTTCTGAGTGTTTTTCAGTTCAATCCGCAACAAAGCCAGGTCGACCAGTCCTGGAGTCAAAACTCTGCGGACCGCTTCGCCCAGATTCTGGCCGCCGAGGAGGAGAGGCAGGCCAGCCAGCCCCATCGGCCGCTGCTGGCCGATCCAGGCCTCGAGTCCTCGACCTCCGCCGGCCAGGATGGTGAACCGGCGGCAGCCGTCTCGGAAGAGGAGGCCGCTGAGCCCCAGGCGGCGCCTCAAGCCGGGAGTGGTGTTCCGGCCGGGTGCACCGGCTGGGACATGACCGATGACGAGATCGGTCAGTGGGCCGAGGAGTTTTACGGGAGCTGGGACCCCTGGCGGCTGGAGAGGCACCTGGCCTTTCAGCTCACCCTGGACCATCATCTCTGTGGCTTGAGGCATTCAGCCAGGTTCCGGGAGCTGGTGGCCAAGGAGCTGGATGACACCAGGGAGTACATCCAAAAGATCGAGGCCGGCGAGATTGACTACGACCCCCAGGGAGGCATGGCCCAGTTCGAGGATTGGGACTACGAGGTCAGGCCGAACTACGATCCCAGCCTGGGCACGGTTTAACCCCTTTTTCGTGGCCGGACGTCCGGCTCTCCCCCTAAACCTGACCTCGCGCCTGGCGGGCGTGAGGTTTGAGGCTCGGCTGTCCTTGCCTTTCCAATCGCCTGGGTGTAATATCCGCCAAAAAGCCGGCACAGGACCGCGGGGGCGGTCGGTTTAAGGCCAGGCCGCCGCGCGGTGACCAGACAGATCATTGAATCGATTCGGAATCCCGCTTCTGGGCTTCGGGACCACGGGCCTGGCTTTCGTCCAGGCGGCCTCAGGAGCGATCGTCAGCCGTCGCGGCCGCCTTTTTTAAAAGGTGGAGAAGCGATCGTTCCGGGCGGGATTTGGATGGGGGAGAAATGAAAGGCCGTCTGGGACTGATTTTATTTGGCCTCGTCGCCTTGAGCGCCCAGCTTGCTCTGGCCGCGCCCAGGCTAGAAATCTCCAGCACCGAGCTCGATCTGGGCCAGGCCCGGCAGGGCCAGGTGCTCAAAGGCGTCTTCGAGCTGAACAACCAGGGGGACAGCCCCTTGGTCATCGAACGCGTTTCGCCTGGTTGAGGCTGCTCGGTGGTCACCTTTGACCACACCATCCCGCCCGGAGGGCGGGGAAAGATCGTCTTGGAGGTCCAGACCGAAAGGTTGAGCGGCAAGATCCACAAAACAGCCAGGGTGAAGACCAACGATCCCCAGCGGGCCGAGTTTCACATCACCGTGCGGGGCGAAGTCCGGCCGGTGTTTCAGCTCACGCCCCAGGCGCAGTTGATTCTGACCACTCCCCTCGGCCGGCCGGCCAGTCAGACCCTCACCTTGACCAACACCTTGCCGGAGCCGGTCGAAATCGTGGGCTTTGAAGACAACGTCGGCCACGGGGTGGAGATCAAGCTGGACATGGTCGAAAAGGGGCGCTCCTACAAGCTGACCATGTCCACTCAGGCCAAGGAGGAGGCGCTCATCACCCGGTTTTTGAACCTGAGTCTCAAAAATGGGCCGGTGCCGGGCATCAGAGTGCCGATTCACGTCAAGGTCTGGATTCCTAAAACCCAGACCGGCCACTCGGGCTAGATAAACATCAAGGACGTCGCCTCATCGCTTTCCTTGGTGGAGATTATAAATTGGCCGGCCACCGGCCGGTTTGAGGAGGAGTGAGTGGTGAAACATCGAAGACGGGTCAAGCTGATCATCGCCGCGACGCTCTTTTTTTTGATCGCCTTCATCGGGCAGATCGGCGGCGCTCGGGAGCCGAAGACCCCCGATTATTACCCCTTAAAAGAAGGTTGGAGTTGGAAATACAAAGTCGTCTATCAGCGCGGCGGGGACAAGGGTCCGAAGCTTTTGGAGATGACCGTCGTCAACCTCGCCCCTGAAAAGATCGGCCAGCAGAAGGCCACGCCGCGAAAATTCATCAGGGAGGAGCTTGAGCACACCGTCTACTTCATCCACCAGAAGGACGGGGTGTGGGGCGTGGGCGCCAAGGAGAAAGGCAAAGAGGCGCCCAAAATTTATGAGCCGCCCTTCGCCGTGTTGAAGTACCCCCTTGAGGTCGGAAACTCTTGGCAGATAGAGGGCAAGGGGATCATGGTCGCCATCACCAAGAAGGGCGAGACGACGACCGTACCGGCCGGGACTTTTCAGAACTGCCTGGTGGTGGAGTCAACCTCGACCAGCAAGGTGTTGGTCGAGGATGTGACCTGGTACGCCCCTGGCGTCGGGCCGGTGAAGCAGATCAGGCGCGCCGGCGGCGTTCTCCTGGAGACGATTGAACTCCTTTCCCTCAAAAAGTGAATCGGCGTTGAAGAGAGACGGCTTTAAAGGCCGGGGATGAGCCTTGGGGAAGAATCCAATGCGGCCGCTGGGCCTCATCAGGAAGCCTCAACAGAGGCGACATGCATTTTCTATTGACAGCCAGATACTATATATGGTACGTCCACAATGGAAAACCCCTTTTTGTGGGTCTGAATAACCAACCCTAACCATTGAGAGCTGAGGAGTAGAACATGACCACAAGGACAGCATCGACACTTTGCCGTCGATGGGCTTTGGTGATCGCCTGCGGCGCCGTGCTCATTTTCCCAGCAATAGCTATGTGTTACGATCCAGGGGAGGGGCCGGTTTGCACCATCACTCCCGGAGATGACTGGACGACAGATTGCATTGACGTCATGTACAAGGCCCATGGACTGCCGATTGTTTGCCCCGGCGGCGAGGCCAAGATATGCGTCAACATTCCGGAGCGCACGCCGGGCGGTCGCAAAATAATATGGTGCCGTTTCACCATCGCTCTTTGGGAAGGGAACACGGCTCCCCGGCTATTCGCCAAGCACGGCGACACCGAGTATGAGGCCATCGATGTCCGCGACTGCATCTGGTGCTGGGACCGGTGCGAGGACTGCATCTGGCAGAAATGCATAAGCACGGATGAAACTTTGTGGCATGATCACCCCAACCCCGGCGCCTTTTTCAAGCTCAATCCCGGATTGTGGGAGCTCAGAATTGTCTCCGCGGACGGTGGACCGCTGAGCTGCAACCTTTACATTCATTGGTTCGCCATCGCCGGGGTTGATTGAGGTTGACTGGTTCCATCATGTCCTCGCAACCCTTGAAGGACGGCCCAAGGCCGCCTTAGAGAGGTGATTCTGATATCAACCGTCCACCGGACGAGCCTGGGGATCGCGGTCGAATCATGAGCGGGTTATTCGTCAAATTCAATCGTCAGACTGCCATGAGGCGATTTTAATTTTTGCCTCGGGCGGTCTTGATGGTCCAGGGGGCGAGCGGGAATTTTTAAAGGTGGAGATATATCACGCCCCAGAGCACTTCTCAAGTTGAGGAAAAATAAAATTAAGGTTAGGAAAAAAGGATAGTTGACAAGGTGATCAGATCTGATTTACAAACACTAAGAAAGCGGCGTCTGGATGGAGCCGCAGCGAAGCGTGGGAGGGAGGTGACCAGTAAATCGATCCTCGGGGGACTTAAGATGGACCGATGTCGAGCGTGTCTCCGTAAGGGAATAATAACCCGAAACTCAAAAAATTATGTTGACACCGCTTAAGAGGTCTTGTAAAAAGTGGCTATGTCGCAACGTTGCATGAGGCAAGAGGCGGCAGCGCCAGGAATTACTAACCAAGAGTTTGAGGAGGTTGGACGATGAAAAGATGGGTACTTTTGGCCGGCGTCATGATTCTTGCTCTGGCGATGGCGGTGCCGGCATCAGCTCTCGACTGCGACGAGGAGATATGGCTTCCTTTCTGCGTGACCCTCATTGTCAGTCAGGAGGTGGATGAGACCACGGGCGCCGAGGGCTTTATCGCCTGGTTTGACGTGATTCCGGACACCGACAACTACAAAGGCTCGGACGGTGTGCCCCTAAGCTCCACCGGCCATCCGGAGCTCACCCCTCTGTTCGGCAATTCGGAGCTTCCGCAGTCAACGTGGGTTGATCCGTACGCCACGAACGCTTCTGGGAACCCCTACATGAATCCGTCCATCGAGCTTCTGGCCGAGGCGCTTTGCTGTGGTCCTCTTTGGATCCTGAAGAAGGGTCGCTGCCTTCCGGACGGAACCACGGCCTACAGCTTCACCCAGTACGCCGTTGGCCGTCGGCACCCTGGCAACAAGTGGGGTCCGGACTACTGCTGCCCGACGAATTGCACCGAACCTTATCCGTTCTCTATCCAGTAGGCATAAAGGACCGGTCCCTTCGTCAAGGGACCGGTCCATATACCGGCTTCGAGCCACCCATCAGCCAGACTGACCGTCTGGCTATTCGTCTTGGGTCCAAAGACCGTTCTCAATTTTCACCTCGCCATTTTCTTGAACAGATTTTTTTCTGACAGCGCGATGCTGTGTTTCGTCCGAGTTCGGCGCGGTGGTTGTTGAGAATAAGGACGGGTTCGGCACAGTCTAAAATTAAACCGTGAGCGTCGGCCTCAGCTCTCTTTTGAGATGAAGCGTCGTCATTTAATTTCAGGTGAACATTAAAGCCGGATTCAAAGAGGGTGGCATGGCCGATAAGTCGAAGACGAAGGCCCAACTCATCGAAGAGCTGGCACAAATGCGCCGGCGAGTGGCCGAGTTGGAGGCCCGGATGACCGGGAAAAAACCTGACCGACGAGACAGCGCCGCGAGTCGGAAAGAAAATAGATCTCAAACATCAAAAACGGCTCCCGGGGGCGTGGGGCCGAGTGCGGACACGTACCGTCAAGTGGTCGAGAACGCCAATGAAGCCATCGTGATCGTCCAAGACGGCATGTTCGTGTACGGCAACCCCAAGACGGAAGAGATGTCGGGCTATTTGCGACAAGAATGGGCCAACAAGCCATTCATCGACGTCGTTCATCCCCACGACCGGGAGATGATCATAAAGCGGCATCAAGCCAGACTCGAGGGCCGAGAGGTCGACAATATTTACGACTTCAGGATGGTTGACAAGACCGGCCGCCCAAAGTGGGTCCAGATCAACTCGGTCAAGATCGAGTGGCAGGGCCGGCCGGCGACTTTGAATTTCCTGACCGACGTCAGTGAGCGAAAGCAGGCTGCGGAGGCCCTGGTGGAGAGCGAGGAGCGGTATCGCCGCCTCTTTGACACCATCAGCGACTTCATCTACACCCATGACCTTCGGGGCCGCTTTCTGACCATCAACCGCCGCGCGGCCAACGCCTTGGGCTACGCTCCGGAAGAGATCCTCGGCCGGCCAATCAGTGATTTCATGCTTTCTCAATTCAGACAAGCCTTTTATGAGGAGTATTTGCCGCAGATAAAAAATGAGGGCGTGGTCGAAGGCGTGTCCATCTATCGGGCCAAAGATGGCTCCCCCCGCTACATCGAATATCGCAACACCCTGATCGAACCAGAGGACCGGGAGCCATACGTCAGCGGGTCCGGCCGCGACATAACCGAACGCCAAAAGGCCGAAGACGATCTCAAGGCCAAGGAGCATTTTCTTAGAAACGTCTTTGACGCCGTTCAGGACGGTATCTCGGTTTTGGATGAAGATTTAACCATCCTTCGCGCCAACCTGACCATGGACATGTGGTACTCCCACGCCGTGCCCTTGGTGGGCAAAAAGTGCTATGAGGTCTATCGTCAACGCCAGGAGCCGTGCCCCGAATGCCCCAGTATTAGGGCCCTCGAGGAGGGCGGTTTGCAGGTCTCCATGGTCCCCTTGATGGGTCCGGAAGGGCAGGCCGGGTGGCTGGAGCTTAACGCTCATCCATTGCGCGACAGCCGGGGGGTGGTTTGGGGCGTGGTCGAGCACGCCCGGGACATCACCAAAAGCAAGCGGGCCGCGGAAGCGCTCAAGGAAAGCGAGGTCAAGTACAGGACCATCATCGAAAGCATCGAAGACGGCTATTACGAGGTCGACCTGGCCGGGACCTTCACTTTTGTCAATGAGTCAATGTGTCGATTCTTTGGGTATGTCAGAGATGAACTGGTCGGCATGAACAACCGAGAGTACATGGACATGGAGAATGCCGAGAAGGTGTATGAGATCTTCAATCAGGTTTACAGAACTGGTCGGCCGGACAGAGCCTTTGATTGGGCGGTCATAACCAAGGACGGTATCAAAAAGCACGTCGAGACGTCGGTCTCCCTCATGAGGGATAAAAATGACCAACCCGTCGGGTTCCGCGGCATATTGCGGGACGTCACCGAGCGCAAGCGGGCCGAGGAGGACAGGGAGAGGCTCATTAGTGAACTGGAGGAGGCCCAGGAGGAGCTGAGGCGCCTGTCCATGCTCGACGGCCTCACCGGCGTGGCCAACCGGCGCTATTTGGACGGCGTGTTTGACGCGGAGTGGCGGCGGGCCCGACGGCAAAACCGGCCTCTGGGTTTGATCATGATCGACATCGACTCCTTCAAGAAGTTCAACGACACATACGGCCACCTGGCCGGAGATGACTGCCTCAGGCAAGTGGGCATGGCCCTCCAGGCGTCCATCAGGCGGCCGGGCGACTTCCTGGCCCGCTACGGCGGCGAGGAGTTCGTGGTTCTTCTGCCCAACACACCCCCTCCGGGATCCATCCTGGTGGCGGAAACGATTCGCCAGGCCGTCATGGACTTAAAGATTCCCCACCAAAGCTCCACCGCCAGCCCCTGGGTGACCATCTCCTCGGGCGTGGCCAGCGGCCTGCCGGACCAGTTTCCTGACGCGGAGGCCCTTTTGGCCGCGGCCGACAAGGCCCTCTACAAGGCCAAGGCCGGCGGGCGCAACCAGGTGGTCCTGGCCGAGGAATGCCTGGCCGAGGACGAGCCGGAGGATCACACCCATCCGTCTGATTAGCGCTTTGCATCGTAAATATATTTTATCTTTTGAGATGCGGCCTAGTTTGCTGGTCCCGGTCTCAAAAGCCCCCGCTCGTTTTAGGCGATCTATTTTTTCGGTGTGGAGGAAGCCTATCCAGACAACCAGGTGTGATTATTATAGAGGGCCAGGACGCGGATCATGACCGGCGGATTGATTACGAGCCTCCTTCTGATTTTGACCGTGGCCTGGGGGTTGGGCTACCTTTTCTCCCGTTTTGGCCTGCCGTTTATGCTGGGAGAGCTTTTGGCCGGCGTCATCCTGGGGCCGCCGCTGCTGGGTCTGGTGACGGCCTCGCCGGGCCTGGAGCTGATGGCCGAGTTCGGCATCTTCTTCGTCATGTTCTACGCCGGTTTGGAGATGGATCCCCGCGAATTGGTGGGGCATCTGTGGCCCTCCCTGGCGGTCGCCCTGGGCGGCTTTGGGCTGCCCTTTGCCCTCGGCTATGTCATCACTTGGCTTTTCGACGGGACCGTCTTTCAGTCGGTGGTGGTGGGCATGGGCATCTCCATCACCGCCTTGGCCGTGCAGTCCGTCGTCCTTCAATCCATGCGCATCAACCGGACCGAGTTGGGGCATGTCATCATCGGCGCGGCCATCTTCAACGACATCCTGGCCTTTATCGGCCTCTCCGCAATCCTCGGCGTGGCCCGCAGCGGCGAGCTGGTCATCGGTGAGCTGGTCATTCTATTACTGAAAGTCTCGGCCTTCTTCGGCTTGACCGCCTTGGTGGGCCAGTACATCATGCCCAGCCTCACCCGGCGCGTCACAGACAAGGAGGGCAAAGGCTTCACCTTTGCCATGACCGTGGCCTTGGCTATGGCCTTTCTGGCGGAACTGGCTGGCCTGCACATAATTATGGGCGCCTTCCTGGCCGGGCAATTGGTCAGGCGCGAGATCATGGATCAACGGGTCTACGAGGCCATCGCCGATCGCTTCTACGGCCTGGCCTACGGATTCCTGGTGCCCATCTTTTTCGCCTCCTTGGCCTTCCAACTCCATCTGAATTGGTCGTGGCGCTTCGTCGCCTTCAGCCTCACACTCACCGCGGCCGCCGTGGCGGGCAAGCTTTTCGGCGCCGGCGCCGCGGCGAAATTCTTCGGACATTCCAATGGCGAGGCGGCCGTGGTCGGCTGGGGCATGAACGGCCGGGGGGCGGTGGAGTTGGTCGTGGCCACGGTGGTGGTGGAGCTGAGCCGGGAATTGATGGTCCAGGGGACCTTGAGGGAGCCGCTTCTGACCGAGGAGCAGTTTTCGGCTTTGATCCTGATGGCCTTCATCACCACCCTCATGGCGCCCCTGTGGCTCAAGTGGGCGATCATGCGCACCTGCATGCCCGAGGAGGGGGCCGGCTTCTGCCAACTCATGGACGAAGCCCGCCGTCAGTAAAAAAGGGGCCGCGACTGATTGATTCAGTCTCTCAAGGCGAGGGTATTATCAGGCCACCTCCTTGAACTTTTCCCTCACCGCGCCGCAGACCGGGCAATTCTCAGGGGCCTGATCTTCGCTGACGTAGCCGCAGACCTGGCAGACGTAATAGGTCGTCTCCCGCTCGGCCAGCATGTCGGTCATGGCTTTTTTATAAAGCTCGGCGTGGCGCTCCTCCACGTCCCGGGACTGAGAAAAGGCGTTGACGACCACCTCCTGGTCTTCGTCGGCGGCCTGGCGGATCAATCTGGGGTATTCTTCCACGTTGGCCTTGATCTCGTTTTGAAAGGCGGCGGCGAGGTTTTCTTCGGTGCTTTTTATCTTGCCGCGCATGAGCATCAGATAGCGCCGGGCGTGGACCGACTCCGCCTCGGCCACGGCCCGAAAGAGGTGGGCGATCCGGCCGTAGCCTTCCTGGTCGGCCTTGAGGGCGAAGGCCCTGTTCCGGGCGGCCGCTTTTGATTCGGCGGCGAAGGCCAGAGCCAAATTCTCCTCAGTTTTGGTCGGCACTCTTTACCTCCTGACATCATGGCTCCCTGATTCGAACGACTAATAATACGGCAAATTTACGCGGTTGACCAGACGATCCCGCCTCCGGCCCTCCCAGCGGCCGCCTCGTGCGGCCTTGCTTTTGCCGGGGGGCTGTGTTAATCAAGGCTCGATTGAGCTGACGATGACTTTTGACTTGAGGAGATGAGAGCCCATGCACCGTTACGAGCCCGCGGAGCGCCCTGAGGACATCACCGAGGACATGATCGAAGAAATCAGAGTCGTGTGCCAAGAAAACAGACAGCGGGCCGGTTCGCTCATTCCGGTTCTGCAGCGGGCCCAGATGATCTGCGGCTATTTGCCGGTCTACGTTCAAGACCTCATCGCCGAGGGCTTGAATCTTCCCCGGGCCGACATCTACGGCGTGGTCAGCTTCTACCACTTCTTTACCATGGTCCCCAAGGGGCGCCACACCATCCGGGTCTGCCTGGGCACGGCCTGTTACGTCAGGGGGGGCCAGAGAAACGTAGATAGCCTTATTCAGATACTCCGAGTGAAACCTGGAGAAACCACTCCAGACAGGCAGTTTTCTCTGGAAACGGTCCATTGTCTTGGGGCTTGTGGATTGGCGCCGGTGGTAGTGGTCGACGAGGAGACCCATCCCGCGGTTGCATCATCTAATATTCCTGAATTATTAGAGAAATATCAGACTATCGATGATCCAGCGCCAGAGGGGAAGAACGAATGATCGCCACGGCAAAAGAGGCATCAGTCAGTCAAGAGGAGAGGTGTCGATGGCTCGATTAACCCCAGCGACACTGAACAGGTTTAAAAGGGACATGGCGCGACTCTTGGCGGTCCGATCCACGGATGGGATAAAGCCTGGACGACCAAGGTATCCATATCATCTGATGATTTGCGGGGGTACCGGGTGTCACGCCTCCAAAAGCCTCGAAATAAAGAACCAGCTGGAGAGTAAGATCGCCGAAAAAGGGCTTCAGGACAAGGCGATCGTTGTTGAGACTGGGTGCAACGGCTTTTGCGCTCAGGGTCCGGTTATGAATGTATTCCCAGGAGGGATTTTTTATCAATTCATGAAGCCAGAGGATGCCGAGGAGATTATTGAGGAGCATGTTTTAAGGGGCCAGCCGGTAAAGAGGCTGATGTATCACGAGCCGGAGACGGGTCAGGCGCTTCCGTACCTCAAAGACATTCCCTTTTTCGCCATGCAGGAGCCAAGAGTCTTGCGAAACAGAGGGCTGATTGCGGCTGAAAAAATCGAAGAATACATCGGCACCGGAGGCTATGAGGCGACCAGCAAGGCCCTTACGCAAATGGCTCCCCAGGAGATTATCGGCCAAGTAAAGGAGTCTGGCCTCAGGGGGCGTGGCGGAGCGGGATTTCCCACTGGGTTGAAGTGGGAATTTGCGGCTAGATCCGAAGGGGATGTCAAATTCGTTCTTTGTAACGCGGACGAGGGAGACCCCGGCGCGTTCATGGATCGAAGCGTCCTGGAGGCCGATCCCCACGCGGTAATTGAAGGCATGATCATCGCCGCCAAAGCCATTGGCGCGCACCAGGGCTACATTTACTGCCGGGCCGAGTACCCCTTGGCCGTCAAGCGACTGAACATCGCCATCGAGCAAGCCAGGGAGTACGGCCTCTTGGGCCAGGACATCCTCGAATCCGGTTTTGACTTCGACCTGGAGGTCTACCAGGGCGCCGGGGCCTTTGTCTGCGGCGAGGAGACGGCCCTGATGAACTCCATCGAGGGCAAGCGCGGCATGCCCAGGCCGAGGCCGCCTTTTCCGGCCTTGAGCGGCTTGTGGCAAAGGCCGACCGTGCTCAACAACGTCGAGACCTACGCCAACGTGGCCCAGATTATCTTAAACGGAGGCGGGTGGTACGCCTCGATCGGCACCGAAAAATCCAAGGGAACCAAGGTCTTTGCTTTAACTGGAAAAGTGAAAAACAGCGGTCTGGTGGAAGTGCCGATGGGCATCCCCTTGGGGACGATCATTCACGACATTGGCGGCGGAATCCCCAAGGGTAAGAAGTTCAAGGCAGTCCAGTTGGGTGGTCCCTCTGGTGGGTGTATTCCGGTCCAGCATCTCAACGCTCCAGTGGACTACGAGTCCATCGTTGAGCTTGGGGCGATCATGGGCTCGGGCGGCATGATCGTCGTGGACGAAGACACCTGCATGGTCGACATGGCCCGCTACTTCCTGGAGTTTATCCAGGACGAATCCTGCGGCAAGTGCACTCCTTGTCGGGAGGGCGCCAAGCGAATGCTTGAGATCTTGGAACGGATCTGCCAGGGCCAGGGCCGGGAGGGCGACATCGAGCTCCTGGAGGAGCTGTCCGTCTCCATCAAGGAAGCGGCCCTCTGCGGCCTGGGCCAGACAGCCCCCAACCCGGTCCTTTCCACATTGCGCTACTTTCGCGACGAATACGAGGCTCACATCCATGAAAAACGCTGTCCGGCCGGCGCCTGCGAGGCTTTATTCAACTCGCCTTGCCAGAACGCCTGCCCGGTCGGCATGGACGTGCCGGCTTACATCGCCCTCGTTCGGGCCGGTCGGCTGGACGACGCCTACAAAGTCCTCCTCAAGACCAATCCCTTCCCCAGCGTTTGCGGACGGGTCTGCGACCACCAGTGCGAAAGCAAGTGCCGGCGGAGCAGCATGGATGAAGCGGTGAGCATCAAATATCTCAAGCGATTCATCACCGACAACGCCTCCAGACCGGTGACGACGCCCGTGCCCATTTCGCGGTCGGAGAAGATCGCCGTCATTGGAGCCGGTCCTTCGGGGCTGACCGCGGCCAGGGACTTGGCCCTGAGGGGTTATGCCGTCACCGTCTTCGAAGAATTGCCCGAGCCCGGCGGCATGCTCCGCTACGGCATTCCGGCTTATCGGCTGCCCCGGGAAACTCTTAAGGCTGAGATAGACGCCATCTTCAATCTGGGCGTGAAGCTTAATTGTAGGACCAGGGTTGGCCGGGACATTTCCTGGGAGAGGATCAAGGAGGAGTTCGACGTCATCTACGTGGCCGTGGGGGCCCACCGCAGCTTCGAGCTGGGCGCCGAAGGGGGTGATCTTGACGGCGTTATTGGGGCTGTGGAGTTCCTGCGCCAGGTGAATCTGGGTCACAAGCCCCCTCTCGGTAAGCGAGTGGCGGTTATCGGCGGCGGCAATGCCGCCATTGACGCGGCCCGCTCGGCCCTCAGACTTGGGGCCAAAGAGGTGAGTGTTCTCTACCGCCGGCTCAGAGAAGACATGCCTGCCCAGGAGGAAGAAATCCTGGCCGCCGAGGAAGAGGGGGTCCAGATCCAGTATCTGGTCGCTCCGATAAAATTCGTCAGTGACAACGGCCGGGTGCAAAAAGTCGTCTGTCAGCAAATGTCGCTGAGCGAGTTTGACTCAAGCGGGCGCCGGAGGCCTGTGCCCGTGAACGAGGCTGACTTCTCGCTGAACGTGGATCAGGTCATCCTGGCCATTGGTCAGCGGCCAGAACTGGGGTTTCTGGAAAAGCAAAAAGACGGAGACATTGAGGTTACCAAAAGGGGGCTCATCAAAATCAAGGATAAGACCCGCAACCGAGCCAGCGAGGCCATGATCTTTGCCGGTGGCGACGCAGTCACCGGCCCGAGCACGGTTATCCGGGCCATTGCGGCCGGGCAGTCGGCGGCCAATGAAATTGACGCCGCCATTCGCGCCCGCAACGACGAGCTCCCTTACGTTGCGCCGCCCGAAGAAGAGGTTGGCGTTCCAAGGCTTCTTGAAGGTGAAGCGGAGCCACCGCCTCGTGCGTTCATGCCCGAAGTCCCAGTGACGGACAGGATAGGCGATTTTAGAGAAGTTGAGTTCGGTTTCTCCAAGGAAGTTGCTCTGGCCGAGGCCTGCCGCTGCCTCAGGTGCGACATTAAAGATGAACCAGCATAAAGCTCCCCAAAAGTGGTCCCGGAGGGAGTTTCAGGTTTCTGGTTTAAATTGGGGCAGTTTTTGAGCAGTCTCAAATTATCGATAACAGCAAGGCCTCAACCATCTGGTAGATGGCTGACAGGCTGCGCTCAAGGCCGTCTCGGAGATGGGCCGCCAGCGAGCTGGGCCACACCGGTGGGAGAAAGCCAAAAAGGGCGAGCCCAAGACGCCGGCCGTGCTCGACAAGTCCAAGTGCATCAAGTGCATGACCTGCATCAGCAACCGCAAGTTTGAGGCGATCTACTGAGGCTTTTTTCGGAGGCGAGAATGGCTAAGCCGACCCTGAGCATTGACGGCCGTGACCTCAGCTTCAGGTCCGGCCAGACGATTCTGGAGGTGGCCGCGGCCCACGGCGTCAGGATACCGACCCTGTGCTTCTTAAAGCACGCCACGCCCACCGGCGCCTGCCGCGTCTGTCTGGTGGAGGTCAAGGGCGCCCGCTCCCTAGTCGCCGCCTGCGCCACGCCGGCCGCGGCCGGCATGGCGGTTTTGACCGGCACCGAGAAGGTTTTGAGCGCCCGGCGGCTCAACATCGAGCTCCTCCTGGCCATGGGTCGCCACGACTGCGTCACTTGTGAAGCCAACGGCGATTGCCGGCTTCAGGAGCTGGCCTACGAGTACAAGGTGGACACGATCCGCTTTCCCCGGACCGAGAGACGCTTCGAGACAGAGGCGGAAAGCCCCCTCATCGTCCGCGATTTCTCCCGCTGCGTGCTGTGCGGCCGCTGCGTCCAGGCCTGCAACGAAATCCAGGTCAACCAGGCCATCTCCTACGGCTACCGGGGCAGCGAGGCCAAGATCGTCACCGGCGGCGACCTGCCCTACGCCAGCTCGGACTGCGTCTTCTGCGGCCAGTGCGTCGAGGTCTGCCCCGTGGGGGCGCTGGTGGACAAGAAGACCCAGGGCCTGGGTCGGACCTGGGAGCTGAAAAAGGTCAGGACGACCTGCTCTTATTGCGGCGTCGGCTGTCAGATGGATCTGCACGTCAAAGACGGCCGCGTGGTCAGGGTTCGGGCGGCCGAAGAGGAGACGCCCCCCAACCTGGGCCGGCTGTGCGTCAAGGGCCGCTACGGCTACGACTTCATCCACTCCGCCGAGCGGCTGACCAAGCCCCTGATCAAGGAGGGCGGCGTCTTCCGCGAGGCCGAGTGGGATGAGGCTCTGGACCTGGCGGCCTCGAGATTTAAAGCCCTCAAGGACCGGCACGGCCCCGAGGCCCTGGCCGGCCTCGCCTCGGCCCGGATGACCAACGAGGAGAATTACTTGATGCAGAAGCTGGTCCGCACCGGCTTCGGCAGCAACAACATCGACCACTGCGCCCGGCTCTGACACTCCTCCACCGTGGCCGGTCTGGCCACCGCGTTCGGCTCGGGCTCCATGACCAACTCCATCGCCGAGATCGAGGAGGCCGAGGCCATCGTGGTCATCGGCTCCAACACCACCGAAGCCCATCCGGTCATCTCCACCTTTGTCAAGCGGGCCGTGCGCCGCAAAGGCGCCGCTCTCATCGTCATCGATCCGCGCCGGATCGACCTCACCCGCCAGGCCACGCTCTGGCTGAGGCAGCGCCCCGGAACCGACATCGCCGTCATCAACGGGCTGATGAACGTCATCCTGAGCGAGGGGCTGGAGAACCGCCAGTTCATCCAGGAGCGGACCGAGAACTTCGAGGCCCTGGCCGAGACAATCAAGAAGTACACGCCCCAGAAGGTGGAGAGGATCAGCGGCGACCCGGCGGCAAATATAATCGAGGCCGCCCGCCTCTACGCCCGGGCCGAGAGCGGGACCATCCTCTACGCCATGGGCATCACCCAGCACACCGTGGGCACGGACAACGTCAAGTCCCTGGCCAACCTGGCCATGCTCACCGGCCACATCGGCCGCCTCTCCACCGGCGTCAACCCCCTGCGCGGTCAGAACAACGTCCAGGGGGCCTGCGATTTGGGCAGTCTGCCCAACGTCTTCACCGGCTACCAGCCGGTGACCAATCCAGCGGCGATGGCCAAGTTCTCCAAGGCCTGGGGCGTCAAGCTGAGCGACAAGGTCGGCCTGACCGTGACCGAGATGATCCCGGCCGCCGCCGCGGGCCGGCTCAAGGGCCTCTTCATCGCCGGCGAGAATCCGGTTCTCTCCGATCCGGACGCCGAGCACGCCAAGGCGGCGCTCAAGAAACTGGACTTCTTGGTCGTTCAGGACATCTTTCTCACCGAGACGGCCGAGCTGGCCGATATCGTTTTGCCGGCGGCCTGCTTCGCCGAGAAGGAGGGCACCTTCACCAACACCGAGCGGCGCGTCCAGCGCGTCCGCCAGGCCGTGGACCCCCCCGGCGAGGCCAGGGCCGACTGGCGGATTTTCATCGACCTGGCCCGCAGAATGGGTCTGGAGTGGTCTTACAAACACCCGAGCCAGATCATGGACGAGATAAGCGCCTTGACCCCCAGCTACGGCGGAATAAGTTACCGCCGCCTGGACAAAAAGGGGCTCCAGTGGCCCTGCCCGGCGGCCAGGCATCCGGGCACGCCCTATCTG
>CAYXRH010000012.1:0-9139 GCA_964466355.1 uncultured Thermodesulfobacteriota bacterium
AAGCGGCCCTGGCTTTATCAAAAAATGTGAACACCTTCACGTGAGGTTGTGATCAGAGGAGTCGGCCAGATGAAGACCTCGCGCGTCCCGGCGGCGACGATCACCCGACTGTCTTTGTACGCTCGCTGTCTGGAGGACCTCGCCGCCAACGATGTCTCCGTGGCCTCCTCGGACCAGCTGGCCGAGATGTGCCGGGTCAACCCGGCCCAGGTGCGCAAGGACCTGGCCTATTTTGGCGAGTTCGGCGTCCGGGGGGTGGGGTACTACGTCCAGGAGCTGCTCTTTGAGATCCGCAAGATCCTGGGCTTGACCAGAAAATGGAGCCTGGCCCTCATCGGCATGGGCAACCTGGGCACGGCTCTGGCCACTCACGGGAACTTTGAACGCCGGGGTTACATATTTGTGGCCTTGTTTGACAACGATCCTGAAAAGATCGGGCACAGACTGCCCTCAGGACTGATAATCGACACCGTAAACGACCTGGTCTCCATCTGCCGGGAGAGAAAGGTCGACATCGGCGTCATCGCCACCCCGGCCGGCCAGGTGGCGGAAGTGGTCGACCGCCTGGTGGAGGTGCCGGTGGGGGCCATGCTCAACTTCGCCCCGATTCAGATCCAGGCCCCGGAAGGTTTCAGGATCGAGAACGTGGACTTCACCGTCAAGCTGGACAACCTGGCTTATCATCTCACGACGCGCTAGCTTCGCTTCTTGGAAGATAAGGGTCACGAGTGAGTGTGGCTCGGGCGGGGCGGTGGTTTGCCGGCGACTCGCCAGCCGCTATTATGGGTCGCCTTGATCTCTCTTTGTCTGGGGTGGCCTGGACAACTTGTTGTCCAGGTCGCGTAGCGACAAGCGGTCTGCCCAAAGGCCTTTTTGGCGATCACATCGGTTAACCACAACCTAAACAGAAAACCGCTCGCGCCTTCGGCGCCCGGACAACAACCTTGTTGTTGTCCGGGCCACCCGTCAACACATTTCATGATTATTTTTTTTGCCTTTCAACGGTCATCAAACCTGCCGTCGTTCCTGAGATCTTTGGACAGCCTACAAAAGTAATTCAACTTACATGCTTCGACCCACTGCAATTTTATCTGTCCATTTTTTTTGATTATATTTTGCATCCATGGGGCTGCTGGCTCAGCGGATGGCACAAGAAATATCCACATCAGACCAGCCATGACAAAACGATAACAGAGCAACCCATCAAATTCGGTTTCATCGGGACTAATTATGGGTTGAAGTGGTGAACCTTTACTAATTATTCCCACCATAAGACACGGATATTGTTCTGGCTCGCCGGGGTCGCTATTGAACAGCATCTGCCGTACCTTCTCTTCGTGAGGGCCGAGTGACACCTTTTGAAAGGTCTCGTGGCGAGCAACCGACGCCCTCCAAAGCACTGAGAGCTGGAAAAGCTTGAACTTGTCGTATTCAATATTTTTATAATAAATTACATTTCCAGTACTTTCTCCAGGTTCGTATTCCACTTCATCAAAAAGTACCTTTTTCGCATACGTCTCAAAATTACTTAAGCGGGTCTCGCACTGCTGGCAAAGCAGTCTCTCTCGCACGCCTTTTTGAAGAGATTTCACATGAGTTTCCTCACCAGTTCTTATTTCTAAAAGGCGCCTTGGAGATTCCTCATAGAGGGGCTTGAACATGAACTCGGGGAGTATGTGGGAATTGCACAGCGGCCGACTATTGAGGCAAAGCTTGCAGATTGAATTTCCACTTTTCAGGCCCGCCGCGGGCATCGTCGCGCCTCTTCGTTTTGAGCGTCTGGCATAACCATGTTTATCTTCTGGAAACCTATCCTCTATCTTCCCCATCTCCTGGATGACCCCGAATTGATTGGTTTAATAAAGAAAAGACCCTCAGGCTGTCAGAGATAGACCAGCGCCTCCCGGCCCAGAATCGTCTCCACGGCCCGGGCCAGGGCCTGAAAAGGCTCCAGCCCCTCGTCAGCGGCGAGCATCTTCAAGGCGAAGCGCCCGACGTTGATGCCGTCGCGCACGGTGAAGCGCTCGTCAGCCTGGTGGGCCGTCTGGAGAAAAGAGACCACGTAGGCCAATATCTCTTCGTCGGCCCAGGGAAGGTTCTCGTGGAGGATGCTCTTCTCCTCCTCGGCCTCGGGGAAGTCGATGAAGATCTGGGGCTGCAGCCGGGAGTGGATGTATTCGGGCAGATCAAAGGTGGAGGCGTCGTCGTTCATGGTGGCGCAGAAGCGGAAAGAGGGCTGGGCCTTGATCTTCACTCCGGCGACGATGGACTCAACGTACCGCCGCGCGTCCAGAAGCGGGGCCAGGGAAGCCCAAGACTTCTCGGACATGCGGTTGCCCTCGTCCAGGATGCAGACCCCGCCGGTGAGCATGGCCGTGACCACCGGCGAGGCGACGTATTTTATCCTGCCCGACTCGGCGATGACTGGGGTGATGATCAGATCCTCGGGCCTGGTGTCCATGGTCGCCTGAAAGAGATAGACCTCGCGGTTGAGCCTTCTGGCCGCGGCGTAGGCCAAGGTGGTCTTGCCCACGCCCGGCTTGCCGATGAGGCGCGGGTTCAAGGGCAGATCCTGGGCCTCCAGGACGAGCCAGGCGGCCAGAACCTGAGCCATGACCTCCTCCTGGCCGACCCACCTCATGGGCAGCTCGTCCGGATGGGCCAGATGGATGGTCACGCCTTCGACGGTCTCGGTGCACATAATCCCAATTTTAATTCTAAGACATCCGCCCTCTGGCTTCAAGCCCGGCCCCTGGTCAAGGCGGTCCATTTGGGGTAGATTGGACCACCTCGAACGGAGGCTGGCTTGCTCTTCAGCTACATCTTTTACTTCCTTGTCGTCCTCTTTCTTTACCTGGGCTACATGCCTGCCGCAGGCCGGGCCGTTTTGGACTGGCCTCGGGTGGGGATGATGCTCCTCGGACTCCTCGCCTTCGGCCTGGCGGCCCGGCGGCTGGTGAGTCTGGCCCCCACCCGGACCGCCTTGAACAGATGGGAGAACCGGCTGACCGGCTTGGCCCTGCTCATCTTCGGGGCCGACGTCTACGCCCTCGGTTTGAAGGAGCTGATCCACCGCCTGCCGAGCGCGGCCAGCTTCACCGCCCTGGACGGGCTCCTGGGCCTGGCCTGCTTCTACCTTTATCTCGTGGTCCTGTGGCTGGCCGCCTGGCCGGCCCACCGCCGGCTCCTGGAGCCAAACATAAGCCTTCCGGCCCACCTGATCGACCAGCTCCGCTGGACCCTGCCCTTGATCACGCCCTGGTTCGTCCTGTCCTTGACCATGGACCTCATCGAGCACCTGGCCCCGCCGCCGGTCCGCCAGGCTTTGAGCGCCCCGGGCGTGGAGATGGCCCTGGTGGGCGGGGTGGTCCTGGTCTTGAGCCTGTTTCTGCCCCCCATCATCCGCTTTGCCTGGGGCTGCCGGCCCCTGCCGGCCGGACCCGTCCGGGACAAGATGATCGCCTTTCTGGCCGGCCAGAAGGTCAAGGTGCGGGACATTCTGATCTGGCCGCTGATGCACGGCCGCATGCTCACCGCCGGCATCATGGGCCTCATTCCCCCCCTGCGTTACCTCTTGGTCACCCCGGCCCTCATCAACGCCCTGAACCAAGCCGAGCTGGAAGCGGTCCTGGCCCACGAAGCCGGTCACGTCAAGCACCGCCACCTCATCTCCTATCTGCTCTTCTTCTTGGGCTACCTGGTCCTGGCCTTCACCCTGGGTGAACTGGCCGTGCGGGCCCTCTTGTCATTCGAGGGCCCGACCCGCTGGCTCATCGGCCTCGGCGGCGATGAGGTCGGCTGGGTCTCGACCCTCATCTCCCTGCCGATGCTGCTCTTGCTGATCATCTATTTTCGCTTCATTTTCGCCTTTTTCATGCGTCATTTTGAACGCCAGGCCGACGCCTACGCCGCCCAGGTGGTCGGTCCAGGCCCGGTCATGGCCGCCTTGAACAGAATCGCCCTTCTCTCGGGCCTGAACCGTCACGCGCCGTCGTGGCACCACTTCTCCATCGCCCAGCGGGTCGGCTTTTTGGCCCAACTGGGCGTCCGCCCCTTGACGGTCGTTAATCATCGCCGCCGGCTGAGGCTGGCCTGGGTCGGCTACGTCGTGGGCATGGCCTTGATCATGGCCGCGGCCTGGCCGGCCGGTTTTTTCAGCCAGCCAGAGCAGCTCAATCTGCAGCTGACCCTGGCCGGGCTGGAGAGGGCTTTAGCCGCCGAGCCGCGTCGCCCCCAGCTCCATCTCTACAAAGCCATGATCCTCTATCGCCTCGGCGAGCTTTTCCGGGCCGCCGAAGCCTACGAGCGCGTCCTGGCCCTGGCTCCGAACAACCCCACGGCCTTAAACGATCTGGCCTGGCTGTACGCCACCGGGCCGAAGGACCTGCGCCGGCCCGATGTGGCCGTGAAGTTGGCCGAAAAGGCCGTCACGCTTTCTCAGGATCCAGCCGTGTGGGACACCCTGGCCGAGGCCTACTTTCAGACCGGGCGGTTAAAAGAGGCCGTCGAGGCCTCCCGAAACGCCCTGGCCCGCCGGCCGGACAAGAGGGAATATTATGATAAACAGTTGGAAAAATTCGAGAGGGCCCTGCGTCGGCGGGAGGAAACCAGGACCGAGTGAGCCGGATCAGAGGCCTCCCAGACGCCTCCGGAAAGCCGGAGCAAGATCAGCCCCCTGGCCGAGCGGGGATTTTCTTCGGCCTCCCGGCGGCCGGCCGCCGAGCCCCGTATTTCCTTGACTCCAACCTGAAAAAATATTACAAATCCCAAGTTTAAACGTCACAACCTCCGCGGGCGGAAGCGCGACATGACCCATTCAGAGCCGACCACTGACCTGATCAAACGCCGCCAAGACAAGGCCGAGGAGCTGACTTGTTAACTAAGAGGAAGAAATGAGGTTCAAAAACTACCTGGAGGCCGAACGCCGCCGAGGCAAGGCTAAGGAGCTGGCCGCTAAAGGGGTGCCGCTATATCCCAACGATTTCAGGCCCTCGCGGCGGCTGGGTGAAATAATCAATCATTACTCCTGGATGAAAGCCGAGGAGCTGGACGAGCTCGACGAGCGTTTTTTATTGGCCGGCCGGATGATGGCTTATCGCTCCTTTGGCAAGGCCAGCTTCGCCCGCCTGATGGACGCCACCGGGCAGCTCCAGGTCTATTTCCGCCGCGACATTCTGCCCCCCGACGAGTTCAAGATGCTCAAAAGCCTGGACGTCGGCGACGTGATCGGCGTCGAGGGGCGGCTCTTTCGGACCAAGACCGCCGAGCTCACCCTGGAGGCCGAGCGCCTGCGTCTCCTGACCAAGTCCCTGCGCCCCCTGCCCGAAAAGTGGCACGGCCTGACCGACACCGAGGTTCGCTACCGGCAGCGCTACCTGGATCTGATGGTCAACCCAACGGTACGGGAGGTCTTTCTCAAGCGCACCCGCGTCATCCAAGCCTTGCGCCGCTTTTTTAACGAGCGGGGCTTTGTCGAGGTCGAGACCCCGATGATGCAGCCTCTCCCGGGCGGGGCCACGGCCAGGCCCTTCAAGACCCATCACCAGGCCCTGGGCATGGAGCTTTACCTGCGCATCGCGCCGGAGCTCTATCTCAAGCGTCTGGTGGTCGGCGGATTGGAGAGGGTTTACGAGATCAACCGCAACTTTCGCAACGAGGGCGTCTCCACCCAGCACAACCCCGAGTTCACCATGCTCGAATTCTATCAGGCCTACGCCACCTTCGAAGACTTCATGGCCTTGAGCGAGGAGATGCTCCAATACGTGGCCGAGGAGGTCATCGGCGCCACGAGGGTGATCTACCAGGGCCAGGAGATAGACCTCAAGCCGCCTTACGCCCGCTACACCTTCCAGGAGGCCTTGTTGAACCTGGGCCAGGTGTCGCCCCAAGTCCTCGGCGACCGCCAGGCGGCCGAACGCTTCGCCGCAGAATCGGGCGCCGAGTTTCCGGCCAAGGAGAGCTTGGGCAAGCTGTTGGTCAAGATCTTTGACTTGAAGGTCGAGCCCAAGCTGATCCAGCCGACCTTCATCACCCACTACCCGACCGAAATATCGCCCCTCTCGCGCAAGAACGACGAGGACCCGAGCGTGGTCGACCGCTTCGAGCTTTTCTGCGCCGGGCGGGAGATGGCCAACGCCTTCTCGGAGTTGAACGACCCCCTGGACCAGGAGGCCCGTTTCGAAGCCCAATCGGCCGAACGCCGGGCCGGCGACGAAGAGGCCCACCCCATGGACCGGGATTACATTAGGGCCCTGGAGTACGGGCTGCCGCCCACGGCCGGCCAAGGCGTGGGCGTGGACAGATTGGTCATGCTCTTGACCGACAGCCCCTCCATCAGGGACGTCATCCTCTTTCCCCTGTTGAGGCCCGAAAAATAACATGTCCTTCGAGCGCTTCGTCAGCATCCGTTACCTCAAGGCCAAGCGGAAACAGACCTTCATCTCCTTGATCACCGGCATCAGCGTCGGCGGGGTGGCCCTGGGCGTGTGCGCCCTGATCATCGTCCTCTCGGTCATGAACGGCTTCCAGCGGGACTGGCGCGACAGGATACTCGGCGTCACCGCCCACGCGGTCGTCCTGTCCCACGCCGGCCCGCTGGCCGACTACCCCCTAATCGTCAAGGAGGTCGAAAAGATCCAGGGCGTCGTCGCGGCCACGCCCTTCATCTACACCCAAGCCATGGTCGCCTCCGAGGACCGGGTTTCGGGCTCGGTGATCAGGGGCGTGGAGCCCCAAAGCGCCCCCAGAGTGACCAGCCTCGAAGCCAACCTCAAAAGCCGCGATCCGGCCCGCCTCATGGGCCAGGTCATCGATCCCCGGCCCGAGGGCAAGGGCAGACACCTCGACCCCATCGTCCTCGGCGAGGAGCTGGCCCGGAATCTGGGCGTGGGCGTCGGCGCCGTGGTGCGCCTGGTCTCGCCGGTGAGCCGGGAGACGCCCCTGGGCCGCGTGCCCCGGACCCAGGACTTCGTGGTCACCGACCTGTTCCACTCCGGCATGTACGAGTACGACTCGACCATGTCCCTCGTGCCCTTACAGGCGGCCCAGAGATTTTTGGATTTCGGCTCGGCGGTGAGCGGGGTGGAGGTGCGGGTGGCCGACATCTACGAGGCGGCCAAAATAGCCAAGCGCATCGACCAGCGGTTAAAATACCCCTACTGGACCCGGGACTGGATGGAGATGAACCGAAACCTCTTCTCCGCCCTGAAGCTCGAAAAAACGGCCATGTTCATCATTCTGACCCTCATCGTCCTGGTGGCCGCCTTCAACATCATCTCGACCCTGATCATGATCGTCATGGAAAAGACGAAAGACATCGCCATTCTGAAGTCCTTGGGGGCCACGGCCTCGGCGGTGATGAAGATATTCGTCTATCAGGGCCTGGCCATCGGGTTGACCGGCACGGCCATCGGGCTCGGCGCGGGGCTCATCTTGTGCGAAGTCCTGCGCCGCTACAAGTTCATCCAGCTCCCGGCCGACGTGTATTACATATCCACCCTGCCGGTCAGGGTGGACCCCACGGACGTGGCCCTGATATGTTTGGCCGCGGTGGCGGTCAGCTTTCTGGCCACACTTTACCCCTCCCGGCAGGGGGCCAAACTCAACCCGGCCGAGGCCCTGCGCTATGAATGAGCCGGTCTTGGTCGAGGCCCGCCGCCTGACCAAGATCTACTCCCGGCCGGGGAGCGAGGTCGTCGTCCTCAAGGGGCTCGACTTGGCGGTGAGGGCCAAGAAAACCGTGAGCGTCGTCGGCGCCTCCGGCGTGGGCAAGACCACGCTTCTCTATCTCCTCGGCGCCCTGGACCGACCCACGGGCGGAGAGGTCATGTTTCAGGAGGAGAACATATTTGAGTGGGGCGACAACCGCTTGGCCGGGTTTCGCAACCGGTCCATCGGGTTTGTCTTTCAGTTTCACAACCTGCTCAACGAATTCAACGCCGTGGAAAACGTGATGATGCCCTCCTTGGTGGCCGGGGAAAAAAGAAGCGAGGCCAGAGACAAGGCCGCCGCCTTGCTGGCCCAGGTGGGCGTCCAAGACCGGCTCCATCACCGCGTCGGGGAGCTCTCCGGCGGGGAGCAGCAGCGGGTGGCCGTGGCCCGGGCCTTGATCATGGGTCCCAAGCTGCTCTTGGCCGACGAACCGACCGGCAACCTGGACCGCCGGAGTGGAGAAAAGGTCAACGAACTCCTGCTGCGGCTCAATAAAAAATTGGGATTGACCACCATCGTGGCCACGCACAATCTGGAGCTGGCCGCCTTGATGGATCGTCAAATCAGGCTGGTGGATGGCCGGGCCGTGGAAGAAGGCCCTGGGACGGGGAGAAGATGATGGGGCGGCTCAAACTCGCACTGCCCGCGCTGGTGGGGCTTTTTTTGATCCTGGGACCGCTGGAGAGCTTGGCGGCCCGGCCCCAGGTGGCTGTCCTGCCGCTGATGGTCCACGCCAAGGAGGATCAGAGCCAGCTGGCCGAAGAGGTCATGGAGCACTTTTTGCCCGTGCTGATCAGCCCCGGGGTGGAGGTGCTTCCGGCCAGGGAGGTGGCCGAGATAGTCCACCGCCCTTCGTTGGACCCCATCGTCGCCCGCCAGGCCGGCATGAGCCTCAGGGCCAACTGGGTCGTTTACGGCTCGGTGACCAAGATCGGACGGCAATTCAGCCTGGACGTCCGTCTGCTGGACATGACCAGCACCCAGCCGCCCCAGACCTTCTTCCGCCAAGGCCGGGGCGAAGAGGCCCTCAAGGAGATGAGCGTCAGCGTGGCCAGAGAGATAAAAAGCCGCCTCTTGGGCTTGGGCGAGGTGGTCGAGGTGGTCATCAAGGGCAACCGCCGCATAGAATCCGTGACCATCACCGCCCTGATGAAGACCCGGCCCGGCGAGTATTTTGACCCCCAACTCTTGAATCAAGACATCAAGACCATCTTCGCCATGGGCTATTTCTCCGACGTCAAGGCCTTTGCCGAAGACAGACCGGCGGGCAAGGCGGTCATCGTGGAGGTGAGCGAGAATCCGGCCATCAGGGAAGTGAAGATCCACGGTCGAGGCAAGATCGGCGAGGACGACATTCTGGCCGCCTTGAACGTACCAAATTTGAGCGTCTTCAGCGGCCAGGCGGTGGCCAACGGCGTGGAGCGGGTGG
>CAYXRH010000012.1:9149-19821 GCA_964466355.1 uncultured Thermodesulfobacteriota bacterium
GATTTGTACCGCAAAGAGGGCTATCTCAACGTCGAGGTGTCCTCCAAGATGGAGGACGTCAAGGAAGGCCTGGGCACCCTCGTTCTGGATGTAAAGCCCCACTCCAAGGTCTACATCGAAGACATCCGCTTCACCGGCAACAAGGAGGTCCCGGCCAAGACCCTGCGCAAGCAGATGGAGACCAAGGACTGGGGCATCTTTTCCTTCATCACCGAGTCGGGCGTGCTCAAGCGCGAGGTCTTGAACAAAGACGTCGAAAAGATCAGAGCTTATTACCAGGATCACGGGTTTTTAAAGGCCCAGGTGGGCGAGCCGGTCATCGACGTCCAGGAAGACAAGATCGTCATCACCATCCCCATCGATGAAGGGGACCAGTATAAAATCTCGTCCGTGGAGTTCAAGGGCGACCTCATAAAACCCGCCCCAGAGCTGGCCGGATTGGTCGACGTGGCGCCGGGCCAGGTCTTCTCCCGCTCCAAGCAGGAGAGGGCGCGGGAGAAACTGGCCGAGCTTTACGCCACTTCGGGCTACGCCAAGGTGCGAGTGGCGGTCGACTCCCAAATCCAACCCCAGGACAAGACCGTGGCCATCGGCTTCAACTTGAGAAAAGGCCCCCAGGTTTATCTGGAGCGGATCGCCATCAAGGGCAACACCCGCACCAGGGACAAGGTCATCCGTCGGGAGATGGGGCTCAAGGAAGGGGATCTCTTCAACTTGATGTCCCTGCGCCGCTCCGGCTATCGCCTCCGGCGGCTGGGCTATTTCGAAGAGGTGGACTTTAAAACCAGGGACGGTTCAGCCGAAGATAAAATGGTTCTTGACGTCAAGATCAAGGAGAAGGCCACCGGCATCTTCAACTTCGGCTTCGGCTACTCCACGGACGACGGCTTCGTGATCATGGCCAGCATCGCCGAAACGAACCTCTTTGGCCGGGGACAGCAGGTCAGCATCCAGGGCACCCTCGGCTTCCAGACCTCCCGCTACATCCTCAGATTCGTGGAGCCGTGGCTCTTTGACCGGCCGCTGAGATGGTCCACGACCATCTTCAACACCTACCGCGAGTACGAGGATTATGACCGCTCTTCCGTGGGCGGCTCCACGGGCCTGGGTTATCCCATCTGGGGCGAAGATTTGAGAGCCGCTTTGAAGTACACCTATGAGGAGGCCGAGATAGGCGGCGTGGCTGATGACGCCTCGCTGATCCTCCAGGACATGCGCGGCTGGCACTCGACCAGCTCCTTGACCGGAACGCTGAGGCGGGACACCCTGGACGTGGCCTTCAATCCGAGTAGAGGGTCCAACAACTTCGTCCAGGTGGAGTACGCCGGATTGGGCGGCACCAACTACTTCACCAAGTACACCGGCGGCAGCGGCTGGTACTTCCCTCTGCCCTACAACACCACCTTCTTCGCCCACGGCAAGATCGGCTACGTCCAGGAAAACCCGGGCGGAAAGCTGCCGCTGTATGAGAAGTTCTACCTGGGCGGTATAAACTCCCTGCGCGGTTTCAAGTTCGCTTCCGTCTCCCCGCGGGACCCCCTCACCGGAGACCGCATCGGCGGCGAGAAGATGCTCCAGTTCAACTTCGAGTTCATCTTCCCCCTCATCCCGGACGCCGGCATCAAGGGCCTCGTCTTCTTCGACGCCGGAAACGTCTGGCTCAAGAAAGACGATTATTCTTTGGACGACCTGCGCCAATCGGTCGGCGTCGGAGTGCGCTGGTACTCGCCCATCGGCCCGCTGAGACTGGAATACGGCTGGACAGTCAGGCGGGAGGAAGGCGACCCGAGCGGCGGTTGGGAGTTCAGCATCGGCACACTATTCTGAAACGATTCGAGGAGGATTTGGCCGTGAAGATGGCGCGAACCTTAGTCTTTTTTGGTCTCATCTTTCTGCTTCTGCCCTTAGGCCAGGTCTGGGCTCAGTCCAAGATCGCCGTGGTGGACATCAACAAGTGCGTCCAACTGACCGATCAGGGCAAAGTGGCCTACAAGGATCTCAAGGCCGAGGTGGATAAAATCCAAAACGAACTCAACGCCAAGGAGAAGGAGATCGAAGAAATCCGGACCAAGCTCGAAAAGGGGGCCGGCCTCCTTTCGGAGTCGGCCCGGTTCAGCCTGGAGAGCGAGGTGGGACGGAAGTCCCGGGCCTACAGGGAGCTCTACGAGGAATCCCAGGCCCGCATCCGGCAGTTGGAGATGGAGCGCACCCGCCCCATATTCAACCAGACCATGGCCTTGATCCGCGACATCGGACTCCAGGAAGGCTATGACCTCGTCCTCAACTCCCGGGCCGGAGTGATCTACGCCAACGCCGCCGTGGACATCACCAATCAGGTGATCAAGGCTTACAACGAAAAGTATCCGGCCAGCGCCAAGCCGGGCCAGAAGAAGGCCAAGTAGGGTCATGACCAAGACCGTGGCCGATATCGCTGCCCTGGTCCAGGGGGAGGTCCGAGGTGGGGCTGACAAAGTCCTCAAGGGCGTGGCCCCGTTGAGTTTGGCCGGCCCCGAGGATTTGAGCTTCCTGGTCAGCTCTAAATTTGCCGACGCCTTGAGCGCCACCCGGGCCGGAGCGGTCCTGGTGCCGAAAAAAATGCCCGTCGAGGCCCCAATAACCCTCATCAAGGTGGCTGACCCCAGGTTGGCCATGGCTCAAGCGGCCTGGGCTTTTCTGACCCCCGAGATCCACCCCGCCGGAAGCCATCCGAGGGCCGTGGTGGACGAATCGGCCCAGGTGGATCCCACGGCGAGAGTCTATCCCCTGGCCTACGTCGGCCCCAAAGCGGTCATCGGCCCCGAGACCATCGTCCACCCCCTGGCCTTTATCGGCCCTGAGGTCAAAATCGGCGCCCGGTGCGTCATCCATCCCCAGGCCGTGCTGATGAAGGGCGTCAGTTTAGGCCATGGATGCATCATCCACCCCGGCGTGGTCATCGGCGCCGACGGGTTCGGCTACGCCCAGCGTCCGGACGGCCGTCACCTCAAGGTGCCCCAACAGGGCTCGGTGGTCATCAACGACGAGGTGGAGATCGGGGCCAACTCCACCGTGGACAGAGCCACTTTTGACACCACCGCCATCGGCTCCGGAGTCAAGATCGACAATCTGGTCCAGGTGGCCCACAACGTCAAGCTCGGTCCCAACACCATCCTCGTCGCCCAGGTGGGCATCTCAGGCTCGAGCATGATCGGGGCGAACTGCGTCCTGGGCGGCAAGGTCGGCGTGGCTGACAACATCAAGATCGGCGATCGAGTCATGATCGTCGGCGGCTCAGGGGTGGTGACGGACATCCCCTCGGATTCAATCGTCGCCGGCACCCCGGCCCGAGGGCGCATGACCAACCTGCGCATCTGGCAGACGCTGCCCGAGCTGCCCAAATTGGTGCGCCGAGTCAAGGAGTTGGAACGGCGTCTGGCCGAAATGGAGGCCAGATTGAACCAAGAAAAGAAAGGGTAGAGACTTTGACGATGGACATCGTTGAAATATTGAAGATCTTGCCCCACCGTCCTCCTTTTCTCTTGGTTGACCGCATATTGGAATTGGACATGGAGGCCAAGAGGATCGTCGGCTTGAAGAACGTGAGCATGAACGAACCGTTCTTCGTGGGCCACTTCCCGGGCGATCCGATCATGCCCGGGGTGTTGATCTTGGAGGCCATGGCCCAGGTGGCCGGGGTGATGGCTTGTCTGGCCACGCCCGAGTATAAAAAAGGCGATCCAGTCTACTTCCTCGGCCTGGACAAGGTCCGCTTCCGACGCGTGGTCAGACCAGGAGACAGTCTCGTCATCACCGTCGAGTCCCTGCGGGCGGGAAGCCGGGTGTGGAAATTCGCCGGCCAGGCCCACGTGGGCGAGGAGCTGGTGGCTGAGGCTGAATTGTTGGCATCTTTCATGGTCGCGAACGGGTAAGGGGTTGCATCTTGAGCGTTAAAATACATCCGACCGCCGTGGTCTCGCCCAAAGCTGAACTGGACCGAGGAGTCGTCGTCGGGCCTTATTCCATCGTCGAAGAAAAGACATTCATCGGCGCTGGAACCGAGATCGACGCTCACGTGATGATCAAGTCCTGCACCACCATCGGTCCGGAGTGTCGCATCTACCCTTACGTCTCCCTGGGCACCGACCCCCAGGACGTCAGTTACCAGGGGGAGGAGACACATCTCGTCATCGGCCAAAAAAACGTCATCCGCGAGTTCACCACCTTGAACCGGGGCACCCCGCACGGCGGCGGCGTGACTCGCCTCGGCGACGAAAACATGATCATGTCTTACGCCCACGTGGCCCACGACTGCCAGATCGGCAGCCACGTCGTTCTGGTCAACTTGGTCACCCTGGCCGGACACGTGGTCGTGGAAGACTGGGCCGTGATCAGCGGTCTGGCGGCCATCCAACAGTTCTGCCGCGTCGGGACCCACGCCTTCATCGGCGCCAGGGCGGGCCTGGATCGCGACGTGCCGCCCTTCTGTCTCGCCACCGGATACCGGGCCCGGCTCATCGGGCTGAACACCGTCGGCCTGACCCGCCGAGGCTTCGGCGAGGAGAAGCTGAACCACCTCAAGGAGGCCTATCGGATTCTTTTCCGCAAAAAAGACGGCGTCATGGCCACCCGGCTTAAAAAAGTCGAGGCCGAACTGGGCCACGTGCCCGAGGTGGGGCGCCTCGTGGAATTCATCCGAGCCTCAGAACGCGGCATATGTCAGCCCAACCCGCCAAACAAATTGGAGTGATCGCCGGCGGCGGTCAGTTTCCGCTTCTGTTTTGTCGGCGGGCCAAAGAGGAAGGTTTCAAGGTCGTCGTCGCCGCCCTCGAAGGCGAGGCCGATTTGACCCTCAACCGCTCGGCCGACGAGGTCCACTGGATCAAGCTGGGCCAGATCGGCCGCATCGTTGACGCCTTTCACCGGGCCGGAGTGAGCGAGGCGGTCATGCTCGGGGCGGTGAGCAAGCTTCGTTTCTTTTCGAGCGATTTCAGGCCCGACCGCAAGTGCCTCAGCCTGCTGACGAAGATCAAAAGAATGCCCCGCCTCCACGACGACGCCTTCCTGCGCTTCGTGGCCCAGGTTTTGGAGGACGAAGGGATCGCCATCCGGGCCTCGACCCTCTTTCTGCCCGCCCTCCTCGTCCCGCCCGGCGTGCTCAGCCGCCGCAAGCCGACCAAACGCATTCTGGCCGACGCCCGCTACGGCTTCGAGCTGGCCAAGGACCTGGGACGTTTTGACATCGGCCAGTGCCTCGTCGTCCGCTCCCGGACCGTGCTGGCCGTGGAGGCCTCGGAAGGAACCGACGAGACGATCCGCCGGGGAGGACGCCTCGGCCGGGGCCGGGCCGTGGTCGTCAAGGTGGCCAAGCCGAATCAGGATCTGCGCTTCGACCTGCCCGCCGTGGGCGCCCAAACCATGGCCACCATGCTCGAGGCCGGGTGCTGCGCTTTGGTCTTGGAAGCCGGCCGGACGCTGTGCTTTGATAGATTGGAGATGCTCGCCCTGGCCGATGAGAACGACATCTGCGTCCTGGCGGTGGGGGATTCGATTCCATGAGGCGGCTCAAGATCGGCGTGGCCGGCGTGGGGTACCTGGGCTACTTTCACGCCCAGAAATACGCCCGCTTAAGAGATGTCGAGCTCGTCGCCGTGGCTGACGTCATCCCGGAGCGGGCTCGCCGGGCGGCCCGGGACTTCGGCGCCGAACCCTGCTTCAGCCACCTGGATCTCATCGGCCGCTGCGAGGCGGCGAGCATCGCCGTGCCCACCCAGGCCCACGGCCTCGTGGCCGGCGACCTGCTTTCGGCCGGGATCCACTGTCTGGTGGAGAAGCCCATCACGGCCACTTTAGACGAGGCCGACCAGCTCATCCGCCTGGCCCAAAACCACAACCTCGTTTTGCAGGTCGGCCATTTGGAAAGATTCAACCCGGCCGTGGCCGCCTTGAGCCCTCACCTCACCCAGCCGCTGTTCGTGGAGGTGCGCCGGCTGACCCAGTACCGCGGCCGCGGCATTGACGTGGACGTGGTTTTGGACTTGATGATCCACGACATTGACATCCTCTTGGGTCTGCTCAAAACCCCGCCGGTTGAGACCAAGGCCCTCGGCGCCAAGGTGATCACCGCCCGGACCGACGTGGCCAACGCCCGGCTGGAGTTCCCTTCGGGCTGCGTGGCCAATCTGACGGCCAGTCGCATCTCCTCCCGGCCGAGCCGCCTCATTCAGATCTTCCAACCAGACTCGTATCTCAAAGTGGACTGCGCCGAGCGCCGTCTGTCCGTGTTTACGAGAGGCGACGGCGAAGGCGAGGAGGTCCTTCCCGGAGTGATGGCCCGTCGCCTCGATTTCCTCCACACCGACCCCCTGGAGACCGAGCTGGCCGCCTTTGTCCGCGCCGTCAATGACCAGACCCGGCCGCTGGTCGGCGGCCCGGAGGCCAGGCAAGCCCTGGCCGTGGCTCTGGGCATAATGGATCAGATCGCCCGGGAGCCGGCCCTTGACGGCTAGGGTCATGGTCGTGGCCGGCGAAGCTTCTGGAGAGGCCCACGCCGCCGCCCTGATCCAAAGCCTCAGACAAAAAGAGCCGCAGATGAGCTTCTACGGATTCGGCGGGGCCAAGATGGCCCAGGCCGGGGTGGAGCTCTTGGCCGAGGCGAGCCAGATAAACGTCATGGGCTTCCTTGAGGTCCTGCCCGCCGTGGGCCGGTTCTTGAGGATTTTAGGCCTGCTCAAAAAAAGGCTCAGACAGGATCGGCCCCAGGGCCTCATCGCCGTCGATTTTCCGGAATTCAATCTGCGTCTAATAAAGCTGGCCCACCGACTCAAGATCCCGGTGAGCTACTACGTCACCCCCCAGGTCTGGGCCTGGCGCACCGGCCGGGTCAAGATCCTGGCCCGGTGCGCTGACCAGCTTTTGCCCATCCTGCCTTTTGAGGTCGAGTTCTTCAAGGCCCGGGGGATGGAGGTCTTTTTCCCGGGCCACCCCTTGGCCGACCGGCCGGCTTTTGACCCCGGCCACGCGCAGCGGTTTCTGATTCAGGCCGGCCTCAAGGAGAGCCGGCCCTTGATCGGCCTTTTGCCGGGCAGCCGGACGAACGAGGTCAAGTGGCACCTGCCCCCCATGCTCGAGGCGGCTCGCAGACTGAAAAAGATAAAACCAGAGCTTCAGTTCGTTATCCCCATCGCCCCCGGCCTCGAACGCCTCCCCTGGCCTTCGGATCTGGGCCAGATTGAGGTGGCCGTGATCAAGGGCCGGGCCCGGGAGGCCCTGGCCGCCTGCCGGGCCGCCTTGGTCTGCTCGGGCACAGCCACCTTGGAGGGGGCCTGGTGCTTGACGCCGATGGTGGTGGTTTACAAGGGCACGTATTTGAGTTACTTAATCGCACGGAGTATCGTCAAAGGGGTTTCCCGCGTGGCCTTGCCCAATCTCATCGCCGGCCGGGACGTGGTCCCGGAGCTGATTCAATCAGCGGCCAACCCCGCAGCCATGGCGGCGGCCATTCTGCCCTTGATCGACGACGGCCCCGCCCGAGAGAAGATGGTCGCCGAGCTGATCGAGGTCAAGGAGCGGCTGGGCCGGCCCGGAGCGGTGAAGCGGGCCGCGGACAAGATCGCGGAGCTTCTGGTCGGGAGAGCAGCCGAGTGAGCTTGTACAAACGGGTCGGCAAGCTGATCATCCCCCACTGGCCGCACTTGAGCCTGGCCACGGCGTGCATGATCGCCGTGGCCGGACTGACCGCCGCCTTGGCCTGGATGGTCCAGCCCCTCTTGGACGACATCTTCATGTCGGCCAAGGATAACCCCGAGCACGCCGGTCGCATGATCCTCATCCTGCCCCTGGCCTTTTTCTTGATCCAACTTTTCAAGGGCGCGGCGACCTACGGCCAGGAAGTCTTGATGAACCGGGTCGGACAGCACGTCGTGGCCGAAATGAGGGAGTTGATCTACGTCCATCTCCAGCGGCTCTCCTTGAGCTTCTACGACCACACCCCCAGCGGCGTGTTGATCTCGAGGCTGACCAATGACGTCAACCTGATCCAGGATTCGGTCTCCCGGGCCGTGGCCAGCGGTTTCAGGGACCTCTTCTCCGTCCTCGGCCTCATGGGAGTCGTCTTCTACCGCGATTGGAAACTGGCCCTCATCGCCGTCATCATCTTCCCCGTGGCCATGGTCCCCTTCGTCAAGTTCGGCCAGTGGGTCCGAGGCCTGTCCACCCGGAACCAGCAAACCACGGCCGACATGACGACTATGCTCCAGGAGACCATCACTGGCGCCAGGGCGGTCAAGGCCTTTGCCGGCGAGGCTCAGGAAATCTCCCGGTTCACGGCCATTTCCCGTCGTCTGCTGAACCTGACGATGAAGGAGGTCAAGGTCAAGGCCCTCACCTCGCCGGTCATGGAGGCCCTGGGCGGCGTGGGCGTGGCCATCATTCTGGGCTACGGCGGACATCAGGTCATCACCGGTCAGTCCACGCCCGGAACCTTTTTTTCGTTCATGGCCGCCTTGATCCTGCTCTACGACCCGGTCAAGAAGCTGGCCCGGGCCCACAACCACATCCAGCGGGGCCTGGCCGCGGCCGAGCGCGTCTTCGACATCCTCGACACCGAGCCCGAGATCACGGATCGCCCCGAAGCCAAGGAGCTGGCGCCGATAAAGAGGGACATCGAATTCGACGACGTCAGCTTCACCTACGATCGCGAGCCCGTCCTGAACGGCATAAATCTGACCGTGGCCGCCGGACAGATCGTGGCCATCGCCGGGACGAGCGGCGGGGGCAAGACGACCCTGGTCAACCTTCTGCCCCGCTTTTACGACGTGAAGGGCGGGACGGTGCGCATCGACGGCGTGGACGTCCGCGACGTCACCATGGCCTCGCTGAGGCGCCAGATCGGCCTGGTCACCCAGCACATCATCCTCTTCAACGACACCGTCCGCGGCAACATCGCCTACGGCCGGCCCGAGGCCAGCGAAGAGGAGATCATCCAGGCCGCCAAAGCGGCTTACGCCCACGACTTCATCTCTGCCCTGCCCGAGGGCTACGACACCAAGATCGGCGAGCAGGGCGTCCTCCTCTCCGGTGGAGAGCGCCAGCGGCTGGCCATCGCCCGGGCGCTTTTGAAGGACGCGCCCATCCTCATCCTCGACGAGGCCACCTCTTCCTTGGACACCGAGTCAGAGTTCTACGTCCAGCAGGCCATCGACAACCTGATGCGCGGCCGCACGACCCTGGTCATCGCCCACCGGCTCTCGACCATCCAAAACGCGGACCGCATCGTCGTTCTGGTGGACGGCCGGATCGAGGAAGAGGGCGGGCACGAGGAGCTGATGACTCTCCAGGGAGAGTACTACAAGCTTTACCAGATGCAATTCAGTGGCTGACGTCCGGCCGTGATCAAGATCATTCACCGCTACATCTTCAAGGAGCTGATAACCCCCTTTCTGTTGGCTCTTTTGATCTTCACCTTCATCTTCCTCATCTCGCGCATCCTCCAACTGACCGAGATGATGGTCAACCGGGGCGTCTCCGGTCTGGACATCATCAAGCTCTTCATCTACGCGGCGCCTTATTTCTTCGTCTTCACCATTCCGATGTCGGTTCTCTTCGCCGTGGTCCTGACCTTCATGCGCCTCTCGGCCGACAACGAGATCACGGCCCTCAAGGGGGCCGGGGTGAACCTCTATCAGCTTTTGCCCGCCGTCCTGACCTTGGCCCTGATAGGCTTCACTCTGACCTTGTTCGTTTCTGTCCACCTTCTCCCCAGGGCCAACACGGCGCTGCGGGACCATCTTTTCCACATGGCCTCCTCCCGGGCCGAGGTGGTCATCAGGGAGCGCGTCTTCATCGACGACTTCGAGGGGCTGGTCCTTTACGTCGAGGCGGTGAACCCCAGAACCTGGGGATTGAACCGGATCTTCATCTCGGACGAGCGCGATCCCCAGAACTCGGCCGTCATCCTGGCCAAGAAAGGGGTCTTGCTGCGCGACCCGGCCGAGCGCTCCCTGGCCCTGAGGCTGTTTAACGGCGTCATCGACCGGCTCTCCGCCGACAGAGTGCGGACCGAAACGATCAGCTTCGCCACCTATGACCTCAAGATCGACGTCCGCCAGATGGCCGCCGCCCGCCGCGCCGGCGGCCGCCATCGTGAAGAGCTCAAAATGGGCGAACTGCTTAATAAAATGGCGAAACTTAAAAAAGGAAGCCTCGAATACTATCTCCACTTCATGGTCTTCCACGAGCGGCTGTCCATTCCCTTCGCCTGCCTGTGCCTCGGCTTGCTGGGCATGCCTCTGGGCATTCAAACCCGGCTGCGACGGACCTACAGCGGCCTGATTCTGGCCGTGAGCGCGTTTTTGAGCTACTATCTCTTGTACATGGCCGCCAAGGGGCTGGGCGAGACCGGGCTCTACCCGCCCCTCCTCGGATTGTGGCTGCCCAACATCGTCTTCAGCGCCCTGACCGTCTACCTCATCATCCGCACGGCCCACGAGAGGCCATGGGTCTTGATGGAGCTGGACGCGGTTTTAAAAAGACACTTCGGGTTGAGAGGTTCGAGAGGCCTTTGAATGCGCGTCGTGATCGAGTACATGCTCCGGGAATTCTGGCGCTATTTCCTGCTTCTTCTGGGCATCTTCGTCTTCGTCTATCTCCTGGTCGATTTTTTGGACGGAAGCGACCACTTCCTGGTGGACCCGGC
>CAYXRH010000012.1:19831-23801 GCA_964466355.1 uncultured Thermodesulfobacteriota bacterium
TCGACAACTTCATCGAGTACCGCTCCACCTTGGGGGAGGTCTTGGCCTACTTTGCTTACAAGCTGCCTTGGATCATCCTCCAGATGGGCGCCGTGTCGGTGCTTTTAGCCGTCATCGTCACCCTGTCGCTGATGCACCGCCACAACGAAATCGTGGCCCTCAAGGCCAGCGGGGTGTCCATGTATCGGCTCAGTCTGCCCTTCTTCCTGGTGGCCCTGTTCATAAGCCTCCTCACCTTCGCCCTGGCCGAGGGGGTGGTGCCTTACACCAACGCCAGGGCCTCCCAACTGTGGCACTACGAAATGCGCCATCACACGGAGCAGAAGGCCTACTTCAAGCGGTTCAAGGGCTGGTACCGCTCCGAGCGGGCCATTTACAACATCCGCCGCATTCACAAAAAGGAGGGGATATTGGAGGGCGTGAGCCTCTATTTCTTTGACGCGGACTTCAACCTGACCCGTCGCCTCGACGCCTTTCAGGGACGGTTTCACGACGGGCGATGGACCTTCACCGACGGCGTGGACAAGACCCTCGGCCCTGAAGGCGTGACCAAGGTGGAGCGCTTTGCAAAGCGGGACGTCATCCTGCCCGAGAGGCCCGAGGATTTCCAATACGTTGAAAAATCGGCCGACGAGATGAGCCTGGACGAACTCGACGTTTACATCGCCCAGCTCCAGCGGGAAGGCTACGAGGCCACGCCCTACCAGGTCGATCGGCAGATCAAGTTTTCGCTGCCCTTTGTCTGCGCCGTGCTCACTCTTTTGGCCATCCCTTTGACCCTGCGTCAGCCCCACGAGGCGAGCATGGCCCGGGGGGTCGGCCTCGGCGTGGCCGTGGCCTTCGTCTACCTGGTCTTCTTCGGCTTGTCCCGCTCCCTGGGCCACTCAGGAACCCTGCCGGTGGTCTTGGCCGCCTGGCTGCCGAACCTGATCTTCGCCTTGAGCGGGGCCTATCTGCTGGCCACCCTGCGCCAATGAAGGCCCTGGCTTACACTCTCTACAACCTCGCCCAGACTTTGGCGGGCGGGTTGATCTTGCCCTGGGGTCTCGTTCACGCCCATCGCCGGGGGCGCGGAGCCTTAGCCCGGCGGCTCGGTCTCAAGCCGCCCGATTTTGAGCCCGGTGGGCTGTGGATCCACGCTCTGTCCGTGGGCGAGGTGTTGTCGGCGCGGCCCTTGCTGGCTGTCCTGAGACGGCGGCGGCCTGATATAAAATTGTGGCTTTCCAGCGCCACGGCCACGGGCTTTGAACTCGCTCTCGCCCAGCGCCAAGCCGGCCTGATCGACGAGGCCTTCGTCGCGCCGCTGGATCTCTGGCCGGCGGTCCATCGGCTCGTTCACAAATTGAGACCCTCAGGTCTCATCATCATCGAGACCGATCTCTGGCCCAACGCGCTGAGAACCTGCCGCCGCTTCAAGGCCCCCAGCGTGGTGGTCAACTTCCGCATCTCGCCCAGCCGCCACCGCGGCCACCACCTTTTTAAATGGTTTTTCAAAAGCGTCTACGCCCAACTGGGCGGCATCGCCCTGTCCGGCCAAACAGACCTCGAGCGCCTGGCCACCTTGAATCTCGGCCCCGAGGTGCTGATCAGGCTGACCGGCTCCCTCAAGTACGACCAACCCGCGCCCAAGCCCCCTGACCCGGCCAGCTATGGCCTCGGCCCAGACCGCCCGGTTCTGGTGGCTGGTTCGACCCACCAGGGCGAGGAGGAGATCGTCCTCGAAGCCTTCGTCCGCCTCCAGAAGAACCGGCCGGACTTGGCCCTGATTCTGGCCCCCCGTGACCGGCCCCGCTTCGAGACGGCGGCGCGGTTGATCAAAGGCCGGGGTTTAAAAATGGCCCGCTTCAGCCGCCGGGAAAGACTCGATGAAGAAGCGAACGTGCTTTTGGTGGACGCCCTCGGCCGCCTCAGCTCCCTTTACGGCCTCGGCCGGGCGGCCTTTGTCGGCGGCAGCCTCTTCTATTTCGGGGGCCACAACCCCCTGGAGCCGGCCGCCCTGGGCGTGCCGGTGCTCTTTGGGCCGTACATGGAAGACTTCGTTGACGAGGCCAAGGCGCTGCTTGGGGCCGGCGGCGGACAGCTCGTGCGCGACGCTGATTCCCTGCTCCGGGCCGTTGAGCCGCTGTTGAGCGACGGGCGCCTGGCCCAAAAAAGAGGCCGCGCCGCCCAGAGGGTCTTCCTGAGCCACCGGGGCGCGGCCGAACGCGCCGTTGAACTCATCGCGGAGGTGATGGGCTGGTGAGCCTGGGGCTTGACATCCTCGCCCGCCGTCTTTGGGCGCCGCAGCCACCTCTGTGGGCCGCATTTATAATATTGGGCTTAAGCCCATTAAGCTGGGTGTACGGCCTCCTCGGCCGCGGGAGATCATGGGCTTACGCCCACGGAATTTTGAAGAGCCAGCCCAGCCCCCTGCCCGTGATCAGCGTCGGCAACCTGGTCATCGGCGGCACGGGCAAGACCCCCCTGGGCGGCCGCCTGGCCCAGGAGTTGATCGCCGCCGGGTTCAAGCCGGCGGCGATCATCAGAGGCTACGGCGGCCATGTCGACAAAGGCCCGCGGCTGATCTCAGCCGAAGACGACCCCGAGATGGCCGGCGACGAGGCCCTAATTCTGGCCGGAATGGCCGGCTTGATGGTCGTCGCCGGCTCTGACCGCCGCGCCGGAGCCAGGCTGGCCCAGAAACACGGCGCCGACGTCATCCTTCTTGACGACGGCTTCCAGCACCTGCCCCTGGCCCGCTCCCTGAACCTGGTTCTGTTGGACGCCGCCCAGCCCCTGGCCAACCACCGCCTCCTGCCCGCCGGCCCCCTGCGGGAGAGCCCGGCGGCTCTGCGGCGGGCCGACGGCTTCATCCTCACCCGGGCCGAAGACCGGATCGCGGCTCAAAAGGCGGCCCAACTCCTCGGCCGTCTGGCCCCCCACCGGCCCGTGTGGACGGCCCGGCATCGCCTCAGCGGCGTCATTGACCCCATGAGCGGCGCCGACATGGACATAGAAGGCCGCCGGGTTCTCTTCGTCGCCGGCGTGGCCCGGCCCGAGGAGGCGAGCCGGTCCCTCCAGTCCCTGGACCCCAAAGAGGTGGACCTGTTGGCCCTGTCCGACCATCAGCGTTACAAACCGGCCCAGATCGAGCTCATCACCCGGCGGGCCGAAGCTTTTGAGGCCGAGGCCATCGTCACCACCGCCAAGGACTGGACCAAGCTCTCCCGCCTGGCCCCGGGAATGAAACGACCCGTCGGCGTAGCTGAACTGGAGATCGAACTCAGCGACGAGGATGCCTTGTGGCGCTCAATCAAAGACGCCGCCGCCCGCCGAGGGCCCATCGCCGGGGTGATCAAACGGGCCGGCCGCCCCCTCGGGGCCGAAGGCGACCTTCTAATCAGGGCCCCCAACTGGATCGGCGACGCGGTCATGGCCGCGCCCTGCCTGGACAATCTCAAGAAAGCCCTGCCCCATTGGCGTCTCAGCCTCCTGGCCGCGCCCTGGACCGCCCCCCTCTTTGAGGCCGATCCTCGCCTGGACGAGCTGATCATCTACCAGCCCCAAGGAGTCCACCACGGCCTCTCGGGACGCCGGCGCCTGGCCGCGGAGTTGGCCGGCCGCTTCCGGGCGGGGCTGCTGCTGCCCAACTCCTTTGACTCGGCCCTGATATTCCGTCTGGCCGGACTCGAGCGCATCATCGGCTACGCCCGGGATGGCCGCCGGCTCCTCCTCACCGACGCGGTGCCGGCCATCGCGCCTTTAAAGAGCCAGCACCAGGTGGAGTATTATCTCGGCCTCCTGACCTTTCTCGGCCTGCCCACACCCCAGCGGAGGCCCAGAATATCCTTAAGCCCCGCGGCGGCCGCCTGGGCCGATGAGTGGCGGGCCGACCTGGGCTTGGCCTCGGGCGAGCGGTTGGTCGGTCTGGCGCCTGGGGCCGCCTTTGGCCCGGCCAAGCGCTGGCCCGCGGCCTGGTTCGGACAGGCGG
>CAYXRH010000012.1:23811-24904 GCA_964466355.1 uncultured Thermodesulfobacteriota bacterium
GAGAGCGGCGGTCGGGCGGTCATCTTCGGCTCGGCCGAGGAGAGGTTTCTGGGTCAGCAGGCGGCCCAGGTCATCGGCCGGCGGGCGGTTGACCTCACTGGCCGCATCCCCCTCGATCGCAGCGCGGCCTTGATGAGCCGCCTGGACGTGCTTCTGACCAACGACTCGGGCCTGATGCACCTCGCCGCGGCCGTGGGCGCGCCCCTGGTGGCCCTTTTCGGCCCGACCGATCCCCGCCAGACCGGCCCCCGGGGCCAAAGACAAAAAATCCTCCAGGCCGAGGCCGAGTGCGCCCCCTGCTTCAAAAGGGCCTGCCCCCTTCAGCCGGGCTGCCTGGAGAGGATTTCCGTGGACAGGGTCGTCGCCGCGGCCCGAGACCTGCTCAGATGAGCGGCCTCAGGGCCCCCCAGACTGCCTCGGGGGTGATGGCCGCCAGACAATCCGGCCGGCCCTTGGGGCAGCGCCGCTGGACGCAGCCAACGCACTCCACCGGGCTTTGAACGGCCGGGTGCCCTGGCGGGGCGTTGCGTCTGGCCAGGGTGGGGCCGTAAAAGGACACGGTCGGCCGGCCCAGGGCCGCGGCCAGATGCAATGGCCCGGTGTCGCCGCCGATGACCACGGCCGCCTCAGCCAAAAGAGCGGCCAGATCAACCAGGTTCAGGGCCGGGGCCGCCGTGGCCCTGGAGGTGGCCGTTGAGGCCCCTTCGGCCCTGGCCCGCTCAACCGGCCCCTGCCAGGGCAGGACCACGGGCAGGGCCGCGGTCAGCCGGGCGAGCAGGCGCCGCCAGTGCTCCAGGGGCCAGAGCTTGGTGGAAAAGCCGCCGCCGACCAGGGCCACGGCAAAGGGAGCCTTTCCCATGGCGCCCAGCTTGTCCTTGAGGGAGGCCACGGCCGCTGGGCTGGGGAAGAGATGGGGCGGTGGGGGCAGGTTCAGGGGTTTGCCGGCGGCCAGGGCCAGGGGGGCCAGATACTGTTCGCGGATGGGGTCGGTCTGATAGGCTACGCGGGCCTTGCCTGAAACCACGAGGGCGGCCAGGGGCTCCCGGCAGGAGCCCAAGGCAAAGCCGTAGCGCTGGCGAGCCCGGAGCATGAG
>CAYXRH010000013.1:0-8327 GCA_964466355.1 uncultured Thermodesulfobacteriota bacterium
CGCTTGAGTTCCTGGACCTCTTCCCTGAGCTTCTTGTTCTCCAGGGCGTGGTTGACCTGGGCCCGGACCTCGTCGATCTTGTAGGGTTTGGAGATGTAGTGGAAAGCCCCTCGCTTCATGGCCTCGATGGCCGAATCGACCGAGGCGAAGGCGGTGAGCATGATGACCTCGGTGGCGGGGTGGCGCTTCTTGACATCTTTTAGGAGGTGCATGCCATCGACCCCGTCCATGCGCAGGTCGGTCAAGACCAGGTCGTAGGGCCGCTCGGAGAGCATGTCCAGAGCTTCCACGCCGCCAGAGGCCGTCTCGACGTCGTACTGGTCGCCGCGCAGCAGGATGTGCTCCAGGTTGCGCCGGGCCAGGGGGTCGTCTTCGACGATCAGGAGCCGGGGTCGTCTGGACATGGCTCAGCCCCGCCCCGCCCGCAGGGGCAGGGTCAGACGGAAGGTGACGCCTTGCCCCGGCTGGCTGTGGACCTGGCTGCGGCCCTGGTGGCGGGTGATGATGCTGTGGGTGATGGACAGGCCCAGGCCGGTGCCCCGGCCGACCTCTTTGGTGGTGAAGAATGGGTCGAAGATGCGGGGCATGATCTCCGGCGGGATGCCGCCGCCGGTGTCGCTGACTTCCAGGCTGGCCTCCTCGACAAAGGCTGAGGCGCGGCCGGTCAGGGTCAGCCGGCCGCCGTGGGGCATGGCCTGGATGCCGTTCATGATCAGGTTTATGAGGGCCTGGACCAGGTGGACCTTGTCCATCGCCACCGAGATGCCGGGCGGAATATCCAGCCGGACCTCGATCTCTTTTGGGATTTCGCCCTTGATCAGCTTGAGGGTCTCCTCGACCACGGCCCGCAGATCCTCTGGCCGCAGCTCGAACTCGCGCTGGCGGGCGTATTCCAGCAACAGGCTGACGATGTCCTTGGCCTTGCTGACCTGTTCCTCAAGGGCCGCCAGCAACTGGCGGTGGTAGTCGGATACGCCTCCGCCCATCTCCTCGAGGAGTATCTGGCAGGAGGTGGAGATGTTGTTCAGCGGGTTGTTCAGTTCGTGGGCCACGCCGCTGGTCAGGGTGCCCAGGGCGGTCAGCTTCTCCGTCTGGATCATCCGTTCGTTGTTCTGGCGCAGTTGCCCGACCATGCGGTTGAAGCCCTGGACCAGGCTGCCGATCTCGTCTCGCCGACCGGACCAGGGGATGGTTTGGTACTCTCCCTCGGCCACGATCTTGGTCGCCTCCTCGATGGAGTGAAGCGGCCTGACCAGCCGGATGATGAGGAAATAGGCCATCAGGGCCCCGATGCCGCTCAAGGCCAGGAGAAAGGCGATGAGCAGGGGCCGGTAGTTTTGGAGCAGGGCTTGGATGCTCCTCCTTTCCTGGGCGGCCAGCTCCTCGCCGCCAGCGATCAACTGCTGGCCCAGAGAGCGGAGGGCCCTGATAGTCTCCTCGGCCCGACCGTCAGGGGAACCACCCTCGGTCATCAGCCCATGAATCCGCTCGAAATGATCCCGGTAGGCTTCGGCCAGGGACCGCAATCGGTCGTATGCTTCGCCGCCGACCTTCTCGATCAGATGGCGCCGCTGGGATTTGAGCAGCCGGTCGAAGTCACTCAGATAGGTTAGGGCTTGCTCGAAATCCTTTTCGTGGCCGTAGAGGAAGTAGTTCTTCTCGTAGCGCCTGGCCTCCAGAAAGGTGTTGAGCAGGCCGTCGGCCTGGCTGAGGAAGAGGAGCTTGTCCTCCACGTTGATGAAATAGCGGTAGCTGATGACCCCGAAGAGGGCCATGCCCAGAAAGGCGGCCAGAAAGCCCAACACCAAGCGGACTCTGATCTTTGATGCCAACCCCAGGAAGCTCATGACCTCCCTTTCTCCTGACCGGGCCCATCGTCCGCCGCTCGATGTTGGGGGGCCCTCGACCCCAAAAACGGGCAGGCTGGTAACCATCTTTGAGGCGGCCGTCACGTCCATCGGTCCCTGGCCATAGAATTTTCGTGCCATTCGAGCCTGATCAAGCTCAACCCGTTGACATTAATAAGAAAATGTTTTCAAGCTCCTTAAAGTGCCCCCAAGGCTTCGTTGCTTTATGCAACAATACTACACCCCAGCCCAGCAAACTGCAACCACAATCTATCTTGTTTTATACCTGAATTTGGCTGGTTAGCGATATTGTTTCAATATTCAACGATACATCTGATCTTCCTGAGGCCAATCCATCACCCGGCGGTGATGTCCGATAATTTTTGGCAATCATTTGGGATGCATCCTTGCCCGGGCCAATGATAATGGAGGACCGGCTGGTGAGGCGAGTTTTTTTCCACCAGAATTTGGACTTGACCCCCTAAAGGGCCGCTCTCGTTTATTTTAACTTGAGAATTCGCCGTAGTTTGCTGCGGGGAGAAGTCCATGTGCTAATCTTGTTTTGTGGCGGATGGGGCATCGTCGCCAGAAAAAGGGCGACCAAGCCTTGAAGCCGGGGTTTTGGATTCTGGTCTCTTTGTCTCGGATTGCGGGCGGGTTTAAAGAATCTCGCTCAAGAATTTTTTGATTCGCTCGTTTTTTGGTCGGCTGAAAAACTCCTGGGGTGCGCCGCCGTCGATCAGCCGCCCCTCGCCCATGAACATTATCCGATCAGCCACCTCTTTAGCGAAATCCATCTCGGGGGTGACGACGACCACCTCATGGGGCTTTATGGGCACGTTTATGCCCTTGAGCACGTGGAGCGGACCAAAATATTTGTGAACGTCGCGACAGATGATCATGGCCGCTTTCTCCCTGGCTAAACCCCAAAGGGCCGGTGGCGTCTCAACCTAAAGCCTCACCTCGACGCGGGAGAGGGTGTATTGCAAAATTAAATTCATGGCCAGGTAAATTATGGCTGCGCCCACTAAAAGCTCCATGGGCCTGAAGGTGGCGCTGGCGATGAGCTGAGCCGTCCGGGTCAGCTCGACCATGGCGATGGTCGAGACGAGGGAGGAGGATTTTATGAGCAGGATGAATTCGTTGCCCAGAGGCGGGATCATGCGCTTGAAGGCCTGGGGGAAGATGACGTGGGTCATGCCCTGGATGGAGCTTAAGCCCGTGGCCCGGGCCGCCTCCCATTGACCCTTGTCAATGGACTGGACGGCGCCCCTGGTGATCTCAGCCACGTAGGCGGCGTCGTTGAGGGCCATGCCGGCCAAGGCGGCGGCGAAGGGCCCCAGCTTGACGCCCACCTGGGGCAGCCCGTAGTAGATGAGGAAGAGCTGGACCAGGAGGGGTGTGCCGCGGATGGCGTTGACGTAAGCCAGAGCCGGGTATCTCAGGACCCGTAAAGGGGACAGCCTCACCAGCCCGATTATGACCCCCAGGCACAAGCCGATGGCGATGGCCATGACTGACAGTTCGACGGTTAAAACCGCCCCCTTGAGCAGGTGGGGGAGGTTTTCCAGAAAATAGATCGGGTCGAACCCCATGGGCCCCTCCTTGACGGCGGCGGAGGCCGTTTGGGCGGCCCTTCCGCCGCCTGGGCCAGAGTCAGATCGTGTACTTCTCTCGGATTTTTTTAATGAAGCCATCGTCGAGCATGCTTTGTAAGGCTTTGTCGATGGCTTCCTTGAGCTCCTTTTCGCCTTTGCGGATGACGATGCCTTGCTCCTTGATTAAGAAGGGCTCCCCGGTGGTCTTGTATTTGTCTGGATATCTCTCGATAAACACCGCGGCCACGGCCTTGTTGATGATGATGGCGTCGATCCGACCAAAGGCCAACTCCATGAAAGGTTCCGTGAAAGTGGAGTAAGCTTTGACCTCGCCCACGCCGCCGATCTTCTTGGCCTCCTTCTCGCTGGTGGTGCCGATCTGGACGCCGACCTTCCGGCCCTTCAGATCGGCTTTGGTCGTTATGTCCTGATTCTCCTTGGCGACGACGACGATCTGGGCGCTGTCCTTGTAAGGAATTGAAAAGTCGTAGGCTTCCTCTCGCTTGGGTGTGATCGAGACCGAGGAGATGATGACGTCGAACTTCTTGCCGTTCAAGGCCGGAAATATCCCGTCCCAGGCGGTGTTGACGAACTTGGCCTTGAGGCCCATGCGACGGGCCACCTCGGCGCCGATGTCGATGTCGGCGCCGACGATCCGACCGTCCTTGTCCACGGATTCAAAAGGTGGGTATGTGGCGTCGGTGCCAAAGACAAGCTCCCCCTTGGCCTTGATTTCGTCCAGGCTGGAGGCAAAGGCCGCTGAGAGCGGCACCAGCGTGGCCAAGGCGATGAGGATCAGCGACAGGCCTTTTGTGTTTATTCTTTTCATTTTGACACCTCCCCTCGAAGCGGTTAGGTCAAAGTGGCTCCACGCCCTTTGATCTCTGGTTAACTTTTTACGTCAGGCGCCCCGCCTGGGCGCCAAAGTCAAGGATGTCTTGTCATGGCCCTCCTTTCTAAATTGGGGCCGTTTAAAAAAGCTCTCAAATCGCTCGGCTTCTTTCCCTCGGGCCCGGCCTCATCCGGGGATTCAAACTCACCGGACCAGGTAGGGCATCCTGACCTTCAGGGCGTCGACCGGACATTCGATCTCGCAGGGCAGGCAGTACCAGCAGGTCTGGTTCATCTCAAAGGCCCGGCCGCAGCTCAAGCACCGCTCCGCCTCGGCCTTGGCCTCGGCCTTGGACAAAACGCGCTCGACCTCCACATCCAGCCGCCGCTTAGAGGCCGGCCGCCTTATCGAAGCGCGACGGGACCCTCCCCGGGCGCGGTCGTGATCAGATTGGTAGTCCCTGACAAAGGCCCCGCGCCAAAAGTCTCGCCCCCATCTGAGACCCTCGCCGCGCAGATGACGGTCTGCCGAGAGGGCCGCCTCCTTGGCCGTGGCCATGGCCTCGGCCACCGAGCTGGGTCCGGTCAAAACGTCGCCGCAAACAAAAACCTTCCTTGACCAAGGGCTTTGCAAGGTCAGCCGGTCGGCGGCCAGCAGGCCCGTGCCTTGGTCAAAAAACTGGCGGGGCGGTCCTGGAAGGTCGAGGCTCTGGCCCACGGCCAGGACCACGTTGTCAGCTTCCAGGACGAGCGGCGAGCGATGGTCCAACACGGGGTCGAAGCGGCCCTCAAGGTCTGTCACCGAGGCGCAGCGGGCCAGGTGCACCTCGATGCGGCCGCGGTCGTTTTCCAGGAACCGGGTCGGCCCCCAGCCGTTGTCTAAAACGACTCCCTCCGCCTCGGCCTCCTCTATCGCCGGCGCAAAGGCGGGCATCTCGGCCCGGCTTTCGAGGCAGACGATTTTGACCCCGGCCACACCCACTCTTCGACACGTCAAAGCCGCGTCCACGGCGGTGTTGCCGCCGCCGATGACGATGACCTCCCGGCCGAGGGTGGGCGGGAGGCCGTCTTTGGTCTGGCTTAAGAGATCCAAGCCCTGGATGACCCCCCTCAGGTTCTGGCCAGGAAGGTTTGGGCTGGCCGGCCCTCCGGCGCCGAAGGCCAGCACCACGGCCTCAAAGCCTCTCTCCAGCTCGTCCCACGGGAGGCTCAAGCCGACGGCTACGCCGGTCTTGAACTTCACGCCCAGGGCCTCAATAAAGCTTACGGCTCGATTCACCTCGCCTTTGGGCAGCCGGAAGCCCGGAATGCCGCGGCGCAGCAGTCCGCCCACCTCGCCGGCCGCCTCGAAGACCGTCACCAAATGACCTCTTGACCTCAACTCATAGGCCGCCGTGAGGCCGGCCGGTCCGGAGCCGACCACGGCGGCCCTCTTTCCGGTTTCAGCCGGGAGACGAGGCGGCTCAAAGGCGACGTCAGGATGGGCCTCGGCCAGGTAGCGCTTCAAGGCCCGGATGTGCACCGGGGAGTCGATGAGACTCCGTTCGCAGGCCGCCTCGCAGGGCCGCGCACAGACGCGGCCCAGGATGGCCCCAAAGGGGGTGTAGCGCCGCATCTCTTCGGCGGCCTCTCTTTCCCGGCCCTGAGCGATGAGCCTGACGTAACCCTGGGGATTCATGTGCAGCGGGCAGGCCGTGCGGCAGGGGGCCAGGGAGAGCCGCAGGTTGTCGAGGATGCAGCGCTCAACGCAAAGGCCGCAGGCGTAACACAGGTCCCGGTCGACGAAGATGTTGCTGTCCGAGATCAGCACGGTGCGCTCTTTTTCTCGTTCGAGCCGACGATGGGCCTGGTCTGGACCTTCATCTCCCCAGGATCATCCCCCCGCCTGAGGACGACGTGGCAAAGCCAGTTCTCATCATCCCGCTCAGGATAATCGGTTCTGAAGTGGCCCTCGCCCCAGCGGCTTTCCCGTCGCTCCAAGGAGGCGCGGGCCGAGAGGCTGGCGCACTTGACGATGTGCTCCACCTCCCAAAGCCTTGAGAGCTCGTGACCGTTTCGAATCAGAACCTGGCCGTCGATCTCCTTCTCGAACCGGGCGGCCCACTCCAGCCAGCGCTGAAGTTTGTGAGCGTTTTTGGGGGAGATGACGTAATCGCCAATGAAGCGCCTGACCTTGTATTCCAGCTCCCGGACGTCGATGTCTCGCCCGGCGGTCCCGAAGCGCTCGTCGCGGCTATGTTCGACGGCCTCAACCTGGCCTTCGTCCAGTTCGGTCCGGGGCTGGGAGGCGATGAACTCGACCGCTCCTTCGGCGGCCGCTTCGCCGAAGACGAAAGCCCCCGTGAGGTGCTGCTTGGGCACGCAGGCCACGTCCCCGGCGGCGTAAAGGCCCGGAACCTCGGTTTCGGCCCGGCGGTTGATGACCACGCCGGCCAGGCCGTGGCCGCCGCAAATCTGGGCCTCGGTGGGCCAAAGCTCGATGTCTTGCTTTCTGAAGTCCACGCCCCGGCCCCTGAAAAATCGCTCCTGGACCGGCCTCTCGGTGGTGAAGAGGATCTCCTCGATGTGGGCGATGGTCTTCTCATCGAGGTGGCTGAGCCTGATCCGGACCGGTCCGCGGCCTCGGGCGAAGGCTTCGTCCATGGGTCTGGTGGTGTGGCATTCCCCTTCCATGACGACCTGATCAAAGGCATCCAGGACGCGGCCTCCCCGAGGGAGGGTGATGGCCAGGAGAGGGATGTTGGCGTCCTTGATGAGCATGGTCCGGCGGGAGTACTCCATGCCGGTCAGGGCGGCCCCGGCCTCAAAGGCCATGATGTAGCCGTCGCCGGTGTTGCCGGGGTAGTCAAAGGTGCCGTAGAGATGGCCGGAGTTGGGCAGGGAGAAGCGAGCCTGCCCTCCGGCGGCCAGAATGACCGCCTCGGCCTGGCAGACGATCAGCTCTCCGGTGCGCACGTTCAAACCCATCGCCCCGGCCGCCCGGCCGTCGTCCAAGAGCAGCCTCAGCCCCATGATCCTGTTCAAGGGCATGGCGCCCCTTTCCAGGGCCTTGCGGCTGATTATCACCTTCAAATTCGGTTCCTTCATGGCCGTGAGGAACTCACCCTTGGGGTGGTAGCGCAGGGTGCGGTAGCGGCCCTTTTCGTCCACTGGAAAATGGACTCCCCAGCCCTCCAATTTCTTCAACAGCCCAAAGGAACGCCGGGCCATCTCCTCGCTCGGCCCGGAGTCTAAAATCCCCTCGCAGGACATGGTCGCCGCCTCGACGTAGAGTTCAGGAGTGGTGAAATTGGGTATGGCGACGATGTTCAAGGCGTCCATGCCTCGGGCGATGGAGCCGCTGTATTTGATGTCACCCTTTTCAAAGACGACCACCTTGAGCCTCGGATTCAACTCCAAAGCCCTCTCGGCCGCCAGGCAGCCGGCGCTGCCGCCGCCGATGACTAGCAGGTCAGCTTTGAGGCGTCTGGTCTCCATGGTCTGATCCAAAGCCCTTTAAATACCTTGAGGGTTACAGGTGTTGACCCAATCCATCGGGATGTCATACCATTTCGCCTTTTGCTTAAGAACCCGAGGCACCCGGACGTCGCCGCGGCTCACCCCCCTCAGACCACGGTCACGACGCCCCAATTCTCGTCCGCCTTGTGGAACTCGAACCGCAGCTCGACCCGTTCGGCTAAAAAGGTGACCCGGCCGATCATGAGCGGTCTTTCCGCCCGGTTGTAGTAAACCCCTGTCCGCACCAGGACCGGAGTCTCAGGGGGAATGCTCATCACTTCAGCCTCTCGAAGAGAGATGAGTGAGGCGGTCATGGTGTAGGTCACGCGCAGGATCTCCGTCTCGGGGCTGGCGTCCAAGAGATCAAAGATGGGCTTGCTTTTTAAATCATCCGCGGAAATTCCGTCCGCCACGTCCAGGGGCAGCACTCGCTCCTCCAAAGCCAGGGGCGCCTGTCCGGTCATTTTGAGGCGGCGGATCACTCGGGCCCGCCCGTCTGGAGGCAGTTGGAGCTGCTCGGCCCAGCTCGCCGGGGGATAGACGTCGGCCGAAT
>CAYXRH010000013.1:8337-24768 GCA_964466355.1 uncultured Thermodesulfobacteriota bacterium
CGTCTTCCAGGTTTTGAAACCCCCTGATGTGCTCCCGGTGTCTGGGGCGGCCGACGAAGGTGCCTTTGCCCTGGACCTTGCGCACCTTTTCGTCGCTTTCGAGACGTTGAATGGCTAAACGGACCGTCATCCGCGAGACGCCGTATCGTTTAATGAGATCCCTTTCCGAAGGCATGGGGTCGTCCGGCTGGAGCCGCTTGTCCTGGATGTAATCGGCCAGAATGTCGCCCAGTTGGACATAAAGTGGTTTGTAGTCGTTTTTGTCGAGCTCGGGCAGCTTTTGCAGATTGATCATGCCTCATCCCTTCAAGGATACTTATTATAACGTCCAGACGTCATAACATGTCAAGCCTTAATTGGAGAGTGTTGAAAAAGACTCTCATTTTAGAATGGTTGCGGGCTCATAAGCTTCCAGGACGGTCTTGAAGTTCGACCTCGAACCGCTCGGCATCGCATTATCCGAGAAGAAGCCAGCGCAGAGCCATTCTCCCCCCAACCACCTCAAAGTGTTTTAATTAGACCGGCATTTTTCTGATAATCTGTCGCTTGGCTCGGAGAGCGAATGGATCTCAGGGGGTAAAAGGGCGGTGACCTCCTTGGCCTTCACCTTGGTCTTGGCAGCCGCCTTGGCCCACGCCGGCTGGAATCTTCTGGCCAAGCGGGCCCAAGGCGCCACGGGATTCAACTTCCTTTTCACGCTCTTCTCCGTGGTCTTGTACCTTCCCTTGGGCGTGGGCGTGATGGTTTTTCAAAGACCCCGGCTGGGGCCAAGTCAATTCGGCTTCATGGCCGGCAGCGTCTTGTTTCAGACCTTGTATTTCTTCCTCCTCTTCAGAGGCTATCGCTCCGGCGATCTGTCTTTGGTCTACCCTTTGGCCCGCAGCACGGGGCCCCTGTTGGCCGTGGTCGCGGCGATCGTTTTCTTCAACGAGCGGCCCTCCGCCTTGGCCCTGGGCGGAGCGGCCTTGATCCTGATCGGGGTGTTTCTCATGGCCGGCGGCCCATCAAAAATCGCCCGCTCTGGATCCGGCCGGGCGGTCTTCTTCGCCCTACTGACCGGGGCTGTCATCGCCTCTTACACCCTGTGGGACAAACAGGCCGTCAGCGCCTTGACCATTCCGCCGATCCTGCTGTGTTACGCCCAGAGCCTCGGCCGTCTGATTCTGCTGACCCCCTATGCCTGGCGCCGGTCCGGCGAGGTCCGGGCCGAGTGGGTCACGCACCGCCGCTCAGCGCTGGCCGTGGCCGTCTTGGAGCCCTTGGCCTACATTCTCGTCCTCACCGCCTTGAGCTTCTCGCCGGTGAGCTACGTCGCCCCCGCCCGGGAGGTGAGCATCCTCATCGGCGCCGTCCTGGGAACCCGCTTCCTGGCCGAAGGCGAGGTCAAGCGCCGCCTTCCGGCCGCCGCGGCCATGGTCGTCGGTGTGGCGGCCATGGCCTTGGGCTGATCGTTAAAAGCGAGGCCGCCGCAAGAGCCAGGCCCAGTTTTAAACTCTGCGGGACTTGACACAGCTTTTTGAAGCGCTCTCAACAGACACGACCGGGCCGAACGTGGAGCAATGAAGAAGAGTCTTGACGGATGTTCCCGAGGAATGCTATAGTCATTCCTATGGTATGCCAAATAATCACATTAACATAGGACTGTATGACTCGATGCGATCCTGATGGAGATTTAACCCCATGGCTTCACTGTCAGAAAAGATGGCCGACTATTTTTGCCGGCTGAGGTACGAAGACATCCCCGCCGCGATGACCCAAGCCGTGAAGCGATTGATCCTCGACTACCTCGGGGTGGCCGCCCGGGGCTGCGGGAGCATGAGCGGCCGCGTGGCCATAGAGTATGTCCTCGCCCAGAAAAGCCAGCCCGTGGCCACGGTCATCGGCGCCCCGCGCGAGGCCGCTCCCCTGTTGGCCGCCTTTGCCAACGCCATCTCCTCGCACAGCCTCGAGCTCGACGACGTCGATGATCTGGCCCTCTATCACTTCTCTCCGTCCGTGGTCTCGGCCGCTCTGGCCGCGGGGGAGAAGAGCGACGCCTCCGGAGCGGAGGTCGTAAAAGCCGTCTACGCCGGGTGCGAGATGATGGCCCGCTTAAGCAACGTCATGAACCCGTCCTTGAGGAACCGCGGCTTTCACACCACCCCGGTCTGCGGCGCCTTCGGGGCGGCGGTGGCGGCCGGCCTTCTTTTGAATCTGACGAAGGATCAAATGATCAGCGCCCTGGGCCTGGCCGGGGCCCAATGCGGCGGGCTGATGGAATTCTACGGTGAATCGCTCCAGAAGAGATTCAACACCGGGCCGCCGGCCCGAAACGGCGTCACGGCCGCCGAAATGGCCCAGCTCGGCTTCACCGGCAGCCGCGGCATCCTGGAGGGCAAGAGGGGGCTCTTCAAGGCTTTCGCGGATGACGCCGACGAGTCGGCCTTTCTGGAAGGGTTGGGCCAAAAGTTCCCGGCCCACATCGACTTCAAGCCGTACGCTTCGGCCCGGCCCATCCACAACGGCGTGGACTGCGCGCTTCAGATCCGGGGCCGGCACCACTTAGATCCTAAGAACATCAAGACCATAACCATTTTCCGGCATCCTGACTGGGCCGACTACCACCTCATCTATGAGCCCAAGAACATCAACGAAGCCCAGGTCAGCCTGCCCTATTCCGTGGCCGTGGCCTTCGTGGAGGGCGACGCCTTTCTGGAGCAGTACGAAGACCGCCTCCTGACCGATCCCCAGGTCAGGCGGATAACCAAAGCCGTCGAGGTCAAACCTGAGGCCACCCTGCCCCGGGGGGTCTCCTGCCGCATGGTCGTCGAGACCAGCCGCCAAGAGAGCCACCAGGCCCAGGTGGATTACGCCAAAGGTTCTGAGCAGAACCCGCTGAGCCAAGACGAACTCATCGGCAAGTTCAAGAGGCTCGCCGGCGGCCTTCTGTCCGCGGCGGCCGACGGGGTGGTGGAAAAAACATTGAGCTTGGAAAACGTGGCCCGCCTCAAGGAGCTGACGTCTTGTTTCCGGGTGAAGGCTTGATTATGCCGGGCTCCCTGACGGCCGACCTGGCCGCATTCGTCAAGTCGGTCTCCTACGCCGCCCTGCCGGCGGAAGCGGTCGAACATCTCAAGCTCTGCATTCTGGACACCATCGGCTGCGGGCTGTTCGGCTCCACCTTGCCTTGCGCTCAGATATTGCTCGCGCAGCTCGATGATCTCGGTTCCACGGGGCCCTCCCGGGCCTGGGGCGTCGGCGGGGCTTACTCCGTGACCGACGCCGCCTTGGTCAACGGCACCATGGTCCACAGCTTCGAGCTCGACGATCTCCACGCCCGGGGGATCATCCACCTCGGATCAGTCACCTTGCCCCCGGCCCTGGCCCTGGCCCAGCACCTCAAAGGCGTCTCCGGCCGGGACCTGCTCGCCGCCGTGGCCGCCGGTTACGAGGTCGGGGCCAGGGTGGGCATGTTCGTGGGGACGTCGCACCTTCTCAAGGGATTTCATCCCACCGGGACCAACGGCACCTTCGCTGCGGCGGCCACGGCGGCCAAACTGCTCAACCTGCCCGAGGAGCAGTTGATCAACGCTCTGGGCGTGGCCGGATCGCAGTCGGCCGGCCTCATGGCCGCCCAGTATTCATCCATGGTCAAACGCATGCACGCCGGGCGGGCGGCCCAGAGCGGGCTCCTGGCCGCCTTGCTGGCCCAAAAGGGCTTCACCGGAGCGATTGATGTCTTGGAGGCCGGTTACGGCGGCTACGGGGCGGCCATGTCTGATGAGCTGGATTATGAATCAGCCCGGGCGGGGCTGGGCCAGACCTACGAGTTGATGAACGTCGGCTTCAAGCCTTACGCCTGCTGCGGCAGCAACCACACCACCATCGATGCCCTGCGACAGATTTTCGAGGAAGAGGGCCTCAGAGCCGCCGAAATAGAAAAGATCGAAATAAAAACTACCACCGCGACCAAGCTTCACGTCGGCTGGCCCTATTCACCGCACAGCGTCACCTCGGCCCAGATGAACCTCTACTATTGCGCGGCCGTCTTCGCCCTCGACGGCGATGTCTTCATCGATCAATTCACCGAGGAGCGGATAAGAGACCGGCAAGTAATGGACTTCATATCTAAAATTATTATTGAACCAGACTCCGCCCTCGACGCCGGGGGGCCCCCAAAAAGACACGCCGTCGCAGTCAGAGTCTTGACCAAAAAGGGTTTAATTTTTGAGCGCCGCGTGGACTTTCCGCGAGGCAACCCCCGCAACCCCATGACCAGGGCTGATCTTGAGCAGAAGTTCAGGAAGCTGGCCGTCAAGGCGATGCCTCCGGACCAGATCCTTGAGCTGATGGTCAGGGTGTTCAGCCTCGAAGAGCTGGATGACGTCGGGCTTCTTTTGACCTAGAGGCGGGAATCCAATGTCCAAGGGAAAAGAGTTAAAAGAACTTCTTTGGGCCAGAGAGATATTGATCGCCCCCGGGGCCGGCGACGCCCTGACCGCCAAGCTGATCGTCGAAGCCGGGTTCAAGGTCGTCTACGCCACCGGCGCCGGCATCGCCAACTCTCAATTCGGCTTTCCCGACGTCGGTCTGACCACCCAGACCGAAGTCCTCGAGCAGGTGCGCCGGATCGTCGACGCCGTGGACAGACCCGTCCTGGCGGACGTTGACACCGGCTTTGGCAACTTCCTCAACGTCATTCGGACCATCAGGGAGTTCGAAAAAGCCGGCGTGGCCGGCCTTCAGATTGAAGACCAGGCTTTTCCCAAGAAATGCGGCCACTTTGAGGGAAAGGAAGTCGTCATTCACGAGGAGATGATCAGCAAAATCAAGGCCGCCGTCGATGCGAGGGTCGATCAAGACCTCATCATCGTCGCCCGGACCGACGCCAGGGCGGTCTTGGGCCTCGACGAAGCCATCGAGCGGGCCCAAGGGTACATCGAAGCCGGCGCGGACGCGGTCTTTGTGGAGGCGCCCCAGAGCAGAGCCGAGCTCGCACAGATCGCCCGTCGCCTGGCCGCGCCCAAGGTGGCCAACATGGTCGAAGGCGGCAAGACCCCTTTGTGCCCGGCGGCCGATCTGGAGGACATGGGCTACGCCATGGTCATCTACGCCAACTCGGCCTTGAGAACGGCCGTCAAGGCCGTCCAGGGCGTCCTGCGCCATCTCCAGGAGCACGGCTCGACCATCGGGGCCGAAGAGCGCATGATCACCATGGCCGAAAGAAACCGGATCACCGGCCTGGCCGACTCCTACGCCCTGGAACAGCGTTATCTGAGTCGCAAGTGAGGCCGTAAAATGGAAAAGCCGAAGGTTGGGTTCATTGGATTGGGCAACATGGGCGGCCCCATGGCCGCCAACATCGCCCGGGCCGGCTACAGCCTCGTCGTTTTTGACCTGAACAAGGAAGCCTACGCCCGGCTGGCCGGCCTTGAGGCCGCCCCGGTCGGCTCCCTCAAGGAGGTCGCGGCCCAAAGCGACGTCGTTTTTACCTCCCTGCCCACGGTGGAGGCCAGCGAAGCCGTCTGGTTGGGCGAAGAGGGCGTGGTCGCCGCGGCCAGAGAGGGCCAGGTTTTCGTGGAGCTGAGCACCGTCGATCCTGGCCTGATCACACGCATCGGCCGCCGCGCCGCCGCAAAAAAGGCCCTCTTCGTCGACGCGGGCGTCTCCGGCGGGGTCAAAAAGGCGGCCGAGGGGACCTTGACCATCATGGCCGGCGGGGCCAGGGAGGCCTTTAAGAAAGCCCAACCCATATTCGGAGCCATCGGTCAGAAGATCTATCACGTCGGCGACCTCGGCGCGGGCATGGTCGTCAAGCTCATCAACAACGCCATCGCCCACATAAACGTCGTCGCCTTTCTGGAATGCGTTTCGGTGGGGCTCAAAGCCGGGGTGGACGTCGAGACCTTGTACGAGGTGATTTCCCAGGGCACGGGCACCTCCCGCCAGTTCGAGACGCGGTTTAAAAACAAGGTCATGAAAAAGGACTATCAGGCGGGCATGAAGCTCGATCTGGTTTACAAGGATTCACAGCTCATGCAGGACCTGGCCGCCCAGGTGGGCGTGCCCATATTTTTGACCAGCGTGTCCCATCAGATCTTCGAAATGGGGCGGGCCAAAGGCTTCGGCGAGATGGATTACGCCGTCCTGATGAGGCTTTGGGAAGATTTGGGGTCATCTTCGAGATAAAAGGGCTTTATGGAAAACACCAAGGAAAAAATATACCGGGCCATCAAAAGGCGGATCATCAACCTTGACCTCAGACCGGGGGACGTCCTCTCCGACCGGAGACTGGCCGAGGAGTTGAACGTCAGTCGCACCCCGGTCAGGGAAGCCCTCACCCTGCTCCAGAAAGAGAACTACGTGGTTCAAAAGCCGGGCCGGGGGTTTTTTGTCAGGGAGATCAGACTCAAAGACATCGAAGACATGTTCATGGTCCGGGAGGCCCTCGAGGTGGCCGCCTTGAAGCTGGCGGCCCGCAACTCTGAAGAGAGAAATATAGAGATCATCGCCCAGCTGTTGCACAAGCACGCCCGGATCATCGAGAACTACCAGCCCAAGGGCAAGTTTCTGGAGGACGCCGATTTTCACAAGGCCCTGGCCCAAATGAGTCGCAACCGCTATTTATTTGACATCCTCGAGTCCATCTTTGAACGGATTCAAATCCTCAAAAGCATCGAGAGCGTTCCCTTGGCCCGGGTCAAGATCGCCCACGAGCAGCACCTCAAAATCTTTGATCACTTCCGACGGGGAGAATACGAAGAGGCTCAAGAGATGCTGAGCCAACACATCCTCGACTCCAAGGACAACATCATCAGCCGCATAATACGCCACTTCGACGTCCTGCACTTCAGCGGGGCCGGGGAGGCGGCGGTGGACCAGAATGAGACAAATCCATAGACAGCCGAGCGCTGAGAGATCGAAACGCAAGGAAGGGAGATATCAATGGGAAATGAAGCGATTAGAATCAGAGAAGTGACGGCCGCGCCTGGTGAAAGAAAGGACGCCTGGTTCACCCTGGGGCACATGCTCGACGGGTCTCCCTACAGGATTCCCCTGATTCTCATCAACGGCCACAACCCAGGGCCCAAGATGCTCGTCGGGGCCTGCGTGCACGGCGACGAGGTCATTGGCACCGAGGCGGTGAAGACCGTGGCCAAAACCTTGAACCCCAAAGAGCTTTCCGGCTGGTACATCGGCGCGCCCATAACGAACATCGCCAGCTACCTCTCCTTGGCTCGGGTGGACACGTTGGAAACCCCCATCGGCGACAACAACATGAGCGGCAAGTGGCGCAGCGGCACCCTCGAAGGGACCATGACCGAGCGGGCCGCGGCCTTCTTCAGGGACGAGGTCATCTCCGAGGTGGAATACTACATCGAGATCCACTCCTCGGCCTCGGGAAGCTTCAACAGCCCCCGGGCCATCATCTGCGGCGATTACGCCGACATAGACCCCGTGGTCCGCAAAAGAATCGACGACATCGGCCGGGCCTGCAACTTCGAGGTTATCTTCAAGCCGGCCGCCACGTCTTGGAAGGGCATGTACTTCCCGCCGAGCACCTTTTTTGAGGAGCGGGGCGTGGCCAAGATAATCCTTGAAACCGGCGGGGCGCCGACGATCACTGACGTCGAGACCATCAGGGAGGGCATCTTCAACATCATGAAACAACTCAAGATGATCCCTGGAGAGCCCAACCTCAAGAACAAGCAGGAGTACTGCGGCCGCTTGATGGCCGTCAGGGCGGACAAGGGCGGCATATTTAGAACGGCGGTCGATCTGCGCGATCACGTCAAGGAAGGCGACAAGCTGGGCGAAGTGACCGACGTGTTCGACAACGTCATCGAGGAGATAACGGCGCCGTGCGGCGGCGTCGTCGTCAAAATCGCCACCACGGCGGCGGTCTATTCCGGCATCAGGCTCATCGTCCTGGCGGTGCCGTGAAACAAGATTAATTAATGCATAATCAAGCACTTAGACCAAGAGCCGAGGGGAAAGGACAAAGATGAGAGTTCAGTTCGTGCTGGTGCCGACCGAGGCCAAGAAGCTGATATCAAAGGGCGTCGTGGCCATGGACTCCTTCCAGCGGGCTTTTAAGTCCGGAACCATCGTCATTCACCCCAGCAGCACCACGGTGTTCATGTTGGCCGAGCTTGGCCTCTCCCTGGATCCCTCGGCTCTGTGGATTTGCGGGCTGACCGTCCCCCGGGGGCTGTGCGCCAGCGCCGAGATACTTCTCGAAGTGGCCGCGGCTAAGAAATTCGATCCCCAGAAATACTCCCACCAGTGGGTCATCCAGCGGGGGGAGCTTCTCAAAAACGTCCCTCTCAGCCACGTCTTGCCCCAACTGAAACCGGGCGACATCTACGTCAAATCCCCCAACGCCTTGGACCCTGAAGGTCGGACCGGCATCTTGTTCACCGCCAAGGGGGCCGGGACCATCGGCCGGGTCATGAAAGCCCAGCGCCGGCAAGGGTTCGAGATAATCCTGCCCACCGGCCTCGAAAAGCTGGTCCCGACGCCCCTGGCTGAGATTTGCCGGGAAAGTCCTCGCCGGGGCATGAACTTCTGCTCCGGGACCCCTTGCGGCGTGGTGCCCATCGAGGGCACCGTGGTGAGCGAAGTCCAAGCCATAAAAATACTCTCGGGAGCCCAGGCCATCCCCATCGCCGCCGGCGGCGTCGGCGGCGCCGAAGGGGCGACGATATTAGTCGTCAAGGGCGAAAAGGATCAAGTCGCCAAGGCGGCCGCACACTTGGCCAGCGTCAAAGGGGCCTCTCTGCCCCCCTTGAGGCTTCTGGTTTGCGAGGAATGCCCCAGAACCAAGTGTCACCTTTCGTCAGTCTTCGATCCGGACAACCTGCCCAAAGATGGCTGGCTTGTGCCTCCAGCCTATGAAGATATCCGGCGGCGAAGCGAAAGTCCGCCGGCTGAGCAAGGGTGAGACCAATGGCCGCCGAGGCTTGGCATGACGTCATTCCGCCGGACGAGGTCGAGATTTACAGGCAGGCCGGCTTCGGAAAGGTCTTCGGGTTTGGCCAAAAGCCGGCCGTGGTGGTCATTGATGTCGAATACGGCTACGTCGGCCTCAACCCCCGACACGACATCAGCCGGGCCATCAGCATCTTTCCGCACGCCTGCGGCCCTCGGGCCTGGGCCGCCGTGAAAGAGATCAAAAGCCTTCTGTCTAGGGCCAGGCGAGGCAAAACCCCCGTGATCTACTTTCACACCATGCGAAAGCCGGGCGCCAAACCGAAGCACGACAATCTTTACGGCAACGAGATCGTCAAGGAGATCAAGCCCCGAAAGACCGATTTGGTTTTTGAAAAGCCGAGCTTCAGCGCCTTTTTTGGGACCAACCTCGTCTCTCATCTGGTGGCCCTCAAAATCGACACCCTGATCGTGACCGGCGGCACCACCAGCGGCTGCGTTCGGGCCACGGTGGGCGACGCCTACTCATACAAATACAAGGTCATCGTGCCCATTTCCTGCGTCTTTGACCGGGCCGCGATTCCGCACCAGGTCAATCTTTTCGACATGAACGCCAAATTCGCCGACGTGGTGCCGCTGGCCGAGGTGATGGCCTATCTTGACGAAGTCTCCGAGACTTAAAGAATCGATGGCGGCTGAGAGCCGCTTCGTCCACTTCGAGCCAGACTTATAAGGACAGACCGCCGGTCCTTTTTGGCGGGGAAGGGAGGTGAGAATCAGCTCTGGCCACTTTGGAATCATTCGGACCGGCAGAAGGAGGTCTGGGCTCGCCCCAAGCGGTGAGGCGGCTCAAGGGCGGGCCTTTTGCCAAGTTAATCGATGATCGCCCAGACAGGAGGAGAGCATGAAGGCTAAGATATCCTTGAGTTTGGTCGTGGTTTTCTTCATGGCGGCGCTTTTGGTTTTAAATCAAAGCCCTTGCACCGCCGAGGAGAAGCCCGTCATGGGGGGGACGCTCAACGTCGGCTGGATAGCCCAGTGCAAGACCTTGGACCCCCACAAATCAGTTCAATGGCCCGAACGGTACATTCTGTACTGTATGTACGAAACCCTGGTTCAGGCCGACCCCGGGTTCAACATCAAACCCTCCCTGGCCGTGAGCTGGGAAAACCCGGATGACAAAACCTACGTCTTTCACTTGAGGCAGGGCGTCAAATTCCACGACGGCACTGATTTCAACGCCGAAGCGGTCAAATGGAACCTCGAAAGGGTCATGAACCCTGAATTCGCCTCGCCCCAGCGCAAGCTCCTGGCGCCTTACATCGATTCCATCGAAATCAAAGACGACTACACCATAGCCTTGCACCTCAAGGCTCCCTACGCGCCCCTCTTGTCCGCCCTGGCGGAGAGGCCGGGCTTCATCGTTTCTCCGACGGCCGTCAAGAAATTTGGCGACAAAAAGTTCGCCCTCAACCCGGTGGGCACCGGCCCCTTCAAGTTCGAAAACTGGATGCCCCAAGCCCACTTGACCCTGACCAAGTTCGAGGATTACTGGGACAAGGGCAAGCCTTACCTGGACAAGATCGTCTTCAAGGAGATCCCAGACCCCGTGGTCCGTCAGACCATGCTCAAGGCCGGGACGGTGGACATCATCACCGACATCGTGGCCAAGCAGGCCGTGGAGCTTCAAAAGACCGGCCAGTTCAAAATGGTCAAAATGTGGCCCCCGGCCCGGTGGTACGCCATGCAGTGGCAGGTGGACAAGCCGCCCTTCAACAACAAGGCCCTGCGCGAGGCCGTGGCCTATGGCATCGACCGCGAGGAGATGAACCAGAAGCTCTTCTACGGCGAGGCCATGCCGGCCCAGGGGCCGGTCGTGCCCGGCCTGTGGTGGTACGAGAAGGGCTTCAAGGGCTACACCTACGACCCCGAGCTGGCCAAGAAAAAGCTGGCCGAGGCGGGCTATGCCAATGGCTTCAGCTATCGCTACACCGTGGCCAACCTTCAGTTCCACATCCGCATGGCCGAGATCCTGCAGGCCCAGCTGGCCAAGATCGGCATCAAGATGGAGTTCGAGATGGTCAACCAGTCCGAGGCCTATTCCCGCGTCCTCTCGGGCAAGTCCAACTGGACCCTGACCAACTGGACCCAAAGGGCCGACCCCCACGGTCTGCTTTACATCCTCTTCCATTCCCAAGGCCACGCCAACTCGACCCACTACAAAAACCCCAAGGTGGACGAGCTGCTGGATGAGGCGGCCCGCATTTACGACGTCGAAAAAAGAAAGAAGTTGTACTTTGAGGCGGTCAGGCTGATCACCATGGACGCGCCCTACGTCTATCTCCTCTACTTCCCGGACTGGGCGGCCATGAACCCCAAGGTCCACGGCTACCAGTGGATTCCTGATCTCGTGCCCAGGCTTTCCTTCCTGTGGAAAGAGAAGTAGAAAGCCACAGCGACCTCGAACCGCGGCGGGGGGCGAGAGCCCGCCGCCGCAACAGGGGCCGGGCTCGAGCCGGAGGGCAGGTCTTGGCTCCGCGTCTTTGGAAGTAAACGTGTTCGCCCACATCGTCAGACGGCTTTTTTACATGATCATCGTGCTCTTCATCATGAGCGCCATCGTGTTCTTTCTCATGAACATGGTCAGCGGCGACCCGGTGGTCATGATGTTGGGACACTCGGCTGACGCGGAGACGGTCCAGAAGATCAGGGAGCAGCTCGGCCTCAACAGGCCTCTCCTCGTCCAGTACGTGGACTGGCTCTTCCACGTAATCAGGGGCGACTTCGGCGAATCCTACACCATGCCCATGACGACCATCGAGCTCATCCGGCAGCGTCTTCCGGTGACCATCGAGCTCACCTTGGCGGCCATCCTCTTCTCCTTGATCGTGGCCATCCCCCTGGGCGTGGCCGGCGCGATCAATTTCAACTCGAAGTTCGACATTTGCCTCCAGGTTTACGGGACCATGGGCGTTTCAATGCCCAACTTCTGGCTGGGCATACTGCTCATGTTTCTGTTTTCTTTGAAGCTCAAATTGCTCCCGGCCTCTGGTTACACTCCTTTCCTGTCGGCTCCGCTGGAGAACCTGGAGTTGATGATCTTGCCGGTGTTGACCTTGAGCGCCTGGTATATCGCCGTCTTCATGAGATTCGCCCGCTCAACCTTCATGGAGGCCCTCAGAAGCGATTACATTCTGGTGGCCCGCTCCAAGGGCATCCTGGAGAGACGGGTTTTGTGGCTCCACGCCTTTAAAAATACCCTCATCCCCCTGGTGACGGTCATTGGGGTGAACATCTCCGGACTCTTCGGCGGGGCGGTGGTCACCGAATACATCTTCGGCTTGCCGGGCATCGGCCGGCTTTTGGTCGATTCCATACTGGGCCGGGATCTGCCCCTGATGATGGGCATCGTCATCTTCATCACCGTCGCCGTGGTCATCTGCAACCTGGTGGTGGATCTCATTTACGTCTACATCGATCCACGGATTCGGTATGACTGACCTGATTTTAATCTCAAAGACCCTTTTAGGTTGAGCGGGCGGCCGTGGCCACGAAAGCGCTCAAGACCATCTCGCTTTACAAGACCTTTTTCATCGGGGCCGTCATCACCCTCGCCCTGGTCACCCTGGCCGTGTTCGCCAAATCCCTGGCGCCCCACGATCCCATTTTTCAAGACATGGAATCAATCCTCAGGGCCCCTGATTTGAGTCACCTCATCGGGACGGACTATCTGGGACGGGACGTCTTCAGCCGCCTGATATACGGCGCCCGGGTCTCCCTCGTGGTCGGGTTTTGCTCCATGACCCTGGCCATGGTCATGGGCGTGACCCTGGGGCTGGTGGCCGGGTTCTACGGGTCCTGGGTCGACAACTTGATCATGCGCCTCACCGACACCATGCTCGCCTTTCCCCGCCTCGTCCTGGCCTTGACCATCACCGCCGTGCTGGGGCAGAGCCTGTTCAACGTCATCCTCGCCTTGAGCGTGACGAACATGCCTCTCTTCAGCCGGATCGTGCGCGGCGAGACGCTGTCGGTCATGACCCGGGACTTCATCCGCGCCGCCCGGTCGTGCTCGGCCAGCCACCGGCGCATAATGTGGGTCCACGTCCTGCCCAACGTCCTGAACCTCATTCTGGTTCAGGCTTCCTTGACCATCGCCCACGCCATCCTGGCCGAAGCGAGCATGAGCTTTCTGGGCCTGGGCGTGCCGCCGCCCTATCCCTCCTGGGGCATGATGCTCCAAAGTGGCTATTCATACATGGGCCCGGCGCCTTGGCTGGCCATCGCTCCCGGGGCGGCCATCTTCCTGGGGGTCTTGGGTTTCAATTTCCTGGGCGAGGGCATCGAGCAATACGTCCGCAAGATACACAAGCCCAAATGAGCGGTCCGCCCCCTTCTTCGCCGGACGATGGGGCCACGGTGTTGTGACGATGAGAGATGAAATGACGAACCAAGCCGACGGCCTGCTGCTGAAGGTGGAGGGGCTTAAGTGTTACATCCCGACCATCGACGGCGAGGTCAAGGCCGTCGACGGGGTCGACTTTTCGCTCCGCCCCGGCGAGGCCTTCGGCATCGCCGGTGAATCCGGCTGCGGCAAAACGATGCTCGCCCTGAGCATCATGGGTCTGGCGCCGGCCTTCGCCCAGAGGTTGATCCAGGGCCGGGTCCTCTACCGCGGCCGAGATCTGCTGCAGTGTCCGCCCAAGCAGATGAGCGACGTGCGGGGCAAAAAAATCGCCATGATCTTTCAGGAGCCGATGACTTCTTTGAACCCCACCTTGAGCATCGGCCTCCAACTGCGCGAGGTGATCACCCGCCACGAAGGCCTCAGCGACGAGGAAGCCAACCACAAGGCGGCCCGGTTGATGGACATGGTCAGGATACCGACCCCCCGGAGAATGCTGGCCCGATACCCGCATCAGCTCTCCGGGGGCATGCGGCAGAGGGTCATGATCGCCATGGCCCTGGCCTGTTCCCCGGAGATCCTCATCGCCGACGAGCCGACCACCGCTTTGGACGTGACCGTCCAGGCCCAAATAATGGACCTCGTGCGGGACCTTCAGCGACAGGTCGGCACCTCGACCATTCTGATCACCCACAATTTAGGTCTGATCGCCGAATTCGCCGAGCGGGTCATGATCATGTATCTCGGCCGCGTCGTCGAGTCGGGCGGGGTTTTTGACATCTTTGACCACCCCAGGCATCCCTACACCCAAGGGCTCTTGAAGGCGGTCCCCAGAATGGGCCAGCGCTCCCGGATGGGCCAAAAAAGCCGTCTGGCGGAGATCAAGGGCAGCGTGCCCAGCCCGCAGATGGCTCCCCGAGGTTGCAAGTTCCATCCCCGGTGCCACCAGATCGAGCCGATCTGCCGTCAAGAGGAGCCGAAGCTGGACATGGTCAGCGAGACCCACCAGGTGAGGTGCTGGGGCGCCCGATGACATTTTTGGCCAAGCAAGGGATGAGCGTCAGGTTCTTTTGATGAGCGAGTTTTTAAAGATAGTCGATCTCAAAACCCATTACCCCATCAAGAAAGGGCTTTTTTCGAGAACGGTGGCCACGGTGCACGCCGTGGACGGGGTCTCCCTCAGCCTCAGGGAAGGCATGAGCCTGGGGCTGGTGGGCGAAAGCGGCTGCGGCAAGACCACCACCGGCCTGAGCATCCTCAAGCTGATCGAGCCGACCGCCGGTCACATCTATTTCGAAGGACAAGACATCATTGGTCTTGACAAGGCTCAGATGAAGCAAGTCCGCCGCCGGATGCAGATGATATTTCAAGACCCCTACTCCTCCCTCAATCCCAAACTGCGCATAAAGGACATCATCGCCGAACCCCTGGTTGTTTACCGCTTGTACAGCAAAAAGGAGCGACGGCGGGTCGTGTTCGACCTTTTGGGAAAAGTCGGCCTTCGTCCCGAATTCGCCAACCGCTACCCCCACGAGCTGAGCGGCGGACAAAGACAGCGCGTCGGCATCGCCCGCACTCTGGGCCTCAACCCCAAAATGATCGTCGCCGACGAGCCCGTCTCCGCCCTCGACGTCTCAATCCAGGCTCAAATAATCAATCTCATGGAGGATCTTCAAGAAGAGTTCCATCTGTCCTACATCATCATCTCCCACGATCTGTCGGTGGTGGAGCACATGTGCAATCACGTGGCGGTGATGTATCTGGGGCGCATCGTGGAGATGGCTCCCTATGAGGCCATCTTCGTCTCCCCGCGGCATCCCTACACCCAGGCCCTCCTGTCCGCCATACCGGTCGCCGATCCCCACGCCAAAAAAGAGAAGATCGTCCTCAAGGGCCAGGTGCCCAGCCCCCTCAACCCGCCCGCCGGATGCCATTTCCATCCCCGATGCGAGGTCCGGGTCGAGGAGTGCACCAAGATAAGCCCCCAGCTCAAGGAGGTCAGTGAGGAACACTTCGTCGCCTGCCATCTCTTTTGAGAAGAGGAGCGGCGTTTTCAATGGTGACTCAAATAATGTCCCACTCAACGAAGCCACAAAAAAAGGATCAGATCATGAAAGGATGCGGCCTCAAACTGGAGCCGGACAAAAAGGTGAAGGTCACTGTTAGCAGGTCGAAGTGCCAGGCGCTGCCTCAGGGAAGCGCCTTTTATCTCCGCGGACCGATCATCGACAACCCCGCCTCAGCCCCCATTTGCGCCACGGCCCTGACGGGCGTATATCCTTGGATCATGGCGGCGCGTTTCGGCATCGAATCGAAGAACCTGGGTTGGCGCGAAGGCTACAAGGTCCTTTGCCCCGAAGGGGAGGTCGAGTTCGAGGTGACGACCGCGTGGGAGGAATGAATAAATTTTAACCAAAGGCCAGCCCACCGCGCCGCAAAAGGAAAAGGCGGGTGCGCCTTGGAGAATTTAAATGGCTGCCCCGAAACCGGGCCTCGAAGAGAAAGACATCGAGCTTCACGTCAACGGTCGGTCTTTCGCCCTCACGGTGAAACCCAACTGGACCTTGGCCTTTGTCTTGAGAGAAAAGCTGGGCTTCACCGGGGTCAAGGTGGCTTGCGACGACGGCGCCTGCGGCGCCTGCACCGTGCTCCTCGACGATGAGGCCATCCTCTCCTGCATGAAGCTGGCCATCGAGTGCGCCGGCAGACGCATCTTGACCATCGAAGGCCTGGCCGAGGGCGACAGGCTGCACCCCATCCAGGAAGCCTGGCTGGAGGAGCACGGCACCCAGTGTGGGTTTTGCGCTCCGGGAATGATCCTCACGGCCAAGGCCTTTTTGGACCGCAAGCCCGACCCCACGGCGAGGGAGATAAGAGACGCCCTTTCAGGCAACATATGCCGCTGCGCCAACTACGACCACATCGTCGAGGCCGTTTTGGCCGGCGGCCGGAAGCTGCGGGAGAGATAGAATGGGCTCGGAATTGTCGGTCATCGGAAAGCCGGTGCCCCAAAAGGACGGCCTGGCCAGGGTGACGGGCCGGGCTCGCTACTTCGCCGACGTCAATCTGCCCGACATGCTTCACGGCAAGGTGCTTCGGAGCCCCCACGCCCGGGC
>CAYXRH010000014.1:0-24076 GCA_964466355.1 uncultured Thermodesulfobacteriota bacterium
GAGGTTTTCGAGAAGCGCAGCATATGATGTTAATATGTGAGCATTCGAGAAAACCAAGCAACGCCGTAATCGGGACAAAAGGGCAGTTTCGCCACAGTCTCAGTTTGGGAGATTATTCTGGTCCCTTAAGGGGGAAGGTCGCCTGATGAACCTGGTGGGCCTCAGACTTTCTAAGCTTTCCTTCTGGGGTCTGATCGCCTTGGCCGCGGTCTTGAGCCTGCCGCTCATCCTGGACCGAACCGAGGGGCCTTCTGTCCCGGGATCAGTCCCCACGGCCCAGAAGCCGAGCGGCCTGGCCTCTTCCCCGGGCGGTCCGCCGCCCTTCAGCCGATTCGAGCCGTTGATCTCGAGCCGCGTCTTTTCCGGGCCGCCAATCGAAGAGGGGTCGACCAAGGCGGTCAAGACGGCCGAGCTGCCCTCGCTTAAAGGTTACAAGCTCATCGGCGTCATGTCCGGACCGGCCCAACTGGCCGGCGCCGTGGTCGAGGAGGTGCCGAGCCGACGCCAAGAGATGGTCGGGCTGGGCGATTCCCTGGGCCCCGGCAAGGTGGTGGCCATTCTGACCGATCGGGTCGTCATTGACGAAGGCGGCCGACAACGACAGTTGACCTTGGAGGACAGAACGGCCAAGGAGATGAACGGCGTCCTGATCATCCGCTCCGAGGCCGAGCCACGGCCCGAAAAGCCTCGCACCGCTGCGGCCCAACCGTCTTTGGAGGCCTCTCTTTCGACGGGGCCGCTGGAGCTCGAAACCGCTGAGGGAGCCACCGGCGGCGTGAGGGTCATCTCACCCGGCCGCCTCGGTTGGGGGGTCGGGTTGAGGCCGGGCGATGTCATTCAAGCCCGCAATCCGACCGAGGTTCAGCTTCGTCTGGACGAACTGGCCGAGGGGCGGGCGGTGGATGTGGAATTAAATCGCGCGGGGCGGCGGCTCAAAGTCCGCTTTGACCCGCTGTGATGATAGTGGTCGCACCTTGAAAATCAATTCCTCGCGACAAGGGATTCGGCCGTTCACCCTGCTTCTGGTCCTGGCTGCTTTCCTGGTCCTTGTCTCCTCTCCAAGCTGGTCGCTGGACAAACCGGACCAAGAGACCGAGACGCTCGAGACCGAGGAATCCGCCCCCGATTCCGAACCGGCCAGCGAGGACGAGACTCAGGAAAAGGAACAAGTCAAGCCGGCCCGCCGCCCGCCTGCCCCGCCCAAGGTCAAGCCTCCCCTCGATGTACCGCCCCGAAAGGGGCAAGTGAGCCTCTTTTTCAAGGACGTGGACATTCGCGTCCTGATTCAATTCATGGCCAAACTCACCGGCAAGAACTACGTCGTCTCGGACAAGGTCAGCGGCCGGGTGAGCATCGTCGCCCCGAAGCCGGTCAGCGTCGAGGAGGCGATGACCATTTTTGAATCGGTCCTGGAAGTGAACGACTTCACCACCATCAAGTCCGGAGACGTGATCAAGGTCGTGCCGGTGCGAGAGGCCCGCCGGGCCGGAGTGGCCATGCTCCCCCCTCACCAGCGGCCGCCGCCCGGCTCCGAGGCCATGGTCACCCAGATGGTCACCCTGAAGCACGCCTCGGCCCAGGACCTGCGCGCCATTCTGGTGCCCTTGGCCAGCCGCTACGCTTACATCACCGCCCATCAGGCCACCAATTCACTCATTCTGACCGACGTGGCCTCCAATGTCCGGCGGTTGACCCAGATCATCGAGGAGCTGGATCTGCCCGGCAGCCAGAACCTGGTCGAGGTCGTGCCCCTGACCTATGCCTCGGCCAATGAGATGGCCAAGGCTCTCCAGGAACTCTTCCGCCAGCCCACCGTCCAGCGGCGCAAGGGGCAGGCGGTGAGAAGCTTAAGCGAGGAAGGCCTCAAGGTTCTCTCGGACGAGCGGACCAATTCGCTCATCCTCTTGGGCGACCGCGGCGACATCGACAAGGCCCTGCGCCTCATCAGCCGCCTCGATCTGCCCGAGCCGGCGGGGTCCTTCAACATCCACGTCCTCTATCTCAAGTACGCCGTGGCCGATGAACTCTCCCAGGTCTTGAGCAACCTCGCCGGCGGCCAGGCCCCCAAGACGACGGACAAGGACAAAAAGACCCAAGTGCCCAAGGAGGAGCGCCTCAAGGTTCTTTCGGGCGAGGTGAAGATCGTGGCCGACCCCGCGACCAACTCTCTGATCGTTTCGGCCACGCCCCAGGAGTTCAAGGTCATCCAGGCCATCGTGGCCAAGCTGGACATCCCCCGGACCATGGTTTACGTGGAGGCGGTCATCCTGGAGATGACCACCGACAAGTCCCTGGAGTTCGGCATCCAGTGGAGCGCCGGCGAAGAAGGCTTCGCCGGCTTCGGGTCACAAGTCTCCTCTGACGTCAGCGACGTCCTGGCGCCGGGCTTGAGCTTCGGCACCGTGGGCACGGCCATCAAGTTCGGGGAGTTCATCATCCCTGACCTGAGGGCCTTGGTCAGGGCCGTCCAGGGCGACACGGACATCCGGGTGGTGGCCACGCCCCAGATTCTGACGGCTGACAACGAGGAGGCGACCATTCAGGTCGCCCAGAACATGCCCTTCGTCACTCGGGTGGATCAGGGCACTTCTGAGACAGATCGGGCCATCCAGGTTTTCGAGTACCGCGACGTGGGCTACACCTTGAAGGTTACGCCGCGCATCAGCGAGAACCGCATCGTCCGCTTGGGCGTCGAGGCCGAGGCCAAGGCCGTGGTCAAGGCCCAGACCACCGACACCGAGGGCCGGTCCCTCTTGGCGCCCACGACCACGGTGCGCCAGGCCAAGACGGTCATCCTTTCCCGGGATCAGGAGATCGTGGTCATCGGCGGGCTCATCGGCAACGAGATGGAGGAATCCGGCACCCAGGTGCCCTGCCTCGGCACCTTGCCGGTCATCGGCTGGGGCTTCAAGTCGACCACTTCCAAGGGCAAGCGAACCAACCTTCTCATCTTTCTCTCACCCCACATTCTGGCCTCCCAGGAGGAGATTCAGGCCCTCTCGGAGCGGAAGAAGGAAGAAAGCCTCAAGGATCGGCCGAAGCCGAGGGAGGACTGGCTGGCCCCTTATCGGCCCAAGCTGCCCGAGCCCGACATCTTCAGGCTGAAGAAGCCCAATGAGTCGCCGTGATGCTGACTCTCGTCGAGCACCTCCAGAGCCGAGGCTTTCCCCTGAAAGTGATCGAGCAGGCCCAAGCTGAAGGGCCGAATTTAGTCAGCGGTCTGTGGTCCCTCAAGGAGATCGACGAGGCCAAGCTTTTGGAGGCCTTGGGCTCGTTTTTTGATCTGCCGGTCCAAAACAGGCTGGAGGAGGAGCTCAGCACCCGGCAGCTTCGCCTCGTGCCCTTGACCTACCTCAAGTCCCACCGGGCCGTGCCCTTGAGCCTCAAGGGCGACACTCTCCCCCTGGCCGTGGCCGACCCCCTGGACCTGCCCGTCTTGAGCGATCTGAGCATCCTCTTCGACGCCCCGCGTCTGGAGGTCCGCCTCGCCCCGCCGCGGGCCGTGGCCGCCGCCGTGAACCGGCTCTACGAGCGGGCCACCGCGGCCACGGGCGAGGCCATTCAGGAGATCGACGACGAGGCGGCCGGTCTGTCCCTGGAGGCTCTGGACAAGATCGAGGACCTCATGGACGCCACCACCGACGCCCCGGCGGTGAGGCTGGTCAATCTCCTTTTAGTCGAGGCGGTCAAGCGCCGCTCTTCGGACGTGCACATCGAACCCTACCGCGACGCCTTCAAGGTCCGCTACCGCATCGACGGCCTTCTCTATGACGTTCACTCGCCGCCCCTGGGCCTGGCCCCGGCCATCTCCTCGCGGATAAAGGTCATGTCCGATCTGGACATCGCCGAGCGCCGTCTGCCCCAGGATGGTCGCTTCCCCATCAAGGTCGCCGACCAGGAGATCGACGTCCGCGTCTCGGTGGTGCCGACCGCCTTTGGCGAGCGGATCGTCCTGCGCCTTTTGAACAAGAGCGATTCCCTGATGGATTTGACCGAGCTGGGCATGGCGCCAGACATCCTCAAGCGCCTCGACCAGCTCATCAGCCGCACCTCAGGCATAATATTGGTCACCGGGCCGACCGGCTCGGGCAAGACGACCACCCTCTACGCCGCCTTGAAGGCGATCAACACCCCTGAGAAGAACATCATCACCGTGGAGGACCCCATCGAGTACCAGATCGCCGGCGTGGGCCAGATGCAGATCAACCCCAAGATCGGGTTGACCTTTGCCCGGGCCCTGCGCTCGATCCTGCGCCACGACCCGGACGTGATCATGGTCGGCGAGATCCGCGACGTGGAAACGGCCCAGATCGCCATCCACGCCTCCCAGACCGGCCACCTGGTCTTCTCGACCCTCCACACCAACGACGCCGCCGGCGCCGTGACCCGGTTGATCGACATGGGCATCGAACCCTTCCTCATCGCCTCCTCCTTGAGCGCCGTTTTGGCCCAGCGCCTGGTTCGCCGCGTCTGTCCCCACTGCCGCCGCGAAGCCGAATATCCGGCCCCGCTCCTGGCCGAGCTGGGTTTAGAACCACAAGACGGCCCATTCTTCGAGGGGCCGGGCTGTGGGGAGTGCTTCCAGGCCGGCCATTGGGGCCGCTTCGGAATCTACGAGCTTCTGATCGTGGACGAACCCATCCGGGAGCTGATTCTTTCCCGGGCCGCCTCCGGCCGCGTCCAGGCCGAAGCGGTCCGCAGCGGGATGAAGAGCCTGCTCGCCGACGGGGCGCTGAAGGTCAAGAAAGGGCAGACCACTCCGGATGAGGTCTTGAGGGTAGTCCATGGCTGAAGTTTTGGAGTCTTAGGCCGTGGCCGTCTACGATTACCGAGCCGTGGATCGAGCCGGCCGGCGGCTCAAGGGCACCCTGGAGGGCGAAAGCGCCCGGGCCGTGAGGGGCCATCTGCGCGGCCAGGGGCTGTTTCCGGTGGACATCCGCCCGGCCGGGGCCGAGTTCAAGCTCGGCCTCAGGGGCTTCAGCCTCGCCCGGGTGAGGCCCAAAGAGCTGGCCGGGGCGGTGCGGCAGCTTTCGATCCTCATCGGGGCCGGACTGCCGGTGGTCGACGCCTTGAGCGCCGTAGCCGAACAGGCCGGCCGAACCCGTCTCGGCCGGATTTTGTCCCAGGTCAAGGAAAGAGTCGTCTCCGGCGGCGGCCTGGCCGAGTCCTTGAACCAGTTCCCGGCGGTCTTTCCCGACTTGGCGGTGAACATGATCCGGGCCGGAGAGGCGGCCGGCGCGCTGGAAGTGGTCTTGGAGCGGCTGGCTGATCTTCTGGAGAATCGAGTCCGCTTGGCCGACAAGGTCCGGGCCGCCCTGGCCTATCCCCTGTTCATGCTCCTCGTCGGCGGCGGGGTCTTGAGCTTCCTCTTCGTCTACGTCGTGCCCACGGTGACCGAAATCTTCACCCAGACCGGCCAGGCCCTGCCTTTGCCGACCCGAATTTTGATGTCCCTGGTTCACGGCGCCGCCGGCTACGGCTGGCTGGCCGCGCCGGTCGTCGGCGCGGCCGTCTTGATCTGGCTGCGGCTCAGAAGGACCCGGCGGGGCCGCTCGGCCATCGACCGCTTCAAGCTCAAGATCCCCTTCATTGGTCCAGTCATCAAGAAGCTGGTCCTGGTCCGCTTCACCCGGACCATGGCCACCCTCCTGGCCTCTGGAGTGAGCGTGGTTGACGCTTTGGGCATCACGGCCAAGGTGACCGGCAACCAGGTTTACCAGACCAGCATCGAGGCGGCCGAGGAGAAGATCGAACAGGGCGCCTCCTTGGCCGGGGAGCTCTCCCGCTCGCCGCTGTTTCCGCCCCTCATCAGCCACCTCACCGCCGCCGGCGAGAGAGCGGCCAGCCTGGACAAGGTCTTCGCCCGCCTGGCCCAGGGGCTGGAGGAGGAGGTGGAGAGCTCCCTGAGCGGGCTTCTGTCTTTGTTGGAACCAGTGCTCATTCTGGTCATGGGCGTGGTGGTCGGCTTCATCATGGTCTCCATCCTGCTGCCCATCTTTGACATGACCAGCCTGATCCGTTAGGGGGTTTGACGGTGTTAGCAGGCCGAGACAAAGAGAAAGGCATCACCATCATCGAGCTTCTGGTCGTTCTGACCATCCTGGGCATCTTGGCCGGATTGATCGTGCCCCGGGTCATGGACCGACCCGAGCAGGCCCGCCGGACCAAGGCGGCTCTTCAGATCGAGGCCTTCGAAGGGGCGCTGAAGCTTTATCAGTTGGACAACGGCGCCTTCCCGAGCACGGAGCAAGGGCTCGTCGCCTTGGTGGAGAAGCCCACCGTGGAGCCGATCCCGTCCAACTGGCGGGAGGGCGGCTATCTGGAGAAAGGGCGGCTGCCCAAAGATCCGTGGGATAATGACTTCAAGTACTTGAGCCCTGGGCAGCACAACCCGGACTTTGATCTGTGGTCCACCGGTCCTGACGGCGAGGATGGCGGTGAGGACAAGAACGCTGACATCACCAATTGGCAGGAACAGAGCCAGTAGCGGCCTCACCCTCATCGAACTGGTCGTCGTCCTGGCCGTCATCGCCGCGCTGACGTTCCTGACCCTGCCCCGGCTCAACGTGTGGAGTCAGGGAGGCAAGCTCAGGGCCGCCGCCCGGAGCCTCGCCGCCGCCTCGAAACTGGCTCGCAGCGAGGCGGTGAGCCAGATGAAGACGGCCGAGCTGAGACTTAACAGCGACACGGGGCTGGTGGAGGTGGCGGTGGAGTCCGAGACGGTCTGGACGCGCCGTCTGGCGCCGGTGGTTAAAATCACCCAGGTGATGGTCAGAGGCCAGGATTCGATGGAAAAACCGGTCATCTTCTTCTGGCCCGACGGCCGCGTCACCGAAGCGGCGGTCTACCTCTCCAACGGTCAAGCCAGCCTGACCCTCCATCTGGAGCCGCTGACCGGCTACGTGGAGGTTCTGGCCGGGCAGGTGGCCTATGACTGGACGAGCTGAGTCAGGCTTCTCCCTCCTGGAGGTCATGATCGCCTTGGCGGTGCTGGCCATCGGCTTGACCGCCGCCTTCAGGCTGCAGGGTTTTGACCTCAGCCTGGTGCGCGCCGGCCAGGAAACGACCCGCTCCGTCCTGGCCGCGGAGTCGCTTTTGTGGCGCTGGTCCGTCTTTGGTCCACCGCCGGACGGCCTCGAGGAGGGCGAGGTGGACTCCTTTCGTTTTTCGGCCCAGGTGGAGACCGACGAGACCTGGCCGGGCCTCAAGAAGGTCGAGCTGACTTTGAAGCCCCGCCTCGGCGAAGGGCCGAGCAAACACTTTCAACGGCTTTTGGCCCCGGCGAGTGAGCTGCGGTGAAGAGGCAGGGCTTCACCCTTCTGGAGGTGGTGGTGGCCGTGGCCATCTTGGCCACGGTGATGAGCTTCATCTTCGGCCCTTTCTTCACCCAGGACCGGGTCGAGAAAGCCAGCCGCGCCCGGATGGAGTCTGATCAACTGGCCCGGGTGGCCCTGGAGATGATGAGCCGCGACCTCGCCCTGGCCATCCCCCCCCCGGACGTCCCACCTCCCCGGCGCGGCCGAGATCAACCTCTCCGGCGAGCCGGAGGTGGTCAACTACCACCAGGGCCACACCCTAACCTTTGTTCTTTGCTCGGACGTGGTCGAGCCGGTGGTCCGGGTGACCTATCAGACCCGCCCGGCCGAAAAAGAGGCCGACGGCCCCTTGATCCTGGTCCGTCAGGTCACGCCGCTACTCAGCGACGACGAAGAAGAAGAACAGGAGGACATCCTCTGCCGCCGGGTGGCTGGTCTGGAGATCTCCTACCTCACCGCGGGCGAGGAGGAGCTGGAAGCGTGGGAGCGGAAGGACCTTCTGCCCGCGGCGGTGAAGATAAAGCTCGAGTTGGATCAAGGCCAGGGCCAGGTCAGCGTCTTCGAACGCCTCACCGGACCCCTGACCTCCTTGAGCTGGAAGAGAGGGTCATGAGATCCTCCGCCGGATACGCCTTGGTCCTGGCCTTGACGGTGACTACCCTTCTGGCCCTGGCCGCCCTGGAGCTGAGCCGAGATATTAAAATCTCCTTGGCCCTGGCGGCCAACCACCAGGATCAGACCCGGGCTCGACTCAAGGCCCTGGATGGACTGGCCGTGGCCGCCCAGGCCCTCTTGAAGGACGAGCCGGCCTTTGACGGTCTGGGCGAAGCCTGGGCCGATCTGGAGGCCCTCACCCAGAGCCAACTGACCACGGAAGGCGGGGCGGTGGTCTCTCTGACAGACCTCTCCGGCCGGATCGACCTCAACCGCCTCGTGGACGACCAGGGCCGGCCGGTGGAAGACCGCGTCAGGCTCCTGGAGAGGCTGCTCATCCTCATCGGCCGCGACACCCAACTGGCCGCAGCGCTTCTGGACTGGCTCGATCCGGACGACACCCCCCAGGTCGGCGGGGCCGAGGCGATGACCTACGCCGCCGCTGGCCTGAAGTACCGTCCCCGCAACGGCCCCCTCTTGAGCCTCGAGGAGCTGAAGCTGATAAAAGGCTTCAGCCCGAGCGTGCTCCGGGGCGACGAGGAGCACGCCGGTCTTTTGGATCTGGTGACCATTCACGCCCAGACCAAGATCAACGTCAACACCGCCCCGAAGCTGGTGCTGCAGGCCCTGAGCGAAGACATGACCGAGGCGGCGGCTCAAGCCATCATCGACCAGCGGACCGAGCAGGCCTTCAGAAGCATCAGTGAATTGAAAAACTTGTCCGAGATCAACGACGATCTTTTCCGGGCCATCAGCCCCTTCCTGGACGTCAAGAGCAGCTGGTTCGAGGCCCGGATCACCGGCCGGGTCGGTCGGGCGCGCCACAAACTCAATGTCGTCCTCAGACGAACCGCGACTGAGGTCAGTGTCTATGCCGCCGAGGTGGCCCCATGAGGCGGGTGTGGCCCATCAAGACCCTGGGCCTCGACCTGGGCAGCCGGGCCGTCAAGGCCGTGTGGATCAAACAGGGCCTCGCCGGCGCCAGTCTGCTCCGCGCCGAATCAGCCTTGATCGAAGCCGGAGAGGTGGACCAGGCCCTCAAGACGGTCTTGAACAAGCGCCGCCGCCACGATCTGGTCCTGGCCGGCCTCAGCGGTCACAAGGCCTTCTACCGCTGGCTCAACCTGCCCAAGCTCAGCGGGGCGAAACTGCGCCAGGCGGCTGGATTTGAGCTCGAGGCCCACCTGCCGGTGGGCGTGGAGCGGTTGGCCGTGGATCTGATTCGCTTGAGCTCTTCGCCCAACGGCGGCGTCCAGGGCTTGACCTTCGGCTACGACAAGCAAAGGATCGCCCTGGCCCTGGCCGATCTAAACCAGGCCCGCATAACCCCTCAGGTGATCTCCCTGGACACGGTCGGCCTTCTCAGCGCCGCCCGGGCCGTGGGCTTGGAGAACGGGGTGGTCGTCGACGTCGGGGCCAGCAAGACGAGCGTTTTGTGCCTGGCCAAGGGGGCGCCGGTGGGGCTGGGCTTTCTGGACGCGGCCGGCCGCGCCTTCGATCGTCACCTGGCCCGCGAGGAGGGACGCTCCCTCTCGGAGGCCCGGGCCTTCAAGGAAAGCCTGACCGACGCCGTCGAGGTCAGGGAGCGTCTGGCCACGCCTTTGACCTCTTTGAGCCAGGGCGTGGCCCGGATCATCAAGGCCGCCTATCCCGATCCCCTGGCCAAGCCAGAATCCATCGCCCTCAGCGGCGGTCAGGCCCGGCTGCCCGGTCTCGGCGCGGTTCTGGCCGAGGTGGTCGGCCTGGAGGTTCGACCCTTAAGCCCCCTGGGCGATCTTCTGCCGCCAGAGATGGTCCCGGCCTGGGGGCTGGCCCTCTCGGACGAGAGCTTCAATCTGGGCCGCGCCGAAGGCCTCAGGCTCATTCCGGCTCGGCAGTTCAAACTCCTCGCCGGGGCCCTGGCCTTGATCCTGATTCTGATCGGCGGGAACATCTACACCAGCCTCCACAGCCGCCAGGAGACCCTGAACCAGCTCAAGGCCGCCGAAAAGAAGATCGTGGAGGAGAACCTGCCCCACGTCCCCCGGGTCGTCAGCCCGGTGACCCAGATGGAAAATGAGCTGGACCGGGCCAAGGAGGAGCTGGCCGCGCTGACGCGCGGGCGGAGCGAGGGGCTCATCCTGGAGACCCTCTTGAACCTCCACCGCTTGACCGAAGGCAAGAACATCCAGCTCTCCGAAGTCTACTTTGACGGCCCCAGACTGAGCCTGGTCGGCCGGGCCCCTGGATTTGAAGTGGTCGAGGAGTACAAGACGGCCCTGAGCAAAGCGCCCGGCTTCAAGGAGGTCGTAATCGAGTCGAGCCAACTGGGCGGCGCGGGCAAAGGGGTCAAGTTCAGACTGGGGATCAAGCGGTGAGTCGCCTCAAAGTCAGAGAGAAATGGATGCTCGGCCTCGGCGGCGTGTTCGTGGCCCTCGTCCTGGGCTGGAGCTTCCTGGTCCAGCCGGCCATGGAGAGCATCCACAAGCTCGACCAGTCCATCACCAGGCACCGCCGCGACCTGACTCATCTTCAGGCCATGGCCGGCCGGTGGCGGGAGATGAAGTCCCAGAGCCGCGTTCTGGTCGAAAAGCTGGCCGGCCGCGAGAAGGACTTCTCCCTGGCCAGCCACCTCGAAGAGCTCATCCAGGCCAGCGGGCTCAAGGGCAACCTGACCATCCTGCGCCCCCTGCCCGTCGAGGCGGCCGCCAGCGGCCTGACCCGGGTCTTGGTGGAGATAAAACTGGAGAAGGTGCCCATCGAGGGCCTGACCAAGCTTCTTTATCGGATCGAGTTTTCGGACAAGCTTCTGACCGTGACCCGTTTGAGCCTCAAGTCAGCGGCCCAGGGCCTGGACGTGACCCTGCGCGTCCTGACCCTGGCCCAGAACAAGCAGGCGGCCTGAAGATTTTCAGCCGCCGGGCAAGGACTCGGCCGTTCGTTTCAACCTCAGCCTGAAATCATCCTCTTTGGCTCTATTAAACCAATGGGCCTGATTGACGGCGTTGTAGATGTTGCCGCCGTAAAAGGCCAAGGCCAGGCCGACGGCCATGGCTCCGCCGATCCAGTGCCCCCCGGCCAGAGCCAGCCAGGCCAAGCCGCCTGAACCCAAAGTCAGCCCGGCCGCCCAGGCGGCGTCGAGCCAGCGGCCGAGGCAGGCCTGGCCCAAACCCGGCAGCAGCCCGGCCAAAACCCCGGCCCAGAGGGGCGATTTGCGCTCGAGCCCGGCCCCGGACAAGGCCTCCTTGGCCAGAAAGGCCGCCCGCGGCCCCAGGGGGCCTTGGAGGCTGACCTTGGCAAAGGCCTTCTCAGCCTCCGGCCAGCGGGAGGCGTCCAAAAAGAGCCAGCCGAGACGATAAGAGGCTCGGTCCCGTATCTGGGGGGCAAAGGCCTCCTCAGAGCCCACGCGCCTCAAGACCTCAATCGCCTCCTCCAGCTGGCCAGAGGCTTGAAGGGCTTGGGCGAAGAGGATGAGGCTGCGGCCGGCCTGGGGGTGGGTCGGCTCAAGCTTCTGGGCCGCGAGGGCCTCCATGGCCCTGTCCGGCCGCTTCAGGGCCAGCCAGGTCGCGGCCAGGTCAGTCCTGGCCTCTGCCGCGGCCGGGTGATGGGGGTATTTGAACAGAAAACGCTCGAACTCCACCGCGGCCGCGGCCGACTGGCCCATTTCGGCCAGGCGGCGGGCAAAGCCGAGAGTCTCCTCCGGCTCCTGGCCCCAGGCCCCGGCAGGGAGCAGCAGACACGCCGTCAGGAGGACGGTGGCCAGGGCCCGGGTCACGGCCGAGGGCCTTTTTCCCGGGACCACCACCAGGTGTTGGCCTCCAGGGGGTCCAGGAGCTTGATCCGGCCGTCGACCACCACCCACGGCCCCTCTTTTAAGCGGCCGTGCTCGTGGATGAGGCGGTCGAGGCCGATGAAAAGCCCCATGATCAAGCCGTGCCGGGCCACGGCCTGCTCCAGGTAGCGGGAGCAGGCGGGCTGGGAGGGGCAGCGGTGGAGGCTGAGCCTGCCCGGCCCGGCCCGATAGAAAGCGAGGAGGGGTTTTATCAAGAGCTGGCTCGGGGCCGAGCTTGGGGCTCTCAAATCGATCAAGGCCAGCAGGACCAGGCCAGCGGCCAAGGGCAGCAGCCAGGCGGCCTTGGGCCTGGTCAACTTTTTGAGCAAAGCTTGACCCCCAAAAGGTTTCGAGGGGTTGAACCGTGAGGGCGGATGGTGGAGATGAGGGGATTCGAACCCCTGACCTGTACGTTGCGAACGTACCGCTCTCCCACCTGAGCTACATCCCCACCCGCCTCCATATAAGGTTTGGACCCAAAGCCTGTCAAGACCAAGGGAGATCGAGGCCCGAGTGTGCTTGACACGGCGCCCAAGTTTACCTATGTCTTAGGCCGCCATGAGCGTTTCTGTCCGCCCTGACGGCCGGGCCGGGGACGAGATGCGGCCGGTGAGCATCGCCCTCGGGGTCCAGCCTTACGCCGAGGGCTCGGCCCTCATCCAATGCGGCCTGACCGAGGTCCTGTGCGCCGTGTCCTTGAGCGAGGAGATTCCAGCCTGGCTCGAAGGCCGGGGCCAGGGCTGGCTCACGGCCCAGTACGCTCTTCTGCCCCGCTCGACCCTGACCCGCAACCCCAGGGCCGGCTACGACGGGCCGGTGCGCGGGCGCAGCCAGGAGATCCAGCGCTTCATCGGCCGCTCCCTGAGGGCCGGGCTGGACCTGACCGCCCTGGGCCAGAGGCTCTTGCGGGTGGACTGCGACGTCATCGTCGCCGACGGCGGCACCCGCTGCGCCGCCATCACCGGCGCCTGGACAGCGGTGCGCTCGGCCGTGGCCGGCCTGCTCGCCGCCGGAGAGCTGAAAGTCGACCCCCTCAGGGCCGACGTCTGCGCCGTCTCGGCCGGCCTGGTGGACGGCCAGCCCTGCCTGGATCTGTGCGCCTTGGAAGACCAGCGGGCCGAGGCTGACTTCAACCTCGCCCTGACCGGACCTGACGAGTTCATCGAGATCCAGGGCGCGGCCGAAAAGGGCGCCTTTCCCTGGCCTCAGGTGGAGATGATCCGCAGCCTGGCCCTCAAGGGCGCGGCGGTCCTCTGGGCCGCTCAGAAGAAGGCCCTCAAAGCGGCGTGAAGACCATCCTCGCCAGCCGCAATCAGGGCAAATTCAGGGAGTTCAAGGCCCTTCTTGAAAACAGCGGCCTGGACCTAGCGCCCTTGAGCGACTGGCCCCAGGTGGGCGAGCTTTCAGAAAAAGGGGAGACTTTCCTGGAAAACGCCCGTCAAAAGGCCCGCGCCGTGGCCGCCCGAACCGGACTGCCGGCCCTGGCCGACGATTCGGGCCTGGTCGTGGACGCCCTCGGGGGGCGGCCGGGGGTCTTCTCGGCCCGCTACGCCGGCGAGGGGACCAGCGACGAGGCTAAGTGGCAGAAGGTCTTGAGGGAGCTGAAGAATACGCCCTGGGAGGAGCGGCGAGCGGCTTTCGTGTGCGTCTTGGTCTTGGCCTGGCCCGACGGCCGGGAGATCGCGGCCGAGGGCCGGTGCGAGGGCTGCATCGCCTTCGAGGCCCAGGGCGAGGGCGGGTTCGGCTATGACCCCATCTTTTACCTGCCCCGCTTCCAGGCGACCATGGCCCAGCTTGATCTGGCCGCCAAGAACCGAATCAGCCACCGCGCCGAGGCGGCGAGGCGATTAAAGGGTATACTTGAGCATCAAAACGTCGGGGAGTAGCGCAGCCTGGTCAGCGCGCGTGCCTTGGGAGCACGAGGTCGGCGGTTCAAATCCGCTCTCCCCGACCAGGAATTTACAGAATCCAAGGAAATAAGGGTTCTTATATTCTTTATAAAGACCAGCACTTTCCCGTCTAATACCATTTTCCCATTGAAATGAAACAAACAAGTCTAGTCTGCCCTGGGGGGTGCCTGGGGCGTCTAAGGGCATCGTTATGTGCATATGCACAAAAATCTCCGCCCGGCCAAGTCGAGAGAGGCCCTTTGGTCTGGTCCGCCACCCTGAGAATCCGACCTTGTCTCTCAAACCGCAATCGCCCTTTTTTCTTGACAAGCGAGGATAAGCCAGCTTATATATACATGCTTGTATAATTTAGATGGAATAAACAATCAGGAGTGAATTTTGTCCGTCCGCTTGGTCATTTTGGGGCTTTTGAGAGAGCGGCCCCTTTACGGCTACGAGATCAAGAAACTGATCCAGGAGCGCATGGGCGATTGGACGGCCATCGCCTTTGGCTCCATCTACTTTGCCCTGGCCAAGTTGACCGCCGAGGGGTTCATCGAAAAGATCGCCGAGGAGCAGGAGGGCCGCCGTCCTTCGCGGAGCGTCTATCAGATCACTGAGCCGGGGCAAAAGGAGTTCCGGCGGCTTTTGCGCCAGGTGTGGGGCGGCATGGAGAGGCAATACTTCACCTTTGACCTGGGCCTGTTTTTCATGGAGGCCCTGCCGGCGCCAGAGGCAAGGGAGCATCTCGCGCGGCGGATCACCGCCCTTGAGAAGGCCCTCGCCAAGCTCGACCGCCATCGCCTCCAAACCATGACCCACCCTCAAACGCCCCCTCTGGCCGAGGCCATCTTTGAGCACACCCAGGTCCATCTCCGGGCCGAACTGGACTGGCTGCAAGGCTTACAGGCCAAGGTGGTGGCCGGGGAGTACCCTTGAGCGTCGTCGATGAGCCCACGAGCGTCATATCCCGGCCCGGCCACACCTAATTGGTCGATTTATGGCCGTTAACTCTGGTCTATGACCATCCAGGAGGTCGAACATGGAGCGCATCCTTGAAGGCGAAGCCATCTTCGGTCTGGCCCAGGCCCGCCGTTACAACCAGGTCATGGGCCGGGGCCTGGTTTCTCACGAATACCGAGGCCTGGCGGTCAAGGTGGTGGCCCTGGGCGTGCCTGTGGGCGGGCGGGTGCTCGACGTGGGCACCGGCCCCGGCTTCGTGGCCCTGGAACTGGCGGCGCGTCTGGGGGACGAGGTCAGGGTGGTCGGGCTGGACCTCTCAGAGGCCATGCTCGCCGTGGCCGCCGAGAACGCCCGCCTCAGAGGCCTGGACAACCTGGTGACCTGGCGATTGGGCGACGCCAAGGCCATGCCTTTTGGGGACAACGAATTTGACTTCGTCGTCTCCTCCGGCTCCCTGCACCATTGGGAGAACCCCCTCGCGGTCATGAGCGAAGTGGACCGGGTCCTCAAGCCAGGGGGCCGCTTCATCATCCAGGACCTGAAGCGGCTCCAGACCTGGCCCCCCCGCCTCTTCGCCTGGGCGGTGGGTCTGGCCATCCCTCGGGATTTCCGCCGCCATTTCTGGAGCTCCATCCGCGCCGCTTACACCCCTGACGAGTTGAGGCAAATGCTTGAAAACTCCCCGCTCCAGAACTGGCGCGTGGACGAGGACTTCATGGGCCTGGCCGTGGTCAGGGAAAACTGACGGATTCAGGACGGCCGGAATTGATGTCGGCTCAAAGGAGATGGGCATGGCGGGGTTGTTGCTTCAGACCTTGATCGCCTTCCTGGCGGCCCTGATCGTGCGCCGCCGGGAGGCCTTCAAGTTTCGCTGGCGGCCGACGGTCCACACCTGGGCCGCCGTGGCCGCTGGGCTGGCCGCCTTTGGTCTCAGCGCCTCCTTGCTGCTATTTAGCCAAGACGCCCCGACGGCCAAGTTCATCACCTTTGTCCTCATCTGGGCGGCCTGCGGATTCGCCGCGCCGTGGGGCTACACCCTGCTCATCGAAAAGGGCCGGCCGGCCGACATGGGTTTGACCAGAAAAAATTGGCGGGCCAGTCTGGCCCTCAACGTCGGTCTGGGCGGCCTCCTCATCGGCCTGTTGTTTTTCCTGGCCGAGGTGAGGGCCATCGAGCCGGGCTTGTTTTGGCGGGGGGCCTTTGTTTTGTTGGTCGGCGGTTTGTTCGAGCTTTTTCTTTACTACGGCTTCATCCACCTCCGCCTGGAAAAGGCCTTCGGAACCGTCCCGGCCATCCTGGTCACGGCGGCCGTCTACGTCCTGTGGCACGTCGGCACCCAGCTGCCCCTGGAGGCCGATCCCTGGGCGGCGGTCTTTAAGTTGTGGCTGGTGGGGGTCTTCTACCAGTCCGTCTTCAGCCTCACCCGCAACCTCCTGACCATTTGGCCTTTTTTCATGGGCGGCGGGGTCCTCCTCGACTTCGTGGTCCACCTCCAGGATTTAAAGCCGGTGGCCGGCGAGGTCGGCTGGGCCGCGCTCACGGTGGGCTTGATGGCCGCATGCGGCCTCGCCTTGGCCTGGCTGGTGCGACGGAGAGGTCTTCAGGCCCAGCCGGTCGAAGCCAGCCATTTCTGAAAGCGCGCCGTGGTTATTCGCTCGACAATGAGGTTGAGCCTGAGGCCGTGGCCGGCTTGGCCCCAGACCGGCTCAAAAGGCATGGCGCTGCGGGCCAGGCCGAGGAGGCCGCGCTGAGGACCCTGGAGCCAAAAGACCGGCCCGCCGCTGAGGCCGCTCAAGTCCTTCACCGGCCCGGCGGGGTCGAGGAGGCCGCCCAGGGTGAGCCGATCCTCGGCCGGAAAGCCCTGGATTTGGGCCGCGGCCAGCAGACAGGGCGCCATCAGGCGCCGGCCGATCATGTACTTGGCCTCGCTGGGATAACCGACGACCACCGCCCTGGCGCTCTCCTCGAGCCGTCCCGATTCGTTCTCGCCCAAAGGCCAGGGCTTCCGGCCCGCCGATTCTGGCCAGCCCGGGCGGAGTCTAATGATGGCCACGTCCGGGCGGGGCCGATTGGTCAGCAGGTCTAATTGGGGCTGCCGGAAGTCCTCGGCCCTCAAAACCGCCCCGCCGGCCGTTTTCAACACGTCATCGCTTCGGGAGCGCAGAGCCTCGATGACGTGCTGGCAGGTCAGGCCGAAGACCCGGCCCTCAAAATCGAGGAGGGTCAGGGTGGCGTTTTTGTGTTCGGCCAAAGGCCGTCCGGCCTCGGATCGAGGCGCGAGGCAGATGGGGAGGCAGCAGCCGCCAAGTCGTTCCGCGTCATCATTAGTCAAGGGGGCGTCGAACAAAAAAGGCGGCCCGCCTTCGCTCTTCCCCGTCTCTTCCACCGCGGCGTTCTTCATCTTTGGACAATTCATGGGGGGTGGGGCAGAGATCTTAAGACGGCTGGCCCTTGGCGGTCTCGATGGTCTGCCTCTTCGTCGCCCGGGGACCCGACCCGGGCTCCAGCTTGGGGGCCTCAAAGTAGTGGCGAAGCACGTCCCGGGCCACCCGGGCGGCCCGCACGCCGCGGTAGTCCAGATCGTGGGCCACCACCACGGCCAGGCTCAAAGCCTGCTTCGATTTTTTATCTTGAGCGTAACCGACGAACCAATCGATCCTGTACCGCCCCGTGGGGTCGTTGATGGATCCGGTCTTGCCGCCGATGTCCAGGGCTTTCAGGACCCGGTCCCGTGAGGCCCGCCGGAAATAGGAGCGGCAGGTGCCCCGCTTGATGGTCGCCCTCATCAGCCGCCGCATGTCTTCGGCCGTCTGGGGCGAGAAGACCTGGCGCAGCACGCGGGTCTGGCTCTGGTAGACCTCTCTCTCCGTTCGGCCCTGCTCCGTCATCCTGACCCGCTGAACCACGCTCGGCTCGACCATGGTCCCGCCTTTGACCACGGCCGCGGCCATCAAGGCCCCGTGGAGGGGGGACAAGGTCGTCTCCCGGTTGAATCCCGAGCCGATCTCGGCCAGGGCGTAAGCATCGTCCACGGGCACCTTGACCCGGGAAGGATCCACGGCCAGCTCGAAGCGGATGGCCTGGTTGAAGCCGAAGCGCAGGGCGAACTCCTCCAAGACGCCCGGCCCGACCCTGTTCAGGGCCAGCTTGCCGAAGACCGGGTTGACCGAGCGGGCGAAGGAGTCGGCCAAGCTGGGGGTGCGCGTCCACTTGTTCTTTTTGTTCTTGAGCTGACCCCGATAGAGGGTGTGGGACCGGCCGTTGAAGGGGATCTTGCTCGCAGGAGTCAGCCCGCCGGCCTCCATGGCCGCGGCGGCGGTGACCATTTTAAAGATCGAAGCCGCCGGAAAGGCCGGCGTGACGGCGTAGTTGATGGCATCCTCGAGGCTGGAAAAAGAGACCAAGGCCCTGACGCGTCCGGTGGCCGGCTCCAGGGCGGCCAAGGCGGCCAAGGGGGCGTGGGCCTGCTCCAGCTTCGAGAAAGCGAAGCTTTGCAGATCGGCGTCGATGGTCGTCTCGATGACGAAAGCCCGCCCCGGCTCCGCGGGCACCCGCAAGCGGTCGAGCTTTTGCTGTCTCCACTCGGCCCGGCTGATGAGAAAGGCGATCTCGTCCTTGTCCAAAGGCGTCGAGGGCGCCGGCGCTTCGGGGCGGAGCGCGGCGGCTGAGACCCCTTGAGGCCACGGCCAGCCGGCCCAGCCCAGCCAAAGCCCCAGCCCGATCCCGGCCAACATTGTCAGGGCCCAGACGAACTTCAAGGTCTAATCACCTCCAACCCGCCGGCGTATGGCCGCAGGGCCTCGGGGATGACCACGCTTCCATCAGCCTGCTGGCAGTTCTCCAAGACGGCCACCAGGGTCCGGCCCACGGCCAGGCCAGAGCCGTTCAAGGTGTGAACGTATTCGCTGCCCTTGCCTCCTGGCCGCTTGAACCTGATTCCGGCCCGGCGGGCCTGGAAATCAGTGAAGTTGGAGCAGGAGGAGATCTCCCGGTAGACCCCGGCCGAGGGGATCCAGACCTCCAGATCGTAAGTCTTGGCCGCGGAAAAGCCCAAATCCCCGGTGCACAAGGCCACGACTCGATAATGAAGCCCCAGCCGCCGGAGGATCGCTTCGGCGTGGCCGGTGAGGCGCTCCAGGGCCTCCGGGGAATCCTCGGGCGTGGTGAAGGCGACCAGCTCGACCTTGTTGAACTGGTGCTGCCGGATGAGGCCCCTGGTGTCGCGGCCGTAGGAGCCGGCCTCGGCCCGAAAGCAAGGGGTGTAGGCCGTGTAGTTGAGCGGCAAGGACTCGCCGTCGAGAACCTCCTGGGCGTGGATGTTGGTCACCGGCACCTCGGCCGTGGGGATGAGCCAGTAATCCCAGGCCTCGATCTTGAAGAGATCCTCGGCGAACTTGGGCAGTTGCCCAGTGCCGGTCATGCTCGTTGAATTGACCATGAAGGGAGGCAAAACCTCAACGTAGCCGTGCTCAATGGTGTGGATGTCGAGCATGAAGTTTATCAAGGCCCGCTCCAGCCTGGCCGCGGCCCCCCACAGGAGGACGAACCTGGCCCCGGCCAGCTTGCTGGCCCGCTCGAAGTCCAACAACCCCAAAGCCTCGCCCAGTTCCCAGTGGGGCTTGGGCTCAAAATCGAACCGCGGCCGCTCGCCCCAGTGCCGCACGACGAGGTTGTCCTCCTCCTTGAGCCCCCGGGGCACGGAGTCAAGGGGCAGGTTGGGCAGGGTGAGCAAAAACAAGTTGACCTTCTCCTCCACTTGGGCCAGCTCGGCGTCCAGCTCTCTTATCCGCCCGCCGATGGCCTTGACCTCCTCCTTGATGGCCGCGGCCGCCTCCTCCTGGCCCGTTTTCATCAACTGGCCGACCCGCTGGGATTTGGTGTTGCGCTGATGTTTCAGCTCCTCCGCCTCGGCCAGGATGGCGCGGCGGTCCTTATCGAGGCCAACGAATTGATTCAGATCAACCTCTTGGCCCCGCTGGACCAAGGATGCGGCCACGAGGTCAAGATGGCGGCGCACGAACTTGACGTCTAGCACGATCCCGAACTTTCTGGGTCAAAGCTCATGTTTTTTGGCCTTTATAACACAGCTTCTTCCGGTCCGTCAACACCCTGACTTGCCGAAACAAAAGAAGCTGAGCTATGATGGGACCATGACTAGTCCCGTGCTCAAGGAAGCCGTCGCCCGGCTGAAGCGGCAGGTGGCCGAGCAGGAGGCCCGCCTGGCGACCTACAAGGAGACTTTGGAGGAGATCTACACCCTCTATGACACCCGGGTCGAGGAGCTGAGCCTCATCAGGCGGCTGTCCGACAGCCTGCGCACGAGCCTGAATCTGAAAAAGGTCTGCCTGGAAGTGGTCGGCGCGGTGGTCGAGGAGTTGGCCCCGGACGGCAGCCTCCTTTTGCTTCTGGATCGGACCGGCCGCCTCAAGCTCAAGGCCTCGGCTTTTGGCGAGGAGCAACCCGCCTTCTGGCCCGACAGCCACCCCATTCAAGTCCAGGCGCCGCGTCTCGGTCAGGGCCCCCTCGGTCAAGTGGCCCTCTCCCGCCGCCCCCTCCTGCTCCCCCATCTCGAGGTCCGGGAGCCCTTCCTCGGCCGAGCCCGGTCCCTGGTCGGCCTGCCCCTCATCTCCCGCCAGGAGCTGGTCGGGGTCTTCGGCCTGGTCGGCCTCGGCGAAGGGGCCTTCAGCGAGAACGAGGTTCGCATTCTGACCATCATCTGCGACCAGGCCGCGGCGGCGCTTTACAACGTCCGCCTCTTCAACGAGCTCAAGCGGGTCAACCGCGTCCTCCGCCGCTCCGAAAGATCCGCCCGCCTGGCCCGGGCCTCCCTGGAGCGGCTTTTGGAAAACGCCAACGACCTCATTCTGACCTTGAACCAGCAGGGGCTGATCACCTACTTGAACCGCCAGGCCGCTGACCTGGGCTTTGACCCGGTGGAGCTGATCGGCCAGCCGGTCTCGGTCATCATCCCGGCCGAGGGGCGCGATCCGGCTTTGATCGAGCTGGCCCAGTCCGGTCCGGTCCAGGAACTGCCCGTCAAGGACGCCGCCGGCGGCCGCCGCACCGCCCTGGTCAGCTTCACCCCCCTGCCGCCGGACGAGGATGAGGGGCCGGCCCTGTTGGTCATCGCCCGGGACATCACCGAGCGCAAGCAGCTCGAACGTCAGCTCCTCCACTCCGAGAAGCTGGCTTCGGTCGGGCTTCTGGCCGCCGGCGTGGCCCACGAGATCGGCAACCCCCTCTCGGCCATCCTCGGCTACGCCCAGATACTCAGGAAAAAAGGCGCCCCCGAGGAATCGCGGACCGAGTATCTGGCCGCCATCGAGGAGCAGGCCAGCCGCATCGAGCGGATCATTCAGGAGCTGCTGGCCTACTCGCGGCCGTCCAGCGGCATCAGAAACCGCCTCCGGGTCAACGAAGCGTTGAGGGCCATCCTGAACATGTTGACCAATCAGAAGCTTTTTCGGGGCATAGAGGTCGCCGTCGTTCTGGACGAGAGCGAGCCGGAGATATACATGGACCGAGACCTCCTGGCCCAGGTGGTGGTCAACCTGGTCGTCAACGCCGCCCAGGCCCTGGACGGTTCGGGCCGGATCACCATCACCACCAAGGCGGCCCGAAACCAGGTTCTGATCCGAGTGGCGGATGACGGCCCGGGCGTGAGCCCCGAAGCGGCGGCGCGGATCTTCGATCCCTTTTTCACCACCAAATCGGTCGGTCAAGGCACCGGCTTGGGGCTGTCCATCTGCCACCGCATCGTCGAGGGCGAGGGCGGGTCCCTCCGCCTCGTCGAGGCCCCGGGGCCGGGGGCGGTCTTTGAGGTGGCCCTGCCCGTGGCTGACAAGGAGGCTTGAATGTCCGCCCGCGTCCTGATCATCGACGACGAGCCCCATCTGCGCAAGGTCCTCAGGATAATGCTCACCTCGGCCGGGTACGAGGCCGCCGAGGCGGCCTCGGGCGAAGAGGGCCTGAACATGGCCGCGGCCCAGGTCTTTGACGCCGTGTTGTGCGACATCAAGATGCCCGGCCTGGACGGCCTGGCCGTTTTGAGCCGACTCAAAGAGAAGCAGCCCGAGGTGCCGGTGATCATGATCACCGCCTTCGCCTCGGTGCACACGGCCGTGGCGGCCATGAAAGCCGGCGCGGCCGACTACGTCTCCAAGCCCTTCAACGAGGAGCAGATTCTCATCGTCCTGGCCAAGGCCCTGGAGAGGCGGCAGATCCTCGACGAAAACAGGCGGTTGCGCCAGGAATTGTCGGACCGCTACGACTTCTCCTCCATTATCACCGCCTCGGCCGAGATGGGCCGGGTTCTGGACGTGGTCCGCAAGGTGGCCGAAACCAAATCGAGCGTCCTCATCCAGGGCGAGTCCGGCACGGGTAAGGAGCTCTTGGCCCGGGCGATCCACTACAACTCCCCCCGGCGCGACAAGCCCTTCGTGGCCGTCAACTGCGGGGCCATCCCCACGGCGCTGATGGAGTCGGAATTCTTCGGCCACGTCAAAGGGGCCTTCACCGGCGCCGACCGGGCCAAGGAGGGGCTTTTCACCGCGGCCGATGGGGGCACCCTCTTTCTGGACGAGGTCGGCGATCTGCCCCTCGAGCTGCAGGTCAAGCTGCTTCGGGTCCTCCAGGAAGAAGAAGTCCGCCCCGTGGGGGCCACCAAGACGCTCAAGATCGACATCCGCCTCCTAGCCGCCTCCAACCAGGATCTGGAGCAGCTCATCGTTGACAAGAAGTTCCGTGAAGATCTTTTTTACCGTCTGGCCGTGATCCGCCTCGTTCTGCCGCCCTTGAGAGAGCGGCCCGAGGACATCCCCCTTCTGGCCAACCATTTTTTGGCCTTGTTCGGCCAAAGGCACGGGCGGCCCAAGGCCCGGCTCAGCGAAGCGGCCCTGACCCACTTGAGCCGCCTGCCCTGGCGCGGCAACACCCGCGAACTGATGAACGTCGTCGAGCAGGCCCTGCTCTTGTCCGACTCTCCCACGCTGGGCACTGACCACCTGCCGCCCCTGGCCGCGGCCGCGCCCGGCCAGATGAGCGTCAGCGTTACGCCGGGCGTCCACAACCTCAAGCAGGTCCTGGATTCGATCACCAGCCAGGCCGAGTCAGCCATAATTTCCCAAGCTTTGGAGGCTTTCAGCGGCAACCGCACCCGGGCCGCCGAAGCCATCGGCCTCTCCCGCCGGGCGCTGTTGATGAAGATAAAGGCCTATGGTTTGTAGTCGATGGGCTTGAAATCATTTTTTTACGCGGAGGAAAAGGCATGATCGCGCACTGCGGACTGATTTGCACCGAATGTCCGGCCTATCTGGCCACCCGAAACGATGACCAAGAGCTCAGAGCCAAGACGGCGGCCGAATGGTCGAAGATGTTCAAGTCCGAGATCAAACCCCAGGACATCAACTGCGACGGCTGCCTCAGCCAAAGCGCCAAGCTTTTCGGCTACTGCGGCGTGTGCGCCGTGAGACGGTGCGGCCAGGAAAAGGGCCTGGAGAACTGCGCCCCGTGCCCGGATTATCCCTGCCCTGAGCTCACGGAAATCCTGGACTTCGCCCCCAGCGCCAAAAAGGTCCTGGAGGAGATCAGAGCCGGAGTAAGGGACTAGTGTCGCCTCTTAGAAGTAGATACCATAAGTCAATGCCGCGGCTCGAGCGGGGCGGCGCCTCAATATTAAAAAGGGATCGATAGATGTACAGGCTGGTCCTGCTGCGCCACGGCCAGAGCCTCTGGAACCTGGAGAACCGTTTCACCGGCTGGATGGACGTGGACCTGTCCCCCAAAGGAATCGAGGAGGCCCGCCGGGCCGGCCGGCGGCTGAAGCAAAAAGGCTTTGTCTTTGACCAGGCCTACACCTCGGTCTTGAAAAGGGCCATCCGCACGCTGTGGCTCGTTTTAGACGAGATGGATCTGATGTGGCTTCCGGTCCACCGCTCCTGGCGCCTCAACGAGCGGCATTACGGGGCCCTGCAAGGCCTCAACAAGGCCGAGACGGCCCTAAGGCACGGGGCCGACCAAGTCAAGCTTTGGCGGCGCAGCTTCGACATCCCGCCGCCTCTGCTGGATCAGGACGACGCCCGCCACCCGCGCCGCGATCCCCGCTACGCCGGCCTCGATCCCCAGGCCCTGCCGGCCGGCGAATCCTTGAAGCAGACCCTGGAGAGGGTTCTGCCTCTGTGGCACGAGGCCATCGAGCCGGACATCAGAGCCGGCCAGCGCCTCATCATCGCCGCCCACGGCAACAGCCTTAGGGCCATCGTCAAGCACCTGGAGAACATCTCTGACCAGGACATCCCCGGCCTGGAGATCCCCACCGGCCGACCGCTCGTCTACGAGCTCGACCAAGACCTGGCCGTGGAGAACAAGCACTACCTCGACCAGGCCTGAGACCAAGTTGCTTTCAAAGGTGTAATTTTGGTTGGTTGTTCTCACTTCAGGTCGAG
>CAYXRH010000015.1:0-19484 GCA_964466355.1 uncultured Thermodesulfobacteriota bacterium
AACACCTTTAACCAATGATAACAAACAATTAACCCTCAGATTCGCTTAACCGGACAGAAATGGGGTTAGAGTGTTTCTCAACACCTCTTCTAACCCGGCTGGAGGCAGCATGGCCACCACCTATGACGACCTAAACTGTCAGGTCAATACCAGCACAGAACAGTTATACTGTACGCTAGCTGATAATTCCATCACGCAAAGCCTTTGCAACCATTTGAGACTTTGACGAAACCCGCAGTTTCTTGAAAAGGCTCTTAATGTGGGATCTGACTGTATGTTCTGAAATACATAATAACTCTGAGATCGCACGATCGGTATGACCTCCCACGGCGCACTTCAACACTTCTAATTCTCGTTGAGTCAGAGGTGTGCCTTGAGCTTCACCATGGGAAGTCTCTTTGCCCTTTCTGAGGTGACCAAAAACACTTGCAGTTACGTTCGGGTCCAAAAAGGCTCGATCTTCAATAACGTGATCGATAATCTTGATCAGTTCATCTCGTTCCACCTTTTTTAGTACATAGCCTTTAGCCCCGACTCGAATGCCTTCCTTTACAAATTGTTCGTCATCATAAATCGTAAGCATGATCACCTTAGAATTGGGATATTTCTCACAAACCAGGCGGGTAGTTTCGATCCCATTTATGCCAGGCATCTTGACGTCCATGAAAATAATGTCAGGCAAAGATTTGTCCATGAGCTCTAGACATTCAAATCCACTGCTCGCTTCTGCGACGACCTCAATATGATCCACAGTTTCTAGCAGCTGTCTCAATCCCTCCCGGACAACGAGATGATCATCAACTATCATGATCTTTATCTTATTCATCAGAATCTGATCCTACTGTAAACGGGATTTTTGCCTCAATTTTACACCCTCTATTGATTTCAGAATGGATTGAGAAGGTACCACCGATGCCCTCGACCCGCTCGTTCATAGAAAGAAGGCCTAATTTATTCTGATCTTTCACCAACGAGGCTGCCCGAGACATGTCAAAGCCCTTCCCATTGTCAGACAACAAGAGGATAATATTATTATTTTTTTCTTTTAGGATTACTTCGGCGGTCTCTGTGTCTGCATGCTTATAGACATTTGTCAAACCCTCTTGAAGGATTCGGAAAAGGCAAATCTTCACATCTGATGGTAATTGAATTTCTTCAGGTAATTGAGCTGAAACCGTGATGCCCGTCTCTTTAGTATAATTATCTAAAAGGTGCTTAAGAGCAGGTATGATTCCAGCGGTATCAATTAGTTCGGGGCGCAAGCTAGACATCAACTCTCTCGATTGATCAATTGCCTGATGGACTGACTCAATGGCATCATTTAGTTTTGCCATCAATAGTTCAGGCTTTCTTTTCGCAATCTCCCTGGAGGATTGCAGCTTATAGCTGATCCCCGTTAAAGTCTGAGCTATGGTATCGTGTATGTCTGCGGCAAGACGCCTCCGCTCTTCCTCTTGAAGGGTTATCATCTTACCCGTGAGCGACCGAAGTTCCTGATGGCTTTGCCGGATCTCCTCAAGCATAAATACATTTTCCAATGCCATACCCATAATAAAAAGGAATTGCTTGAGAAGGCTCAGTTCTTTTCTTGTAAATTCTAGTCCCCTTGTGTTGTTAACAAGTGCAATAGACCCATAGCACCTTTCATGTACGAAAATGGGAACTGATACAACTCGCTTTAGCTGAAACAGGTCAACTTCCCTGTACACATTTTTCTCCTCATTTACAAAAAGAGCAGAGCCCTCCTTACATGATTTTTCAATGATAGGAAGAACTTCAAGAGACGCTCGCCCTTGGGGGTAACTATAGATTTCTCGAATTTGGTCTTTTTGATAAAAGACTAAGTAAGTTATCTCTGCTCCAAAGAGATGGGTGAGCTTTGTCAAGATGATCCCAGCGATCTCTCCCAAATCGAAGAGGGAGATGATTTCTTGTGTGAAGCTGTAGAGTTCCTTAAGGTGGGCAATTTTTTCAGTGATTATGTCTTCTCGTGTCTTCATATAGGCGTCTGAAACAATGCGAAAGCCTTGGAATAAAATATAATCTAGTTCCTTTAAAGCTTCGTAGAGACTCCGTGGGATCATCTTTTTTGAGCGAATGGAGCGTTCCAGTAATTCATAAACGACTTGTTTGAATATAGTGTAAATCTGAAAGGCAGCCTCCAATTCAAAGCCCTGATCAGCACGGGCGTAGCCGACCCGTTCTTGATCTTTAAAAAAGGCCTCATAATCACCACCCAATGACCTAGCTACTAAGTCTACCCAAACGCAAAAACGACGCTGCCCATCTTCTGTTCGGAGGATGAAATCGTGATAGGGAGATCTCGTGAGCTGACCTAAACGACGCTTCATTTCCTGGATGATATAGCTTTTATGATGATGAATGAGATCTTTGAGGCTAGGTAAAGGCATGATTGGCTACCCAAAATTGGGGATGAAAAAATCCTCATTTCAAAGGATTGAGTTAGTCTAGTCCAATAAATATACTACTGTCAAGCCTATTTTCAGTTGGTTAATTAATTAATATCTGTCTGAAACCGTGTGAATACCATGGTGAATGTTAATTCCAGTGACTCTTAAGAACCTGTTAGGAATGAGGGCTGAGAAAGATAAGGTAAGCGTCTTTTTTTCTCAGAAAATTCTTTCACATAAGAAGTGAGGAATAAGCTAAGTGACAATAGATCAATCTAAAGATAAAAGAACATTTATTGAAGAGGAATGGTTTAAGGATTCTCCCGAGGGGTTGGTTCTGACGGGAAGCAGATGCGAGGCCTGTGGGAAGGTTTTCTTTCCCAAGAAGGTGGCCTGCCCAAACTGCTTTGATGGTGAACTGAGAGAGGTAGCGTTGAGTAAAAGGGGCACGCTTCATACCTATACCCTCTCGACTATGGGTCCCCTTGGAATGGAACCGCCCTATATCATTGGCTTCATAGATCTACCTGAGGGGATTAAACTCTTCTCAGTCCTTGCCGACTGCGAGCCGTGGGATGAAGTATTAGAGATAGGTATGGAGATGGAGATGGTTATAGGGAAGATCAAACAAGATCAAGATGGCAATGAGATACTGAGTTATAAATTCAGGCCCATCGGCAAGGACGCGAGGTAATGAGAGAGGTTGCAATAATTGGCATCGGAGGAACGAAATTCGGCAAACATACGGACAGGTCACTTGCAGACTTAGGCGTGGAGGCCTGTTTGAAAGCCATCAAGGATGCCGGGGTGAAACCCAAAGATATCGAGATGGCCTATGTGGGAAATGCAGTCCAATGGGAGTGGGGGCAAGGTAACTGTATAGGACAATTAGCACTCAGAGAACTGGGCATCACAAAAATACCTATCACTAGAGTCGAGAATGCATGCGCTACCGGGTCATGTGCCTTCAGGGAGGCTTGGTATAAGGTAGCCACTGGTGCGTGTGATCTTGCCCTGGCCTTTGGGGTGGAGCAGATGACCGTAGCAGAGTCTAACAAGATTCTCAGCATATTTACTGGCCGACAGTTTGTGGAGCGTGAAGGGGATATGGGCTTCTCTCCTCCCGCGCTCTTTGCACTATTGGCCAGGAGGCACATGGTGGAGTTTGGAACCACCAGAGAGCAGCTGGCGATGGTGGTGGTGAAAAATAGGAAATATGGAGCCTTAAACCCGGATGCGCAGCTCCCCAATGCCGTCACCCTCGAAGAGGTATTGAATGACCGTATGATCTGTGATCCCTTAACCCTTCCCCAGTGTTGCCCCAGAGGGGATGGAGCCGCCGCAGCTATCCTTACTACGAAAAGATTGGCCAAGAGGTATACTACCACGCCCATCTATGTGGCAGCCTCTGTGCAGGTATCCGGTACCTATCCTGATATAGGAAGCTTCACCTATTTCGATACTGATGTACGGGGAGCCAGGGCAGCCTATGAGATGGCAGGTCTAGGCCCTGAAGATATTGATCTGGCAGAGGTCCATGACTGTTTTAGTCCGGCAGAGATCGTACACTATGAAGATTTAGGCTTCTGCCAGAAAGGGGAAGGAGGTCGTTTCGTTGAGGAGGGACTCTCTGATAGGGGGGGCAAAATCGCGGTAAACACCAGCGGCGGTTTGCTCTCCAAAGGACATGTAATCGGCGCTACTGGGATCTCTCAGATAATCGAAATAGTAAGGCAGCTGAGAGGTCACGCCGCTAAGAGACAGGTAGACGGGGCCAAGGTTGCACTCCAGCACAATGCAGGGGGGTTTGTCCACACCGATACCATGGCGTGTGTGATCCATATCTTTAAGAGATAAAGAGACGAGGGAACAAAGAAGTATGGAACAAGAAAGGAAATATTGGAACGTGGGGATGGAGTCTATCCTCAACACCCCTCAAGTGAAAGAGATCCAGCTCGAGAAGATAAAGAATCTGGTAAGACGCCTCTATGAAACCAAATCCTTTTGGCGGGATAGAATGGATAAGGCCAAGGTAAAACCAGAGGATATCAAAACACTTGATGATTTTAGCCACCGGATTCCCATCTTCGACAAAGCTCAACGCCGCCAGTTGGCTGAGGAATGTGAGATGGACATGACCATGGTGGTAGATAAGAGCATCGGGGTACCTTTAGAGAATATCTGCCTCATGGCCTCCACCTCCGGGACCACTGGAGAACCGACCCCTTACCCTCACACCGAACATGATAAGGAGTGGCTTTCTGAGATTATCGCTCGCATGTTGTGGAGGATGGGAATACGCCCAGGAGATCGGATCATCCACGCCTTTGGATTGAGCATGTTCTGGGCTGGCGTTCCCTATGCTACTTTCTTCCAAAGGGTAGGGGCCTGTGTCTTCCCGGTGGGAGCAGAGGCAGGTACAGAAAGGATCTTACGGTTTACCAAGCTCTTTAAGGCGGATACCTTGGCCGGGACACCCTCCTTAGCCGAGCATCTGATAGAGAAGGCCCCGGAGGTCATCGGGGAAAGTGTCAGAAGCCTAGGGCTGAAGAGGCTCTTCTGTGGAGGCGAGCCGGGGGCAGGTGTCCCCGAGGTGAGAAGGAAACTCGAGACCGCCTATGGAGCCAAGGTCTATGACCATGGGGGTACTTGGGGAGTCTCCTGTGACTATCCCGAATACCAAGGCATGCACCATGTTGCTGATGACCTGATTTATTATGAATTGGTAGATCCTGAGACGAAGGAGCCTTTGCCTCTTGAGGATGGGGTCAAGGGCGTGTCAGTTCAGACTACATTAGAGGGGGAGGGGATATTGTGGCTCCGTGAGTCCTTTGGTGATATCTGGCAGGTATTCACCGAGCCGTGCCCCTGTGGGCAGACAGGCTTTCGCTGCAAAATAGTGGGTAGAACCGACGACATGCTCAAGATTAAGGGGGTTATGGTCTATCCCGCTGCCATCGATGGGGTGATTACTAGTTTCACCCCTCGGGTAACCGGTGAGTTTAGAATTGTCTTAGATGAACCCCTTCCTCGTGTGACCCCACCTTTAAAATTGAAGGTGGAGTACGGTGAGGGGCTTAAGGAAGTGGAGCTGGAATCTCTGGCCAAAGAAATCGAAGAGAAGATGCACAGTAAACTGAAATTTCGACCCCACATCCAATGGCTACCTCCTCAAACGCTGGAAAGATCTACTTACAAGACCAGACTCATTGAGAAGGCCTATGAGAAAAAAGTGAAGTGAGTAAGAGGAGGATCTGTTGAACGGATTTCTGAGGAGATCAAGTGGAGGTGATGATGTTTTTTTGTCACGAGAAAGAAAGACCTAGTGAAAAGATTGTGTTAGGCGAAAGGATCCTTGAGGGGACCTCAAGGAAACTTATATCAACAGGGGAGAAAATTCAGGTTGTCCAAGTGGACTTTAAGGCGGGAACACCAATCCCTGAGCATGCCCATTCTGAAGAACAGGCCGGCTGCATAATCAAGGGGAAGTTTGAAGTGAATATCGGTGGAGAAAAGGGGATGTTGGAGCCAGGACACTACTACTGGATACCGGGGGACGTTCCCCATTCCGGCTTTGTCCATGAAGATACAATTCTGCTCGACATCTACTCTCCGCCAAGAAATTGATGTTCTTGATTTATAGGCCGATTAACAAGGCAGGAGGTAAGTCCATTTGCTGCGCCTATCTTGAAGGCAAAATTGCCACAAGGGGGTTAAACAACCGTTAACGCCGGATATTCAGGGGGTACAAAATGAAAAGTAAGGTTTTATTTGAATGTATCGGATCGATACTCTGCGCACTGTGCCTGACGACTCTGCCTGTGACCGGGATGGCGGCAGAGATCAGCTTAAAGCTGGGGCATTGCGCCCCGCCCGGTAAAACCGTCCACGATGTTTCCGCAAAGAAACTGGCTGAGCGAGTGGCGGCGAACACGGGGGGAAGAGTTGAGATCAAAGTCTTTGGCGGCTCGCAATTCGGGAGCATTCCCGAGCACATGGGCCAGGTCAAAAGTGGGGCGATCGACCTTTTCGTGGAGGACGTGTCGGCGGCTTTTATGGTAGAGCCCAAGCCGAAGAACATGATCATTATGCTTTTCCCGTATCTTTTTGAGTCTCAGGAGCACTATCACAGATTCTGTAGATCGGATCTCTTCAAATCGATGATGGGCAGGGTCGAAAAAGAGGGTAACGTGAAGTTCCTAAGTCGCCTGGGCGATCGCCCTCCCAGATGTTTTGCCACCGTCAACAGGAGGGTGACCACCCCTGAGGAGATTAAGGGGCTGAAACTCAGGGTGCCCTCCGTGCCGCCCTTCGTGGCCGCATACAAGGCCTGGGGCGCTAACCCTACACCGGTAGTGGCCAAGGAGATGTACAGCGCCCTCAAATCGGGCATCGTCGACGGAATGGACGTAACCGTGGATGTATTATACGGGAACAAGTTTTACGAGCTACAGAAATACTATATCAAAATCAATTACATGCGCGCCGGGATCGGCGCCTGGATGAACGCTAATAAATGGGAATCCCTCCCCGAGGACATCAAAGCAGCCTTCCTGGTGTCGGCTCAAGAGACCCAATCCTACGTCGACAAGTTCACGGCAGAATATATTGTTGAGGCGGAGAAAGCCGTAACCGAGGCTGGGGTAGAGATAATTCGACCGGACCTCAAACCCTGGATGGATTTGTCCGAAAAGGAAGTCCGCAAGAACGACGGCAATCTCTGGGAGAAGGGGCTCTACGATAAGATAAAGGCCTTGAAGTAACCGAGGGCAGAAGTGGCCAGGGTCAACTCCATTTATTGCAGTGGCCCTGGCTGCAGTAGTGAGTACATGTTTCGTCCAGGTGGTGATCCGATACATATTCAGCGCCTCCTTCACCAGAAAGGCGGAATAGTAAATGGGTGATAGCTTAAAAGGAAAGGTCGCCATTGTCGTCGGGGCTGGAGCTGTTCCTGGCCCACCGGATCGCCCTTCTATCGGCAATGGTAGGGCCGCCGCCATTGTCTATGCCAGAGAAGGGGCCAAGGTAATGGCTGTAGACATCAATAGTGACTCGGCAGAAGAAACCAAGCAAATGATTGAAGAAGAAGATGGAGAGTGTTCTTTTTTTCAAGCTGATGTTTCTAAATCGAAGGATTGTCAGGCCATGGCGGAGCACTGTCTGAAGACCTACGGCCGGATTGATATTCTGCACAATAACGTGGGGATAGGTCCTCGAGAGCCCGGTGGAATAATAGAAGCTGATGCGGAAGACTGGGATTTAGTGATGAATGTGAACGTGAAGGGCATGTTTTATACCTGTCGAGCGGTAGTGCCACAAATGATAAAACAAGAAAGTGGTTCAATTCTTAATATTTCATCGGTAGGATCAGTCTTCCATGTCTATCCACCAATATTCATCTACACCATATCCAAAGCTGCGGTCAATACATTAACCCGCTGTCTGGCCGTTGAATTGGCAGACAAGGGGATTAGGGTGAACTGTATCATGCCGGGCATGATTGACTCTCCTGTCATTTACAAGGAAATTTTAGGTTTATATAAAGGTGATATAGAGAGAATGAGGAGAGATCGCGAAGCGAAAGTGCCCATGAAGCGGATGGGTGAACCATGGGATATAGCTTATGCTTCGCTTTTTCTTGTTTCGGATAAGTCCAAATATATAACCGGACAGATTCTCTCAGTAGATGGAGGAGTACTTCTGACTACTAGGACTTGATATTGAAGTCCATATGAAAATGTTGTGTTTCTTAGTTGTTACAGTAGTGTTCATATTCTTGATTTATGGGCTGGTTAATAAGACAAGAGATAAACCCCTTTGCTGTAACTATTTCTAGGGTGAAGTTATTACAAGGGTCTTACCAACTTATAACCATCAAGGCTGGGAGGTTTAAAATGAAGAAAGTTGCCTTCATAAATTTATTGGTACTTCTCCTTATTCTTGGGCTAGTGTGCAGTGCGGGCTCGGCGGAAAAGGAAAAGAAGGTTACTTTAAAAGTAGCAGCAGCTCTTCCTACCCGGATGCCAATATTGGATGTCATACACTTCTTTGCCGAAAAGATACAAACAGCCAGCAACGGTAGCATCAGGGTAATAGTCTACGATCCTGGAAAGCTGGTGCCGCCTTTTGAAGTCCACCGAGCTGTGTCCACTGGGGAGATCAACGCTGGTTATACTGCCGCTGCCTATGTCGCTGGCAAGATTCCAGCAGCTCCTTTATTCTCAACGATACCGTTTGGCCCTAGTATGACTGAATATTTGGCTTGGTTTTACGAGGGAAACGGGGTGAAATTGTATCAAGAAATGTATGACGAAAACGGCTATAACTTCAAGGTATTTCCAATCCTTGTTAAGGGTATGGAATCTGGCGGCTGGTTTAGGAAACAGATCAGCTCGGCCCAGGATCTCAAGGGTTTAAGAGTGCGCTGGGCTGGCTTGGGTGGAAAAGTGCTGGCCAAACTTGGTGCTTCAGTGAGCACCATCCCTGGTAGCGAGGTCTTCCCGGCCCTGGAAAAAGGGGCTATTGACGCCGTTGAATGGGGATCTCCACCCTCAGACTCCAAAATGGGCTTCTGGAAGGTCGCTCCATACTGCTACTTCCCGGGTTGGCATCAGAGCTCCACCTGCGTTGAGTTAATAATCAACAAAAAAACTTGGGATCGAATGTCCAAAGCTCAGCAAACGCTGATCGAGCTAGGGGTCATGGCAAGCAATACGAGGGTCATTACCACATTTGAGGCTCAATCGGGCAAAGCGATGAAGTATATGATTGAAAAACATGGCGTTAAGAATTTAACCTATTCCGATGAATTACTAGAGCTTTTCCGAAAGACGTGGTTAGAGGTAGTCGCTGAAGAATCGGCCAAAGATCCATTTTTTAAAAGGGTTTGGGATGACCTGTGCGCGTTCAGGGCCGACTACCGTCTTTGGGAGTGCAATAGCATCTTGGCGTTGCCCCGGCCAGAATGCAAATAAGGGTCGGGACTTAGCGTGAGAAAAGCCAATACGGAAAGAGAGGGTCTGTCCGACGCCCTGGAAAGATTAATACAGGGCGTCGGACAAGTTGTCTGCTGGGTCAACGGCCTGCTGGTCTTGGTCATAGTAGCCCAAGTCATTCTGCGCTATGTTTTCGGCCGGGGGCTCGTCATGCTTGAAGAATTGGAGTGGCATCTTTATGCAACTGGGTTTCTGTTTGGACTGTCTTACGCGGTGGCGAAGAACTCAAACATTAGAGTGGATCTGGTGCACAGACGTTTTTCAAGGCGGACTAGACAATGGGTCGAAGCAATTGACATACTCATGCTCCTCCTGCCTTTTATTGTTGTCATCTTTTTGCAAAGTTTCGATTTTGCGAGGTATTCCTGGGCCTTCAATGAGAGGTCGCTGGCTCCGCTGGGTCTTCCGTGTCGCTGGATCATAAAATCAATCATTCCAATTAGTTTTATTCTGCTGTTCTTGGCGGCAGTAGCTCGCTTATTGGGGGTGTTTGGAGCGATCAGGGGGGAAAAAAGCCATGGAATTGAATGAATATTTTGTAATCCTAATGTTTGTCACCTTCATTTGTCTTTTGATTTTCGGCTTTCGAGTGGCCTATTGTTTGTGGGGTTCGGCACTCCTGTTTGTCTTGCTGGGATATTTAGCGGACCTCTATTGGGGTACGGAGACAGGCTTGGGCTTTAACTTCATGGGATTAGTCGTGAGCCGGATCTATGGCATCATGTCGAACTGGGTTCTGGTGGCGGCGCCAATGTTTATTTACATGGGATTGATGCTCGAGAGGTCTGGTATGGCTGAAAGGCTGCTGAAATCATCCCAAGCGCTCTTTGGCAGGGTGCGGGGCAGTCTGACCCTAACGACTACCGTTATCGGTGTGCTTTTAGCCGCATCAACAGGGATTGTCGGTGCATCCGTGGTCCTGCTTGGCACGCTGAGTCTCCCAACGATGCTTAAACAAGGTTATTCCAAAGAACTGGCTGCCGGCACGATTGCCGGAGCAGGCACCCTCGGCATTCTTATTCCTCCCAGCATTATGTTGGTGATCATGGCTGACCAATTGACCATTTCAGTAGGTGATCTCTTCATGGGGGCCGTTTTTCCGGGATTGATCTTAGCGGGTCTCTATATTCTTTATATCCTTGTTTTCTGCCATATAAAACCCGAAGTGGCTCCACAGCCTTCAGATCAGCAGCCTTTCTCCTTAAGATTAGCCCTGAATCTAATTAAAGACATCATTTCTCCCATTATCCTCATAGTGGCTGTGCTTGGATCCATCTTTGCCGGGATCGCCACGGTGACAGAGGCTAGCGGCGTCGGCGCTTTGGCCGCCACATTGCTGGTGTTTTTTTACCGAAGGCTGACCTTTGGGGTTCTTAAGGAGGTGATGATCGCAACCTTCAATATCGTGGCTTATATATTCACGATTATAATTGGGGCAACCTGTTTTGCCCTGGTTCTGCGCGGGCTGGGGGGAGATCAAGTGATTGAAAGTCTCTTTACGGCCCTGCCGCTAGGCCCCATCGGAGTGGTTTTTTTTATTCTCTTTTGCGTGTTCTTACTAGGCTTTTTCCTCGATTGGATTGAAATAACGTTAATCATCCTGCCGCTGATTGCCCCAATTCTGCCTCAACTGGGTCTATCGGTAGAGGGCTACGGGGTCGTTGAAAATCCGGAGCTAATTTGGTTTGCTCTTATGATTGCCATAGTTTTACAGACATCCTTTTTGACGCCGCCGATGGGTCCGGCGCTGTTCTATCTCCAAGGGGTTTGCCCCCCTGAAATCGATCTTGGTCATTTGTACCGCGGAATTATACCGTTTATTGCCCTGCAGCTCATCTGCCTTGTAATTATCTTCTTCTGGCCTGGTTTGGTCACCTGGCTTCCGGCAGTAGCTTATGGCTAAATAGGTTCAGCGTATTTATCAAATAATAGACAATGAACAGAGAGAAGAGGAGTAACTGAAAATGGGTGACAGCTTAAAAGGAAAGGTGGCTATTGTGACCGGAGCTGGCTCCAGTCCGGGAGCTCCGGACCGTGAACCAATCGGTAACGGGAAGGCCGCAGCGATTGTCTACTCCAGAGAAGGCGCTAAGGTAATGGCCGTGGATCTTAGGGAAAAAACTGCCGAGGAAACAAGGCAGATGATTGAAGAAGAAGGCGGTATCTGTTGCACTTTTCAAGCTGATGTGTCTCAATCCGCGGATTGCCAGGCTATGGCGGAAGAGTGTCTGAAGACCTATGGCCGGATTGATATTTTGCATAACAATGTGGGAATCACTCCGCGAAAGCCGGGTGGAATACTAGAAGTTGACGAGGAAGATTGGGACTTAGTTATGGATGTGAACTTGAAGAGCGTGTTTAATACCTGCCGAGCTGTCCTGCCGCAAATGCTAAAACAGGGAAGCGGTAATATTGTAAATATATCGTCCATAGGAGCGGTCTTTTACGGGTACCCCAGGATGTTGCCGATGTTCATTTACTTTGTCTCCAAAGCAGGTGTCAATAGCTTAACAAAAGTCCTGGCGGCTGAACTGGCAGACAAAGGGATCAGGGTAAACGCAATAATGCCAGGAGCGATGGACACTCCCATGATTTATAAGGATGTCACCGGGTTATACGACCAGGATTTGGAGGCAATGAGAAAAGGCCGCAGTGAGATGGTCCCCATGAAGCGGATGGGTGAGCCGTGGGACGTTGCCTACACCTCTCTGTTTCTTGTCTCGGAACAGGCGAAATATATCACTGGCGAGACTCTCATAGTGGATGGAGGGTTAACTCTAACATCAGGCATAGGATAAACAACGGACCATGGAAAATCCAGGGTTACGCCGATTGTGGGACCTCCCTATAGGGTTTCTGGTCCCTCAGCATATAGAATGCGATCTGCAATATGCGACGGGCAGTGGCTACGACGGCCTTGCGGTCGCCGCTTTTGACGATTCGTTTCCGGAAAAAGATGTTCAGTTTGTTACTGTTCGTCCGCCCGACCGCCTGAGCCGATTCGACCAAGGCCCAGGAGGCCGTAGGCCAGTCGGTCAGCGGCTCACGCAAGCGCAATCTGAGCCGGGAGGAGCAAACGAGCTGGTCGAGGCAGAGGCACAATTCCGCCAGCCCGCCAGCGCAGTCCAGGAGAGCAAGGAGCGGGACTTGTTCCGCTACCTGTAACCGCGGTTATTTGCCCTTCGAGTATCGCTCCGCCGCCTGGCTGATCAGCTTTTGGCAACTCTCCCTGGTCAAGAGAGAGATCTCGGCCTTACGCTCCAGGAAAGGCCGCACCTCTGCCACCGCCTCACGCCACTTGACCGCCGCAAGGCTTTCGGCCAAGACAGGCTCTAGGTTGGCCGCGGTTATCTCCGGCTCCTGCCAGTCTGTCTGGCTCAGGGCGGCGTTCAGCAGAACCCAATTGGGCGCTGGCCAGCCGGGATCGGAGAGGAACCAGACCAGATCGTACAGGTCGCGGCCCTTGGTGTAGGGCCGACTCAGGATGGCATGCAACTTGCCGGCCAGCAGCGAGGCCCGGTCATAGTGAGGCAGGTTGAGCGTGACGTATCGCCGGATGAGAGTCGTGGCCAGCTTGGCCCCGGCCGGCGGGTTGGTGTCCAGCTCCAGCTTGACGGCCAATGTCTCCGCGATGCGGGGGGAAAGGTTCAACTCATAAAGCAGGCCGGGGAAGCGGACAAAGGCCGAGTTGACGGTCTTGCGGTCGTTGACCCTGATCTCCACCCGGTAGGCTTCCACCTCCAGCCGCTTCTTGACATCCACCAGGGCCTGGCGGAAACTCGGCCCGCCTCTTGAGCTCATCACTGAAAAGTCCAGGCCCTCGGAGTAGCGCGGAATGGCGTACAGGAAACGCAGGGCGGTGCCGCCCAGAAAGGCCCAGCTCAGGAAGGCGCCGCCTGCCTGCAAGGACTGGAGGATGCGGGCCTGAAGGTATTCCCGGGCCACGCTCCGCTTGATGAGCTCGTTGGGCTGCCGGGCCAGGACCTGGCTGAGGAAGTCTTTCATAGGCTCTCGTACTCCTCTTCGGCCGCCAGGTCAGCCACTCGCTCGGCTGCCCGGACCAGCTTGGGGCTCCTGCTCTCCCGGGCCATCCTTTGCAGGACATCCAGGTCCAGGGACTCCAAGTTTTGAAGCCTCAGCTCAGCCAGATATTCCAGCCGGTCGCCGCCTGGGGTGAGGTGAAGCAGGTCCAGGAGAGCCTTTTCGGGAACGGCCACCAAGGCGGTCTGATCTTGGGCCAGCTCGACCTCCCTGAAACCGTGGAAGAAAGTTCTCTTGCCGTGCCGGTAGATGAACCGGCCCAGGGGGGTGGCGACCTCGCCCGGCCCGGCCGTGGTCAGGCTGGTCACGGCCGGCACGTATTCTGGGATGAGGCCGTAATGGGCCAGGGCCGATTGCAGGCTGACGTAGGAGGGTTCCCGGAGCCGGTTGGCCACCAGGAAGGGCGAGGGGATTGTCTTACGGTAGGGCTCGGCCAGGGCGTACAGGCCCCGTCGAAGCTTAATGAGCTTCCCGGCTTTAACCCAGCGGGAGAGCTGCTTGCGAATGTCCGCCGAGTCACGGCCCAGGGTCAGAAGAATGGCCGAGGAAAAGACCGGCTCCTGGGCTACGGTCGATAAAAGCTCCTCCCATTTCATGCGCTCAAGATACCATAAACATTAACTTAAAGCAACAAATATGTAAACCTAATCCCCCCTGGCCGGCAGCGTTGGAAATGGAAAGAGGTAAAGGAGTAGCCGACGAGGTGTCCTGGTGGTGGAGGACGCCGTGATCCACGGCCGCCTTTTCGAAACGCCCACCGGTATCCCGGTCCTGCAGGTTCCGGAGAAAGGCATCCTGGCCCACGGCACCCCCGACCCTCTGGCCGACACAGCCACACAGGCGCGCTTTGCGGCCAGCATGTCCGATCCCGGCTCAAACCTAGACCAGCTCCCGAAGAACGCCACGTGCGCGCCCTGGGGATCCATGTAAGAGGAGCTTCTGACCTTCGACGATCTCGATACCCGCCTCCTGGCCATCGACTGGTTGGACGGGGTCTACCCCAGCGGCCCCTGCCTCTGCCACCACGTTTTGGTCCCGGTTCAGGTCAACGGAGCCATTCTTCCGGGATGGCCTTATGTAGCTGGCAGTTGTATCAACGGTCAACTTCGAGCGTTGCCGGGCGGCATCTCGCGCTGATCCGACCCAATTCATCGACGAAATGCCTGCCTTTCAGGAAAACGCCTGAAAGCAATTGTCATTAAGTGTAAATTATGTACTTGATATGAGGCGTCCTGGCTTAAATTTTTTCCTTGGGGCTGAAGAAGAGGTGCACCTGATGAATGAACAACTAGGCGATGTCCTGACCATTGAAGAATCATAAGGATCTAAGTAGTTGAAATATAAGAACCTAAATTTTATGAGAATCACCTGCTCGTGGTCCGGGGACTCAAAATCCCCCGGAGCTTGTCTCCATGTCGGTTCGATTCCGACCTCCGGCACCAGGTGAAAATAAAGGGGTGGGGCCGAGGCCCGGCTCCTTTTTATTTTGACCAGAAAATGGACCGGGAAGCGGAGGGAAGGCTTTTCAAGGCAACGGAAAACGCCACAGATGTGTAGAGGCAAGTAGTTTGAAAATGGGCGGGCGTGAGGGCGCGAGACATATCGGCCTAGACAACTTGCCTCGTCCGGCCGCCGGCCGGGGATGACGGCCTCGGTGGGCGGTCCTGGGCTTACCTTTTTCTTCCCACAAAAGCGCGGTTTGTTATAATCAGCCCGTGGGTCAAAACAACAATGACAAACCAAAAAGCCCCTGGGACGGAAAGAAGCCGAGCCCAGAGGAGCTGAAACACATCCTGGCCAATCACTGGGCCTGGCTCCGGTTCGGCCGAGGCGTCAGGGAAAAAACCTTGTTTTCATAGAATGCACGATTTATAATCCATGTTATCTATGCCTCGCTACAGCAACGAACAGATCATCGAGATGTTGAAGAACCTTGCCGAGAGGCTTGGGCAGACGAGTCTTTCGAAGAAAGAAATCGATTCGGTCATACCCGGTTCAACTGTGGCGCGTCGGTTCGGCAACATCGGCAATGCACTCGAAGCGGCAGGGCTGGAGCGAGTCGCTCCAGCCGACCATCTCCGGCGAGGCCCACAGATTGCGGACGAAGAACTTTTCCAGGCTCTCTATGAGGTCGAATGCAAAGTTGACCACGAACCTCGTTACAATGATTGTTCCGCTCATTGTAGATATTCTGTCACACCGTATACACAACGATTCGGGAAATGGGCTGATGTGCGGGCGCGTTACCGGAAATGGAAATCAGAAAACGAGCATTTGCTGTCCGTCATTCCTTCGGCGAAATCGGAAGACAACGGGGACCAATCCACTGTAAACGGAGACAAAGAACGGGTGGAAGTTCATCCGACTGTGCTTCCGATTGGCACCAGTAAGAAAAAGGCGCCGGAGCAATTCTATGGAGAACCCATTGATTTCCGAGGCCTGCGTCACGCTCCCATCAATGAACAGGGCGTAGTCTTTCTCTTCGCCATGGTTAGCCGTGAACTTGGCTTCAATATTGAATCCGTGCAGCAAGGCTTTCCCGATTGCGAGGGGAAGTATCTCTTCGATTCCAAGAAAAATCTCTGGGCCAAGGCTCGAATCGAATTCGAATACAAGGCATCGAGTTTTAAGCAACACGGCCATGACCCCAATCAATGCGATTTCATCGTCTGTTGGGTGAATGACTGGCCTGATTGCCCAGTGAACGTCATTGAGTTGAAAACCGAAACCTTGAAACTCCCATCCCGCTAACGGCCTTTCTTGGTCCCGTTCCAGGGGAACCAATTCCTGGATGTAGCGTCACTCGCACGCCTCGCGGCAGTTGCAAAACAGGCTCCACATCGAATAGGTGGTGGTCGTCTTCGCTTCCATCACGCGGCCCCGTGGCTTTGAGCTCGGGGCCCACGGCAGGAGCGCCGCCCACGCGTTCGACCTTTAATGCCTCTTCGCCGAACTCTCGGGTGAGGAAGCTGGTGAAAATCCGGACGATGGCGCGTCCGACATCAGTCGCCGCGTCCACCACGCAGGTACGCTTTCTCGAGTCCAGGCAGAAGGATGCATCGAGTCGTACCAGGGCGTGCCCGGGGCAGATGCTCTTTGGGCTTCTCGAATGCCTTGCCGGCATCCGGCGCGGCGCGGCCAAGCAATCCGTTGACTCCAAAAGCAATGGTGAGCTATACTCGAATCGTCTTATTTGGGCGTGTTTTAGAGGGCCACTCAACATGGCTGACTCAGTTCTGAAAAAGAATCAGGAGCCAGCTCTTCCGCGCACGGATCGACTCATAAAACGAGCGGGATGAGCGCGGGGCGGCTCGGGCCGCGCATCCATGATCCAGACCAATTCGAGAACCGCGCACTGGTCAAGGGCGCGTCCCCCCATCCGGGAAGGACGGGCAAAGGAGGGTCATCAGCTAAAGATTGGGCCAAAGGTTTCGTTGACGCCTTCAACCAGACTAATCCGAAAACGAGGGAGGTGCCAGAGATGAGAAAATTTACAATCATTTTCGTTTCTTTAGTGATGTGTTTGGGCCTGGCGGCCCTGGGTGTTTCAGACGCCTCGGCCGAGACGGTCAAGATCGGCTTCTGCGCCCCGCTCTCCGGCCCGGCCGCCGCCTGGGGCCTGCCCGGCATGGAGGGCGTCGGCATCTGGTTGGACAAGGTGAACTCCGCCGGCGGCCTGGACATTGGCGGCAAGAAGTACAAGGTCGAGATAGTTGAATACGACAACGAGGGCGTGGGCAGCAAGGCCCTTCTGGGGGCCAGGAAGCTGGTCCTGGAGGACAAGGTGGAGGCCCTGCTGATGCTCGGCGGCGCCCCCAGCGCCGTGGTCCAGCCCTTCCTGACCAAGCAGAAGATCATGGCTTTTGTCCTCATCGCCTCTGACATCGCCAAGGACCGCCCCTACCTGATGGACGTGACCGACAACTTCCCGACCTACCACCTCCTCCACACCGAGTACATCGGCAAGGCCTACCCCAAGGCCAAGACCGCGGCCATCATGTCCCAGGACGACGAGATCGGCCTGGCGGCCATAGCTTGGTCTGAGGCCGGGTTCGAGGCCGCCGGCATCGACGTGGTCTACTGCAAACCCTTTGGCGTGGAGACGACCGATTTCGCGCCCATCGTCACCGCCGCCCTGGCCAAGAAGCCGGACATCATCTCCGTGGGCGCCTCCTACCCCGAATTCCAGGCCCTCATCTTCGAGCAAGCCTACACCCAGGGCTGGAAGGGCATCGTCACCTCGGCCTGCTGGGACTTCAAGGCCATCATCGCCAAGGTCCCGGTGGCGTGGATGGAAGGCGCCGTCTCCGGCTTCCCGGACTTCGACGACCCCCAACTCTCCAAGGAGCACAACGAGTTCTGGAAGACCTGGCGGGCCAAGTATCCCACCCACGGCTTCTCCGAGATAGTCTGGGAGTACAAGGCCGCCCTGGACGTCTGGGCCTTTGGGGCCAAGAAGGCCGGCAGCGTCAAGTCCGAAGACGTCTACAAGGCCCTCAAGTCCTCCCCGGAGGTTCCCCACGCCTTTGGACCGGGCGTGTGGTGGGGCAAGGAAGTCTTCGGCATGGACAACCTTCTGGTCCCGAACTGGCCCATCACCGAGATCAGGTCCGGCAAGCCCAAGATCGTGGCCTGGGAGAACCTGATCAGGTGGCTGGGTGATCCCAAGAAAAAGGCCTGCCTTGATAAAGCTCTGACCAAGTGGAAGATGAAGTAGGCTTCTTTGGCCCGGCTTTTGGGCCGGGCCAAAGCAAAGTCCGGGCTCTCAAGGCCGCGCCGAAGCGCCTCCAGGGAGCCCGGACGCGGCTCGGATTCAAATCGAGAGCCAGCCGGAACGAGCAGACCGATACATGGAATTCTTTTTCCAAACCATCGTCAACGGACTGATGACGAGCTCTTTTTTCGCCCTCATCGCCGTGGGCTTGAGCCTCGTCTTCGGGGTGATGCACATCGTCAACTTCGCCCACGGCGAGTTCTACATGGTCGGGGCCTACACGGTCTGGCTCCTCTACGCCAAGGCGGGCTGGCCCTTCTTCGCGGCCGTGGCCGCGGCCATCGTCATCGTCGGCCTGCTGGGCCTCGTCTCGGAGCGGCTGGTCTTTCGTCAGGCCCACGGCAAGGTGCTCAGCGGCTTCATCATGTCGGTCGGTCTGGTCTTCATCCTCCAGGTGGCGGTGGTCAAAATGTGGGGCCTCGGCAAAATGAAGCCCGTTCCGGCCGCCTTTCCCCAGATCCTGGACCTGGGGGGCGTCTCGACGAGCTGGCAGAGGTTCATCGTCGTTCCGGCGACGGTGCTTCTCCTGGGGCTGCTGTGGATTTTTCTGGACCGCTTCCGCATCGGCCGGGGGCTGAGGGCCTCGGCCTTGGACGCCGAGGCGGCCGCCCTGCAGGGCATCAGCCCCAAGAAAGCCGCCGCCGGGGCCATGCTCCTCGGCTCGGCCATGGCCGGCGCGGCCGGGGCGCTCATGGCCCCCATCATGTCGGTCCACCCCTACATGGGCCACTCGGTCATCTGGACCGCCTTCGTGGTCGTCATCGTCGGCGGGGCCGGCAACATCAAGGGCACCATTCTCGCCTCCCTCCTCTTCGGCTTCTTGACGACCGTCATCACCACCCTGCTCGATTCGACCATCGCCAACCTGATCAACGTCCTGGTGATGCTCGTTCTGTTGGCCATCAGGCCTCAGGGAGTGGCCGGCAGTGCCGAACGCTAAAGCCAAGACCAGCCTCAACAGACCAATCGGCCTGGCCCTGCTGGGCCTAGTCCTGGTCATCATCCCCTTCCCCTTGAGCGGCTACAAGGTCGACGTCCTGACCATGCTCATGATCAACGTCATCCTGGTCGTCTCCTTCCGCCTCATCACCACCACCGGCGGCTGGTCCCTGGCCCACATCCCCATGATGGGCTGCGGGGCCTACGCCGCCGCCCTGATGACCGGCCAGATGGGCTTTCCCTTCTGGATCTCCCTGCCCCTGGCCGGGGGGACGGCGGCCGCGGTGGGGTTGATCATCAGCTACCCTCTGGCCAGAACCAAGG
>CAYXRH010000015.1:19494-23871 GCA_964466355.1 uncultured Thermodesulfobacteriota bacterium
TGCTGGATCAGATTCAAGACCCCCTTTGGCGGCCACAAAGGGCTGACCGTGCCCATTCCCGAATTATTCCCGGGGTTGGATTTCAGCGCGGCGGTGCCTTATTACTTTTTAACCCTGGCCGTGACCGTGGTCTGCTTGGGCATCATGTATCGCCTGGACCGCTCCCGCATCGGCCAGACCTTGAAGGCCATCGAGTCAGAGGACAACCTGGCCAAGAGCGTGGGGATCAACATCACCAGGTACAAGATGCTCGCCTTTGGCCTCGGCTCCGGCTTCGCCGGCGTGGCCGGCGTCATGCTGGCCCACCGGCTGTGGGCCATCGAGCCCCACCAGTTCGGCTTCGTGACGACCCTCTACCTCTTGGTCTGGGTTGTTTTCGGCGGAACCCACACCTTCTCCGGGCCGATCATCGGCGTCGTGGTCCTGACCATCATCAGCGAGCTGCTCCGTCCCCTGGCCGAGTGGGTGCCGATGATTTACGGGGCGATAATCATCCTGACCCTCATTTTTCTGCCAGAGGGGCTGGAGAGCCTGCCCCGGCGGTTGGGTTCGTGGCGCGGGCGGCCGTGGAGGATTCGTATCACGCTCGAGAAATGATAGAATAACGATCGTTGGCCGGACAATCGGCCTTCATCAGGGCAAAGACAAAAAAAGGAAGCGGCGGTGGCCATCCTTGAGCTACACGGCTTGAGCAAGAATTTCGGCAAGATGGTCGCCGTCAACGACTTTGATCTGTCCGTGGAGGAGGGTCAGATCCGGGGGCTCATCGGGCCCAACGGCTCGGGCAAGACGACCATCTTTAATTTGATCACTGGTTTTTTGAGCCCCACCCAAGGGCGGGTCACCTGGCGCGGCCAGGACATCACCGGTCTGCCGCCCCACGCCGTGGCCCGGCGAGGGCTGGCCCGGACATTTCAACTGACCGCGCTCTTCAAAGAGATGACCGCTTTGCAGAACGTGATCATCTCCTGCCACCTCCACACCCGGACCGGGCTCTGGGAGCAGTTTCTGGGCAGCGCCAAGAGCCGCCACCGGGAGCGCGAGCTAGAGCAAAAGGCCCTCGCCCTCTTAGAGAGCGTGGGCATCGCCGAGAGGGCCGACGAAATCGCCGGCGAGCTGCCCCACGGCCACCAGGCCGCCCTGGGCATCGCCAACGCCTTGGCCACCGAACCGAAGATGATCCTCCTCGACGAGCCGGTGGGCGGGATGAACCCGAGCGAGACCAAGGAAACCATGGATCGGATCAGGAAGGTCAGGGACGGGGGCGTAACCGTCCTTCTGGTCGAGCATGACATGAAGGCGGTCATGGCCACCTGCGACGAGATCACCTGCATCAACTTCGGGAATAAGATCGCCGAGGGCACACCCCAGATGGTCTGCGGGCACCGAGAGGTCATCGAGGCTTACTTGGGCGGGGACATGGGTTAATGCTCGATCTGAAAGACATCGTCGTTCATTACGGCGGGGTCCAGGCCCTCAAGGGCATCTCCCTGAGCGTGGCCGAGGGGTCCATCACCAGCCTCATCGGGGCCAACGGGGCCGGCAAGAGCACGACCCTGAAGGCCATCTCTGGTCTCGTGCCCCTGACCTCGGGCGAGATCAAGTTCGACGGGCAGCGCATCGACGGCCTGGAGCCGGAAGAGATCGTCGAGCTGGGCATCGGCCACGTGCCGGAGGGGAAACGACTCTTTTTGGAGATGAGCGTCCAGGACAACCTCCTCGCCGGAGCCTATCTGAGGCGCGATCCAGACCGGATCGAGGAAGATCTGGAGCGGATCTACGGCTACTTCCCCGTTCTGCGGCAGGCCAGCCGCCGACCGGCCTCCAGCCTCAGCGGCGGCGAGCAGCAGATGGTGGCCATCGGCCGGGGCCTGATGTCCCGACCGAGGCTCCTCCTCCTGGACGAACCCTCCCTGGGCCTCTCGCCCTTGCTGACCCAAGAGGTGGGCTCGATCATCAAGAAGATCGCCGAAGAAGGGGTCTCCATCCTCCTCATCGAGCAGAACGCCAGCCTGGCCCTTCACCTGGCCAAGAAGGCCTACGTCATGGAGACAGGGACCATCGCCCTGGAGGGCCCCGCGGCCGGGCTGCAGAACGACGACCACGTCAAGGAGGCTTATCTGGGCCTCAGCCCGGCCGAGGAGGCCCCGCTGGCCCCGGCCGCGGCCCAGGCGCCGCCTCTCGCCCCGCCGCCACAGCGGTGGCAGGACCAGGGGCCGCAGGAGAGATGGCAGGACGCTGGGCCCCAGGAGCGCTGGCCGGACAGAATGCCTCCCCAGCCGTTGCCTGAGAGGCGGGGCTTGGAGAGGCCTCCAGCCGCCGAGCCGGCAGAGGACAGGTGGGCCGGGGCGACGCCGCCGCTTGGGTGGGCCGCCAACTGGGAGCGAGTGAATCAAGGGACTCTGGAGAGGCCGCGGTTGGAACCAGAGCCTTTGAGCCGGCGGCCCGAGGAGAGATGGCGGCGGCCGCTGGACAGGGAAGCGCCGGAGAGATGGGCCCCGGTCCGGATCTCGGGCCCCAAGCCCGGCCCCTCCAGGGTGGTCAAGAAGTCTTTCATCCCCCCCATCCGCCGCGGAAGCTGAGGAAGGAAAGGAAGATGTCAACCCCGGCCGCTGAACCTCGGACAGCTCGGAAAGAGGGCGGGGAGTCGCGGCCGTTCATCGGCCGTGGGGGCGGAAAGTATGATGGTTCGAGGCGATAAGATCGAGGGCGTCTTCAACGCCGCCATCCAGCAGGTTTTTGGCGAGTCCTCCAGCCAAATAAGCGCGGCTCAGGCGCCGACCCTCCGGGATCTGTTGAACATCATCTGCACCTCGCCCCAGCGACGGGAGAAGATCTTCGACCAGCACGGCCAGCTCAGGTCGGATGTGATCATCTTTCGCAACGGCCGCAACGTCCTGTTCTTGGACGGCCTGGGCACGAAACTTGAGGGCGGGGACGCGGTCTCGATCTTTCCGCCCACTTACGGCGGCTGACAAAGCATCGCCCAAAGTGGTCTTCGGTCCAAGCTTGAGGAGGGATTTTGGACATGGCCAAGGGGATCATCATCGACATATCAAGATGCACCGGCTGTGGGTATTGCGAGCTCATGTGCTCCTTTGTCCATCACCATGAGTTCAACCCCCTCAGATCCAGAATCCGGACCACCGTCTTCATCGACCGCTCCACGGCCGTGCCGGTGGTCTGCTTCCAGTGCGAGGACCCTTACTGCGCCAAGGCCTGCCCCTCGGGAGCCCTGGTCATCGAAAGGGAGGCCAGCGGCGAGGTGGCCGTGGTCAAGGTCGATGAAGCCAAGTGCGTCGGCTGCAAGATGTGCACCCTGGCCTGTCCCTTTGGCTGCATCGTCGTCAACGAGGGCCTCGCCGAGAAATGCGACCTCTGCGGCGGCGACCCCCAGTGCGTGACCGTCTGCCGGGCCAGGGCGATCAAGTTCGGGCCGAGTGACCAGGCGGTCATGGACAAAAAGAAGCTCGTCGCCAAGCGGCTTCTGGATTCTTATCAGGAGGCCTGATCATGTGGCACGGCTGGACGGGAAACGTGTTGCGGCTCGACCTGGACCGCCCTTTGGTCACCGTGGAGGAGCTGGATCGTCGCTCGGCCGAGGAGTTCATCGGCGGACGGGGGCTGGGGGTCAAATATCTCTTTGACGAGATATACCCGGCCGTGGACGCCTTGAGCCCCGGCAACAAGCTCATCTTCGCCACCGGCCCCTTGAGCGGCACCGGCGCTCCGGGCGGCAGCCGCTACATGGTCGTCACCAAGGGCCCCCTGACCGGGTGCATCGCCGAGTCCAGCGCCGGCGGCCCCTTTGCCCCGGCCATGAAGTACGCGGGCTACGACATGATCATCCTCGAGGGCCGGTCTAGCAGGCCGGTCTACCTGTGGATCGACGACGATCACGTCGAGCTTCGGGACGCATCCCACCTGTGGGGCAAAGGCAGCACCGAGACCGAGCTGACCATCATCGCCGAGACCCACCCCGAGGCCAAGGTGGCCTGCATCGGCCCGGCCGGCGAAAAACTGGTCCGCTTCGCCTGCGTCATGAGCGACCTGGGCCGGGCGGCTGGACGCTCCGGCGTGGGGGCGGTCATGGGCTCCAAGAACTTGAAGGCCATCGCCGTGCACGGGACCAAGGGCTTGAAGGTGGCCGACCGGGACGGTTTTCTGAAGGCCATGAGGGAGGCCTACGCCAAGATCGACAACGATGACACCGAGCACTTTCACCAGCTCGGCACGCCCGGGGTGATCACCCTGGTCAAGGAGATCGGCATCCTGCCCACCCGGAACTTCAAGAGCGGCGTCAATCCCAACTGGGAGAAGCTCAGCGGCGAGAGCCTGGCCCGAAACGTGGCCACGAGAGCGAACATGGGCCTGGCC
>CAYXRH010000016.1:0-23669 GCA_964466355.1 uncultured Thermodesulfobacteriota bacterium
CCGTAAAGGTGGTTCAGCAAATCCTCGGGCATTGGGTATTCCCTTTTGTCGGCCAAAAGGTCGCGCAAAGAATAGACCCCAAAGTAGCCCTCGTATTCCTGGGCAATCCGGGCTGACAGGTCGTCCATCTCAACATTGATGTCTTTGAGCAGGTCAGCGTCAGGGTAGGTGTTGGAGTTTGTCTTGGTGCGCTTGCGGATAAAGTAAGCGAGCTTGACGGGGGTCATAGATGGGTGGAAGGAAGCCCCGCCTTGCGGATCAGGGCTTCCTCACTCGTTAAAGCGATACGATAGAGGGCAGGAACGGATAGGCGGTGTTGACATAGACCGCATTCGGAACAACGGTGCCGTCGTCCAGATCGGTCGTGCCGCCCACAAAGTTGCCGGTGCCGGTCGGGTTGATGATGACAAAACCGATCACGGCCTCGCCGTCAGGAATAGTCGGCCAGACAACGGCTCCCAGGGTTGCACCTTCGGTCCCCATATAGGTGGCCAGGTTGCCGGACGCGTCCACCGTAAACACAAACACGTTAAACGTGGCGTTGGTGACGGTGCCCGACAAAGCGGCCATATCGCCGGCGGCCAAAGAATACATCTGGCCGTCAATCAGATACTTCATGGCGGAGGCGGTTTTGGCTAAAGCCGAACTGGCCGTCTTAATCGCCAGTCCGCCTGAGCTTAGGGCAAAGTTGGAAAGCGCTCTCTGAATGGTATCAAGGATAGTCAACATATCCTGGGTTGAGGTCGCAATCCCTTTGGCTACACTTCTAGACATTTGGTTTGATAGGCGATGTTAATTATTCGGACAGGGCTTCCAAAGTCGCCTCGTCGCGGTCGGCTCTCATTTCCTTGCCGGCCTCGGCCGATATTTTATAATGCTCGGCCAGCATAGCCACGACGGACTTGGGAAGCATCTGCATCACGCCTTTTTTAACCACGGTGCGATAGCCATTAATCGTTACGGTTTCAACCGCTCCGGCTTTCTCGCCTGATTCAAGGGGAATATAGAAATTCACCTTTTCCTCACGTTCCAGGATTTCTTTCGTGGTCAATTTGGCTTTTTCAACCGCTTCCGTTGATGTCTTTTTAGCCCCGCCAGCCTTTTTGGGCTGTTGTTTGGCTTCTTTCACAGGAGCTTTCTTGGTCCCCCTGGCGGAAGCCTTTTTGGGCTGTTGTTTTTTAGGCATAGTCGTTTTACTGATTAATGATTAGAAGGGAAGAGCAACGCCCTCCCCAAAATGAAGGTTTAGACCTTCGCGCTTTCAATTCTGACCAGCCAATCGTTGTTAAGGATTTTGGCGACAAAGGTGGCTTTCCAGCCAGTAGTCGCTCTCTGGTCCAACGGATCAGCGGTGCCGGCTGAACCCAGCGGCTTGACGATGTTTTTCATTGCCTCGCCTGAAATGCGGGAAATGCCGTAGGCATTAGCCCCGAAAATCAGGGTGCAATAAACGTCAATTCCGGCAGTGCCAAGGCCGGCTTTAATCTTGGCGTTGGTGGTTTCAACGAAACGGATTTTAGAGCCGTTCGCGCTGTAAGAACCAACCTCGCCTTCCATAACGGTCGCCTGACTCGGATATTTTTCAACCGGCGTCCAGCCCGTAAAGGTGGCTACCTTGGCGGTGATTTCCGGGTGAATAATACCGATAAAGCAAGCCGGAATCGGAGTGGTGTTGTATCCGGTTGAAGGGTTAATCTGGCGCGTGACCGGTTTGGCGTTGGCGTTCTTTAAGAGCAATGACGCGGCGTCTAAATTGCCGGTGGCGATTACATCACCGGCGGCAACGTCGCCAGTAACCACGTTACCGGTGCCTGAATAAATGCCATTGGTGCCGGCCGCCATGATGTCACGGGCCAGCTGGTCAATGGTGTCGCCGGTCTGGTCGCCCAAAACATCGCTGGCGTCCAGCAATACGGGGTCAACCGATTCGTATTGGAGCTTATCGGTTAAAGTAACGAAGTCACCATATGCCAGCACGGTCGCCGTGATGTCGGTGACTGACAACTGCTTGCCAGCCGGAGTCACGCCCTCGGTGAGGGGAGTGGTGGCAGCGGCCAAGTTCCCGTAGCGGCGGAACTTGATGGTAGATGTTCCCGCTTTGCGCGGCAGGTCTCTAACCTGCGCCCACCTGGTGTGGACGAAAAGGGGCACTGCCCTTTCAAGTAAATTCCGGTCGTAGTAGTTATTCACTTCCGCCGGAATTTCTGTGCGCGTAGTGTTCGGCATTTGTTTTAACAGCTACGGCGATGATAGCTATTCGTTTTCTCTTGTTTGCTTTAACTTCTCTAACTTGTCCTTCCCAAACTCCTCTGAGGACATATCCCAGACGCCCTTTTTCTCACCTGTCTTGCCTCGGGCAGAGCCGCCGCCCATTTGGGCTTGCTTGGCTTCCTCCTCGGCCTCGGCGGCCTTTTGAGCGCCAAGTTTCTGTAAGTCATTGCCGGCGACAATGCTCGCTATGTTTTCAATAGGAACCTGCTCGTAGGCGGGATGCAGGCGATACTTGAGCATTTTGCTCTTGTAGGGCTTGTAATCTGGTTTGGCTTCGAGAAAATCATTGACTTCGGCTCGGCCTTCTTCTGCGTTTACTTTTTGAGAAATCGGCCCGAGCTTTTTATCAATAATCTTCTCTACGGCTGAGACATCTTCAGGCTTGTAATCCTTGAGGTCTTCGTCTTCCTCCTCCTCGCCTTCGTCTTCTTTGACTTTGGATTGGAGCTTTTCTTTCTTTTTCTGAAGACGCTCAATGATGAAGTCCTTCTTGTCCCTTTTTCTGACTTCGGGCTCAAATTCATCCTCGGTCTCGGTTTTACCCTCCTCCTCGGTTTCCTTTTGGCCTTCGTCAGTGTCGGCGTCGCCGTCTTCGCCTTCATTTTTTTGAGAGGTTTTGTCCCCTTCCTCGGTTTCCTCGGTTTGGGACTTCTCGTCCTTCTCCTCGGTACCGGTATTTTCTTCTGGCATAAATTTACGCGCCCTTGCGTAATGCCGAAACGCAAAGAAGCGGAGTTAATTGTCTCGTCCTTTCGGACGGCAAGCCCTCACGGGCTTAAGTGGACTATTGGAGACGTATCGCCTGAACGCCTACAATAGCCCAGTTAAACTCGTCAGGAATAAGGGTCGTCTTCCGGGGCTTCGGTCTTTTTCAGGTGCTTGGCAAATTCAGAAGGTAAATTAAGTAAACTTTCAAGATGCTCCCGTTGGTCTTGATAGCGGCGCAGTTCGTGTATGTCTTTTATCTCGTTGCCCTGCCCGCGCAGGATCGCGTCAATGACGGCGATGTTGTCCTGAATGACTTTCTCAATCCGCTTCCAGCCGGGCGTCTTTGCGGTTTCCAAAACCTCAAGGGCGGCTTGTTCAAGCTCCTGCTCCTCAATTTTTAGGTTGTCATTGATTAGGTCGCTCATACTTGGGCGGTAGGCGATGATACAGATGTCTTTTCAACAGGCGTCGGGATTGTTTCGGCTTCGGTCATTTTAGCGGTTTCGGGCTGCGGGAAAAGCTCGGGTTTGTTGCGCTTCACCATTAGGGCTTTCTTGTGGGCCTCCACGTGGGCGTAGGTAGCCGGTGTGTCAGCGGCTCGCTGGTGCATAGCCAAGTGCGCGGCGTGGTCTTCGGTGATGGTCACCGGCTTGGCTTTGTTGTCGCTTAAATCGTCATTCTCACGCTCGGCCTGAAGTTCGTCCACAGTCGGGGGCAGGATTTTTTCCATCTGGGCCTTGGTCAGTCCGGCCAGTTTGGTATAGTGGCGCTCAAGCTCCCGGCGGCTGACGGTCGGGTCTTGGGCCAGGAAATTGGTCAGGCCGGTAAACATTCTGAAATCACGAATCCGCTTGGCTTCAGCAATAGCCCTTGATTCCACGGTCAGGTCGGGATCAATGGCGAAGGTGATATTCTCCTTGGTCAACTTGCGCCACTTCGGCCCCATAGCCCCCACAAGGCGGATAACCTTCTCATCTATGCCGTCTTTGAAGTGCCGCTTGTAGAGCTCATACCAACGTTGCCAAAAGCGCCGTTCGCTCCAGCCAAAGATTCTAGCCGAAAGGGAATAACGGGTGTCAACCTTGGCAGTCATCAGATTCAATTCTCCCAGGGTGCGGCGGTCTTCCTGCGGAACGCCTTGCTGAAGCTCCGGGGTGGCGGTGGCTCGCTGGGCGGCCTGGTCCATAGTGTCCAGTATCCATTTGACCTCGCTTTTTACCCCTTGCCTGGGCACTTCGGCAATGGCTGCTGAAGCGTCCCCGTCGGCCTGAATGAATTTGTTGAACTCAAACTTCAGCTGGGCCGCGTTCTTAATCAGGTTCTTGTTGAAAACATACATCGGGTAGAGGCCGGCCTTGATGCCTTTCAAAGCCAAGTTTTGGGCGACGGCTCGGGCTCTTTGCTTGTCCTCTATCAGGTCCGGGACTGACACGCCGTCAAAATCGTGGGCTATGGGGTAAATGGTGCGGTCAACCAAGGGCCACTGGCTGTCTGGCAATTCCTTGTAGCGGATAACGGTCTTGCGGTCATTGGCCAGCGTAACCAGAACCTTCTTGCCCTTCCAGTGGGTGAACCATTCAAGGGCAATATATTCGGCGTTGTCGCCTTTGAGGTCTGAGAACTTAAGCTGAACCTGGTTGCCCTGGGCGGTGGCGCGGGCCTGCTGGGCCGAATAAATGCGGTCGGTCAAACTATCTTTGCTCTTGGTCAGGCCCTTGGTGTTGAAGTACAGACCATTTTTCAGATCAAGGCGGGTAAGCAGGATTTGCCGGCCAAGAAAACGGCAAGCGCCCCGTCTCCGCAAATCGCCGTTAATGGAAACGGCCCTGGGGTCTCTGAAGAAGGTCAGCGGGTCAACGTTCTCGGGGATCGGCGCTTTTATTTTGCGGCCAAATTCATTGAAAAGAATATAGCCCCGGCCAAAGAAAGTAGCGTCCCAGTCCCAGGAATAGTCAATCAGGTCTTTTTGCATCAGCTGGTAGTCGTACTCGGCCATTGAGTTGACGTTCTCGGCCGTTTCCTCGTCCCCTTCCTCGTTGGCCAGGAATTCAGCCGTCAGCCGGTCGTTGTAAAGGGACGCTAAAATGGTCTGGTGGACGGTAAAAAGCAGCGGGTCGCCGATGGCTTCTTTGTCGCGGCGCTGGTTGTTGTAGAGCTTCAGGCGGGTTTCCCACTCAGAAAACTTGGGTTTCAAGAACTGCTCGGTAATCTTGAATTCAGCGTCAATCTGCGCCGTCAGGGTTTTGTAGCCGCGCTTCTCAAGTTTTCGCAGTTCCTTGGCGGCTTCCTTTTGAGTTTCGTCAGCTATTTTTTGATACTCGTTTTCCTCCATTCTTGGGAGCGGCGTTTAATTTCTTAATCGCTTTTTTGTCCTTGTAATAAACGAAATCAATGGTTGCCTCGGCCATTTTTCGGACAAGGTTTATCGTGGCCTCAAATTCCTTGAAAGTGTAGGGTTCGGGCAAAAGTCGCCTGTACCACTTGGGCTTGACTATGATGTTGGCCGCATAAATCTGCTTATGGATTGGCACAAGATATTCAAACATCCAACTGATTTGCCGGATAACGATGTTGAAATTGCGGTATTTGATGACTTTTAAAACCTTGATTGTGTATTTGGTTTTGGTTGAAACTTCGGTTTGCATTTTAATATGGGTCGTCGTTAATTATTTGCTCTGGCGCTTCCCGCTCAATCAGGGGGACAAAGACGGGTTCAAGTAGCAGTAAGCGCCCCAGGTTCTCAACCATATGGTCGTCCTTGTCCACCGGTTTGGGCTTTGGCGTCCTCTCGTTGGCCGTCCGGCCCCGCCAGTCATCCCAGCGGTAGCGCTCAATCTCGTAAATGGTGCGGTGGCAGGTTGAGAAGATGTGAATCTCCGGTGCTCTGACCATATGCCCTTTGATTTCCTGATAGGTCAGGGCGTCCTTGATTCTCCTGTCGGCGGCCTGTCTGAGCTTGGAGGCCTCCTGATAATAAAGCCCGTGTGTCTGAAGCTTGGTGGCCAGGGAAGCTTTCTCGTGCTGGTTGGGCACAAACATTGACGAGTCGCCGATCATCATTTCCAGCCGGTATTTATCGTTTTTCTGCTTTATCTGAAAGGCCAGTTCCTTGTCTGATTCAACCTTGCAGAAAAGCTCGTCTACCACGTATTTGATGCCTTTCTTGTCCACCGCCAGCCACAAGCCGGCGTCCTCAACCCTGGGATGAGGGTCCAGGGCGTGATAGACGGAAAATTCCCGGTGGTTCAGGTCAAAAGGTTCAATGACGTGGACGGTTCGTTCAAACATTTTGAAAATTAAGCCGATTAGGTGCCCGAATTTGCCTTCTATCCTGGCCAGCTTCTCATCCTCGTCATACTGGGCAATCATCCGCTCAATGTCTTTGTGCTCCAGAATCCCCCTGACGCCGTGAGTCTTGCAGTTGGCCTCAATGTCGGCGGTCACGTAAGCAACTGACTTTTCTTTGGCCTTGTCTACCAGTTCGTCCTTAATCCAGGCCGAATGGACAAGCGGGGTCAGGGTCATAAAGATGATGCCCCCCCGTCTCATCCGGGCCACGGTTGCTTTGAAAATGTCCGCTCGGGGCGGCTCGTCAAACCAAGCCCAGCCAAGGTCAACCGATTCAAATTCCTTGGCCTCCTGCTCGTTTGACATAATGTCAAACTCAAAGCCGGTGCTGGTCTTCCACTGGCTCTCATACGTCTTGCCCGCTTTGCTGCTCTCGTATTTTCCCTTGGGCAACCATTTGTGAAGCTCCGGGACTATCTTCTCCTCAATCGTGGTCGGGTCTGAAATTATGCGGCCTTGTTTCAGGTAGGGGAAATCCTTGAAAAGCGGCTGATTGAACCATTTGCTCTGCGGGCCAAAGCAGATGTTGACGATGATATTGGCTCCGGTGCAGGTCTTGGACACGCCGTTGGCCGCTAAAAACAGGTTGACAAAGTGCTTATTGCTTCCGACCAGCTTAATAAACTCTTCGCTTTTGCCGTTCGGGGTGAAATATCGGGCGGGGTTATTCTTGCGGAGTGTGGCCAGTTGCTTGGCAGCCCAAAGGACGCGCTGTCTTTTCTCAGGCGATAGATTCTTTAATAATCCGTTTAAGGTCTTCCTCTGTGGGCTCATCTTTTAGTTCAATTACTCTTTTGTCGCTCCAGCCGTAATTGTTCTTTAAATTGAAAATCGCACCCGTGGCGTTCCTTCCCATAAAAAGCTGTTCCTCCGCATACTGATGGCATTTCTCCTTGGCCTTTTTTATGGTGTCGGAAAACTTGTCTCTATCTTCGTAGTCAAGAAGCGTGTCTCTGGTAGTATCAAGATAAACAGCCAGACCAGTAATCGTATAAGGTTTAAACTGAACCATTACCTGCTTGCCTGTTTCTTTGTCCTTTATCGGGTTGCCAAACATATTCAGCTTCTTCGTCCAGCAACTCAAGAAATATTCCTCAATCTTCTTCTTAATCTCTCTGACTGTTTTGAATTTCAATGGCCGGCCGCCTGGATGTTTTTGGTCAGATTGTGTCTTTTTTCGTTTCGTAGGCATTTGTCTTGTAAAAAATAAGACCCCACCTCAAAGCCGTGAAGGCGTATTGGTTGGGGCCTTGTTAAACTTTTTGATCCTGTTTGAAAATATCCTCTTAATCACTAAACATAGCAGGCGATGTTTTGAAATTCATTTTTTATTTTTCCCGTTCCTCCGCCTCATCAGGCGTTTTTTAAAACCATGAGTAGCGTAATACATTTCAACCTGTTCTTTGGTGAATATCCTGCCCGAAGGCGACTGGTATTTGTTTGGGCCGATTTTGACGAAAGGCATAGTCGTTAATTCCAGAAGTATCGCCCTTGGCCTACCTCCTGATGAGGCAATCGACCAGCCGAAGGGCGAAACTGCTGAAATCAACTTGTGGATGAAATGAGGATAACTGATTTGACCTGAGGTGCCGGAGTGATAAGATTAGATTAGTACTATTAAAACTTAAATTATGAAGGACTACGCCTATTTAGTAAGGAAGAAAATCAGGCGGGATAAGCTGGTCAGGGATTGGCTGCCGTTCATATATGCAATGCTTGCCTTCTCGCTGTTTGTCCTCGGGTTGTTCTTGGGAAGTTTGCTTGAGGAATGGGAGATGTATTATTTAATCGCGTCCTGATTTTGGAGAGAAGCCGCCCCCGCGAAAGAGGCGGCTTTTTCTATGCGCGCAAACCTTCCGCTAAGGCGGATAGGATTTCTAAAAAATAAGATGGGAATGTTCGCGGTCGGTCGAACTACTTTAATTATAAAACAACATGATTTACTGTCAAGGGTCTAATTAATTAGCCTTAGGCCCCCTCACAACTATGCCACATTTGGGGCAAGCTTCGTTTTTATATTCATCCATATAGAATTCGTGTTTACACTTAGGATTGCCGCACTTGACTTTAATTCTACCCATCAATTCATCTCCCTGCAAAAACTTAATCGAAAATAGAGAGATCATTTTTCAACGCTATGACCTCTACAATATTTTCAATCGTGTTCTCATCCAATTCAAAAGCTTTAGTATACTCCATTATCAATTCTTCCTCATCTCTAGCAAGAACTCCATCGGCCATAGCAATGTCTAAAAGGTTTACTATCGTAGTCAATTTTTGGCGATCATTTAATATATTGGTCACTGCCGTGACTGATTCTGGAATAGAAAAATTATTATGTTTAATCCATTCAAGAGCCTTATCAAAACTCGGCTCATCACCTCGTAACATGCGTTTCAAAGAAATTATTTCCTCTTGATCAATATCCCCATCACAACTGATTACAGTTAGGGCCGCTAAGGCAAGAGCAGATTTGGGAGAAAGAGGAATATCTTTGTTTTTAAGTTTATCAAACATTCCTATGATTTATCCCCCCCCCCCATATAATAGACCACTATAAAGGTAGAAAATATTATTCATGATGTCAAGAAAAACGGGGCGCGATGGCCCCGTTGGTTAGAGATAGACCCTGACACCGGCGTTGCGCAGGGTCCGATTGACTTGTTTTTCCAGGCCTGGCGAGGCCTTAAGGTAAACCTCTTGGAAGCTTGCTCTTAAAAGCGCCGCCTGGGCCTGGGAGAGTTGCGGCCCGGTCATGGACAAGGTGTTCTCCGTCCCTTCCTGGTAGAGAGAAAGTACCCGAAAGGGATTGGAGCAAAGGTACACGACCCGGAACCGGCCGACAAGGCGGTGAAGGTTGAAAAGCTCAAGCGCCGGGTTGACGAACCGCTTGAGAAAGAACCACTTGGCCTTGGCGTCAGGTTTGACCGACCGGCCGATGTAGCCGACCAGCTGGCCCCTGGGGTTGTGAAGGGGAAAAACGATTCTCCCCTTCATCGTCCCCTTTTTACAGTAGCCGACCCCGAACCGCTGGGCCGTCTCTTCTGTAATGCCCTTCCCGTGAAGGAAGGGGTGGTAGTGGACTTCCAACGCCTTGTTGAAGGGCTTGTTAGAAGTCGTCGTCATCGGACTTGGCCTGGCCGTTTTTGGTCTTGGCCTTCCTGACGTTCAAGGTCAGCACGCCGTCTTTGAAGACCTTGACGGGCAGAAAGTTGACCAGGACGTTCAATGAGCCGTCCTGATTGGCGAAGGCCACGCCGATCTTCGTCCAGGCGGACTTATCACTGCCCGTATCCTGGACATGATAAACGTCATACCTCTCCTTCTCGGGCATTTCACACCTCCGTTGTGCGGGTTTTTTGTGGGCGAACCCTCCCCTCTGACTACTCAAGGAATAAACAGAAGGGAGGGGCCGAGGGACGATGCCCTCAGCGCCCTGAAAAAGGGCTCGCCGCCTGAACACGTTTGGCCCTGAACCGGCCTACTGGTGAGCGTCAACCCGCTCAGTTCAGTCCGGCTTCGCTTGGGGAAGCTCCCCTGAAGCAGAGGATTTAAGGTTTGACACCTTGCCCAGATGTCTTACGGATTGAATCCAAGGAAACGGCCGTCCCCTTGGACGGGCGAGCTTATTGAAACTCTATGAACTCAAGCGGTTCTCCGTAAGACCAAAGCTTGACTATGACTGGCGATTTTTGTGTTTCTGGTGGTTTTGGGACGGGCTTTGTGGTTAGTTTGAAAAGAGAATTATCTTTGACCGACTTTGGTTTTGAAAAACCTTTACACTGATATTCCTTAATGCCTATTCTAGCACAAAATTGATATTCTTCCAAATTATGTAAATCTTCAAAGCTATAATCCCTAAAATGTTGACTTAGGTTTTTCGCCTCTTCGGTTCCACACCGAAAGCAGATAGTGGTATTAACGTTGCCCAAAATTGAACCAAGCAATTTTGAAGGTATCTGATGATGGTTTTGATGAGCAAGGGTGAAGGCAACCTTGTATTTTCGGCCCTCGGCCAATATTCGCTGAAAGTCAGGCGTGATAAAGTTTTGAAATTCATCAATGTAAACGGCCAAAGGATATTCAGAGTCTTTTGCTTTAAATCTGTAAGTAAAATAGCTTTTAATTCCGTGAGAAATTACATTGCCGATAAACACCATTTTAGTGCTGGACATACCGTAGCAATTGATAAGCAAAACCTTTTTGTTTTTGGCTATATCCTCAAAATCAACCTGCCTTGCTCCGCCGACTATCTGATACATTCTGGGATCGTCAATGAAAGCTGATAATCTGGAGACCACCCTTTTGGCTGATTCCTGCTGGTCGTGCTTGAATGACTGAAAATATCTTTTGGGCTTGTCATAATCCCTGGACAGAGAACGAAGGATTTTGTTCCTAAAATCAGGATAAAGCAAAAATTCATAAAGCGTCTCAAGGTTCTGATATTGGGGGTAATCAAGCAATATCTGAAGCGCGTTTCTTATGATCTGATTCATCAGCACCGTGGTTTCAGCCGTGCTTGTGGTCAAGCTGATGTAGGTATTAAGTACTTCGGTGAATTCCTCTATGACGTCGTTTTTGTCCATTTCGGGCTGCTGAAAAGGATTTAGCGGCAAGGGCGAGTCAATGGACAAATAAAGCAGTTCTCTGTCGGCCGGCAAGAACGAAGCGATTTCCTTGCCCAGTGAACCTGACGGGTCAAGAACTACCAAGGGCATTTCCGCTTTTATATCCTGACGTATCATATTCAGGAGTAGGGTGGATTTGCCCATCCCTGTTGAGCCGACAATGTAAGTATGCTTGAAACGTTCTTTATGCTGCAAAATGGGAAGGCCGTCTTGACCATATCCCAAGATGATACTTTTAAAATTCATCCTTCCTCTTCCTGCCTGTCCTTTAATTCAAGTTTGAGTAATTCAAGCTCAATTTTTTTGATTTCAATTTCAATTTCCCTCTGTTCTTTATCAAGCTGCTTTTGAATCAAATCCGCCTCTTTTGAGCTTAATTCAATTTCTTTGCCTCGATACTCCATTTCAGGGTATTTTAGCTCGTATTTAAAGCGTTCATCCTGACGCTCAAAATTGAATACTGTTTCCCGCAATTGCTGTAAGCTGCTAAATTTCTCGTTTATTGCCTTGATTCTTTCCGTATCCCAGTTATCAACATATCGTTGGCGCAGCTGCAAAATGAATTTTTTGGTTAAACTGACTTCTTCAAGGTAGCGCTTCAGATTGGTAAGCTCTGATTTAATATAGTCCTGTTTGTCTTTTTGGTCTTTGATGTGGCTGGGGACTTGATGCCGGGATACTTTTTGAAGCTCACGCCTGACTTGTTTGGCTTCTTTTAGAACTTTTCTCATTTTATTTTTCTCCATAATGATTATCATTTGACGCCAATATCTCTGTCCTAAAGTAGCCGCCGTAATTGGTAGCACACAATAATTCAAAATTAAAGGAAACCATATTATGGACCACCAAAAAATAAATATGCCAAGCAAAATCAAAAGCGATAAATTATAAACCAAACTTTCTTTGAACCAAAAATAGCTTATTCCATATATTATTAAAACGATAAAAAATACTGGTAAACTCATAAGCACCAATACGGTAATTGCTTCATTTACTTCATCGCTTTCCGCATCAACAAAACCCCAACAATAAATTACCGATAAAATAACCAACCCTAGCGTTACTAAACCGCTAAGCGATTCTGAAATAACTGCCAATCCAGCCAAGGCTCCAACAAAGATACCCATAGCCGTGAAATAAGCGGCAAATATTAGATAGAAAGGACTATTGGTTATAAACACATACGCTTGACTATTTTTATCCCACAAAGTTGTTTCTCTCTTTTATAACTAAAAGGTGAATTGGCAATTTGCCCATTTCGGAGTAGTACTGAAACACAATATTTATTCTTTCGTTAATTTTGTTTTGGTACTCTATATAGCGTTCCAGTTTCGGCTTTTCTTTGTCCCTTTCAACCTCAAGATAAATGACTGCATATTGACCGTCAACCTGTAAAATGACTTCAGCATCGGGAATGAGTTGGCCTTGAGCTATCTGGGGCGTCAGTTCAAACTTAAAGTCAATATCTTCCCCGTAGTAGCCCCTTGACCACTCTTCCAGTTTTATCAATTCATCCGTCACGGCAAGAGGGTGGCGGAAGTCCTTCCCTTTGGCTTGGTGGCTGTAAAGCGTCCAATCGCCCCTCGGCTTTTCCAGACCTTCGGCAAGGTACAGGCCTTGGTCAAGATCGGCCCGAACTTGCGCGCGAAGGTTCTTTAAGGTGCTCTCGGCCCAAGTCATAGCCAGTTTGCGCTTAAGTTGAGACAGGGTGATGTAACGGTAGGAATTTACAGTGGAAACGTGAGAACTCATCGGGAAGTCACACCCCCTACCGATAAGTCATCAAGACCATAAATTATTTCCAGCAATAATGTCAAGTTAGAAGGGAAGTCATCGACCAAAGACCCCCGCTATTTCCTCTTTTATACCATTTCCTGATTAGAAGTCATCTTCCGAGACCTTGTCCCCTTCCGTTTTTTGGAAGGGGGTCTGTCCTCCGAAGGGGGACTGCCCCGGCCGGCAAAGCCGCATTTATCCACGGGTGAGCGAGCATCTGCTGTATCCCGCCCCGTATCTTAATTGTGCAATGATGTTATTAAGTTGTCAAAGAACTTTTCCATATTTACCGGATTTCCAGTTTCTCTGAACTATCAGCGTGAAGCGTTATAACGATCATTTCATTTTCGGTTTTAATCGTTATCTCCCGGAATTTTGGCGACGGAGAGATTGAAGAAGTTAAATCGATGACATTTGTTGTGTATATTTGTTCAACGTTATGAATCTCAATATCCATAGCTCATCGCTTCTTTAGCCCTTTTTATATGCTTACAATTATTTCGCCTGAAGATATAATCAGGACAGGTGCAAGTGCATTTAAAGCCCCGACCAAGCTTTTTCATAACCACGTTGTACCATTTCCCCTTTTGATTTTCGCTTTGTACTCTATAGGAAATCTGTTTGATTGCCTTCATAGGAGAGAAAAGGGGCGGGATAACAGACGAGAAGCTGTCCGCGGAATTGGTGGCCACCTCCTTTTTGAAGGAACAAAAGAGCATCTGCTGTAAGCAGATGCGAGCGAGCCTGTGGGTAAATCGGATTTGCGAGACGCGAAGGAACCCCAATATTCGGTTGGGGCACACGACCGAAGGGAGTCCGGCCGGGGCAAAAATTTTAACCAAGCAGGGACAGGAAAGAGCGAAGCGAAGCAACGGCCTTCTTGCGGAGCGAGCGGCGACCAAGCGACTTTCAGGAGCGGTTCACTTCTTTGGGAAGCGGCGTAACCCACCATTTAGGTGGTTTGGTGTAGTTATCCAAATCACCGGGCTTGTACCAACGCCTGAAGGATTCATCGTGAGCCGGGGTCAGATAAACCCTGTCCCTGTATCCTCTCTCATTCAAAAGCCGAAGGGCATTTTGGAGGCGTCTTGCCTCCTGTTTTTTTGTTTTCTGGCCGATGACCTTTGAGTGGTTGCGGTAATCAATGAAGCTCCGTTCGGTCCAGGAATGGACAAAGAAAATCACCGGCGGTAAAGGCGGGTTTCCCGAATGAACAAGGCCGTGAGAATCACAGAACATCTTGTAAGCTGAATGCCAGAACCTTTTTTGGTATCTGGCGTATTCAAAAATTTTAGCCAGAAAGTCCTTCTCGTCCTTGCGGCAGTCAACTTCAACGAAGAATCGGGCTTTATCGCCTATCTGCAAAAACAGGTCTGGATTAATCCTTCGCCCCATCTGTTGCCGGTAAACCGGGTCAAAGGTCTGGCTCTTGCCGTAGCGGTCAAAGTAAAGATTGTCAAAGCCGTAGAGCTTTGAGAAATAGACAATGTGGTGGTTGATATAAAGCTCGTGCTTTAAGCTTGAGCTTGACCACTTGGCCGGCGAGTGAACCTTCAAGTCCTCCTGCTCAAGCAGATCCTTTCCCTTTTTTGTCAGAGAAAAGAGCTTGGGCGCGTTTGAAACATCAGTGTCAATTTCACAAATCAGTTTCGTTTCCAAGTACTGATGAAGCCGGTTTACCCAGTTCTGATAGCTGTACTGTTCATTTTTGGCGCGGGGAAAGACGCAGGAAATGTTGTAGATTGAAGCAAAGCCGATTTTCCCGATAAATCTTAAGGCCTCAAGGTCTCTGTCTTTTAAGCGTAGTTTCGGCATAGATTATTTCTTTAATGACAAATAAGCCCTCCTCATCAGCCAGCCCCAAAAGAATCGCGGCCAGTATTTTGGCTTTCGCGAAAAGCAGGACCAATGGTGCCGCCTGATCTCTTTCCTTATCTTTTTGGCCAACCTTTCGTTCATGATTGTTTGCTGCCCTTGCCAACTTGGGCGGAAAGCCCAGCACCCGGTAAAATACCCGCAGAATAGTTAGGCCGTTTGGCGGTTAAGTATTTAGCGGTGTTTTTAGTGGGTGCTGGGCTTTCGATGATGCGGTGGCTGTTGCCAGCGTTCATTGAAGCCCAATGTTGTGCAAGGGCTGGTTTAAGCCGTTAATTCTGATTTAAGTTATTTATTACGCCGCAGGCGTCCGGCGCATTTTTTGAATTTTGGCGATATTAAGGAAGTTATTGGTGGGTTAATTTAGAGTTCAATCCTTTCTCTCGTATCTGTAACTAATCTAATTTGCCCCTCTAAAATTTCCCTAATATTCGCTAAACCATTGCCAAAATCAGTATTTGGTCTTGGTGACTTATCCTTCTTTATAACCAACTTTACCAATGGCTACGGCTATCTGAATATCAACAACCTCACCACTTTTTCCACTGTGGGGATGAGCGCCAACTATCAATACTCTTTTCCCAATAATATTATCTTCTTTCATCATCTTCCCGCCTATAAGCTGGCGGGGGGCTTTAATATAATAATTGTCCTTCAATAATAGTAATTTCTATTTTATTCCACATAGTTAATTCTTTATTAAATTCTAAATGATGTATTTCTGCTTTTTTAATTATTTCTGCTAATTTATTATATTCTTCCCAAATTAAATAAATAAACTCTTGATAACCATCATCACCATCATTTTGTGATTTATGAATAAACTTTATTTTGAATAAAACATTTGGACTCATATATTTTCAGCGATTAAGGTCGCTATTTAATTAACTTCTTTTTCTAATCTGGCAACTTCTTCTTTTGCGTCTGCTAATTGTTGCTTTTTAATCTCGTAGTCCTTCAATGAATTTAAACAAGATTGAATAGCTGCCCTGTCATACTTTTTAACTAATCGCTTTACTTCGGGCATTGCTTTGTCACGCAGAGCAAGTCGTTTTTCCCTATAAGTAATTATTGTGGTTTTTTTCTTTTTCATTTTTTTAGCGTAGGTCGCCACCCTGTTAATTATTATTGCCTTATCTATATTCTAGAAAAAATAAATACCCTCGTCAATAGTACCTGTGGATAACATTAGGTATAAAAATAGGGCGAAGTTTGGTTAAACCACGCCCTTTGTTGCCAAGCTATTGCTTGGTGAGAGTGATGGTGTCGCCCTGAATATCAACGCGAAACTCATCTCCTTCTTTGAAATGGCCAGTCAGAAGTTTGGCAGGAATCTGAATGCCAGTGCTCCCAAGCTTCCGAAGATTGCTTGTTGCCCTGCCGACAATCCCCGGAACATTCAGCACCTGACCTCTTTCAATCATCAGGTCGGTCAAAGCGTTTTTCAGGGTTTGCTTGGTCTTGATACCAAGCTCTTCCATAATTTCCGAAGCCGACTTCCCTTCTTTGGCAAGGTCAAACAATGCCTCTTTGTCAACCGCTTGGCGAGCCATTTTTTTGCCTCCTTCCTTTTTGGCCACTTTCAATTGGCCTTTTATCTTTTGGGCCATTTTAAACCTCCTTCTCTTGGATTACAACCATTCAGCCCAAACTTATTCTAAAAATCGGCCGCCCACAATCAAGGCAATGAGCCGTGATTAAACTTTTTCCGGGCAAGGAGTAATTTTTCCACTCATCGCCGTTCAAAGCGCCGCATTCGGGGCAGTGAGCCAGCCACCTGTCTTTTTTTGTGCGGCGGATATGGGCGATCCCGCCGTCATACTTGGACCTTGACTGCCAAATCTGGTTGACGGTCTTGGTCGGGTACTGCTCGTTCATCCTGGCCTCCCTTCGATATTTCTTCGACAGAAAATAGGAAGGGAGTCAGGCCGTACAACCTAACTCCCTGATATTACTGGTGCCGGAGGTCGGACTCGAACCGACATGGAGGCAAGCTCCGGGGGATTTTGAGTCCCCTGCGTCTACCAGTTTCACCACTCCGGCTCGGCGGCGTTCAGTATAGAAGCTCAGCCCCAGGCCGTCAACCCTGACCCACAAACCCCTTGACCTTTGGTCGGTCTATGAGGTAAACGGATTCACCCAGACTCGTTGGGGAGCCCCCATGGCCTTGATAGCCCCGTTGCGCGGATTAAGATATAATTTAAAAAAAGTGAAATCTCTCAAGGACGTCATCACGCCGCCGTATGACGTCATCTCGCCGGATGAACAAGACCAGTTTTATCTGCGGCATCAGCACAACATCATCCGCCTCATCCTCGGCAAAATCAGGGCGCCTGACAACGAGATCGACAACCGCTACACCCGGGCGGCCAAAATTTACAAGCGCTGGTGGATCGAAGAGACATTGATCAGAGACCCCCGGCCGGCCATATATTTATATCAAATTAAATTCCCATCCGAAAAGAACGGCCTCCTCACCCGCAAGGGCTTCATCTCTCTTCTGCGCCTGGACGATTACCACCTCGGTCACGTCAAACCCCACGAGCGGACCTTTTCGGCGACGAGGCAGGATCGCCTCAAGCTGATCACGGCCTGCCAGACCAACTTCAGCCCCATATTCGCCGTGTACGACGACCCCCGGCTCAAGGCCGTCGCCGCCTTGGAGGAAAGCGCCCCGGTGGAGCCGGTCCTGAACTTTGAGGACCGCCACGGCGTCTGGCACACTCTTTGGCCGGTGACCGACGCCGAGGCCATCCGCCGCACGGCCCAGGAGCTCAAGGAGGCCACCTTCTACCTCGCCGACGGCCATCACCGCTACGAGACCTCCCTGGCCTACCGGGACATGATCCGGACCCAATATCCCCAGGCCCCGCCCGGGGCGCCGTTCAACTACACCCTCATCTACGCCGCGGCCATGCAGGACCACGGCCTGATCATCCGGCCGGCCCATCGCCTCATCAAGGACCTGCCTGATTTTGAATTGACCCGCTTTCTAAAGATGGCCGTCCGCTTTTTCGACGTCGAGGAGTTTCCCCTGAATCCGGATCCAGGGCGGGCCAGGCTCTGCTTTAAGGAGGGTCTGGCGGCCAACGGAGTGACCAAGAACATCATCGGCTTCTTCTGTCGCGGCGCCGACCGGCTGCGGCTTCTGACCCTCAAGCCCAGGGTCATGGCCCAGGTGGCCATCCCCCCGGCCTTGAAGAGCCTGGACGTGATCGTCCTCAACGAGATTCTCTACGGGCGCTGTCTGGGTCTGTCGCTGAGCGATCTGGACAACGAGAAAAGGTTTCTCTACGACTCCAACCTGAACTCGGCCCTGGATCGGATCTTGAGGGGCGAGATCGCCTTGGGGTTGCTGCTCAATCCCACCCGCATCGAACAGGTTCAGAGCGTGGCCAACGCCGGGCTGATCATGCCCCGGAAATCGACGTATTTTTACCCCAAGGTGGTCACCGGCCTCATCATCAACCCCATCATCCCCAGCGAGGTGGTCGTAAATCCGCTGGCTGAATGAGACCGCCCCGGCGGCCGAGGATCTGGCCCCCCGGCCAGGGGAGACCCTCGATCCTCTCTTGGGGGGCGGGCTTCATTTTCTGCAGCCGATCCGAGGCTATCGCTTTGCGGTGGACGCTCTTCTGCTGGCCGGATTCGCCCGCCTCAAGGCCGACGATTTGGTCCTGGACTTTGGGGCCGGCTGCGGCGTGGTCGGGCTCATCCTGGCCTGGGCCAACCCCGCGGCGCGGCTGATCTGTCTGGAGCTGCAGCCCGCCCTGGCCGAGCTGGCTTGGCGGAACGCGCACTTGAATCGCCTCCAGGACCGGGTCGCCGTCCTGGAGGGCGACCTTCGCCGCGAGGGACTCTTCTCGGATTTGAACTTTGACGTCATCGCCGCCAACCCGCCTTATCGGCCGGCCGGTTCGGGGCGGCTGGGGCCGGTGGAGCAGCGCAATCTGGCCCGGCACGAACTAAAATCCACCCTGAACGATTGGCTCCAGGCGGCCCGGCGATGGCTCAAGCCCCAGGGTCGGCTGTACGTCGTCTACCCGGTCTGGCGGCTGACGGCCTTGCTGAGCCATCTGCGGCGATCGGACCTGACGCCCAAGCGTCTGCGCCTGGTCTACACCAGGCCGGGCGGCCCCGGGCGCCTGGCCCTGGTGGAGGCCAGAGCCGGGGGGCGGGAGGAGCTGAAGGTGGCGGCCCCGTTTTTCATCCACGCCGGGTCTTCCCAGGGCTGGTCGGCCGAGATGGACCACCTGGCCCAAGGGCGGCTTTTAGGCGCAATCTGAGAAGAATCTCCCTCAGCTCCTCGTCAGCCACCGCCGCCACCTCCTCGGCCCAGCGGGCCTGGAGCTTGGAGTCTGGCGGCCGGGGCTGAGGCGGCGGGCTCTCAAGGCCGGCTTTGGGGCGGCCGGGTCTGGGCCTGGAGCCGACCTTGAAGCGCATTTCCATGATCATCTCGCCGCCGAGGGCCTCGTTGAGGCGGTTTAATATCTCCTGCTGTTCAAAGTGCAGCTCCTGGGACAAGGCTGGAGAGTCGGTGGCCACGGTCAAGAGACCGCGGCGGAAGGAGACCGGGTGGGCGTGTTCGGCGATCCAGGCGCCCACGATCCTAGGCCAGAGCTGGTCCAGGGCCAGAACGGCCAGGCTGGCCTCGGCCCGGATGATGTTGGCTATGGATTTGGGCTCAGACATGAGTTAAATTACCCGGCATGCTTGGGCTCAAGGATTTCGTCATTCTGGCCGCGGCCTTTGCCGGCATGGCCGGCGGCCTGCTCTGGCCGGCCCAGACCCGGCCCCTGGCCTCGGTCATCGCCCAGGCGATGATTATCATCCTCTTTTTCAGCTTCCTCAAGCTTTCGCCCGGCCACATTTGGCTCTCCTTGAAAAAATACCCTGGACGCCTGGCCTTTTTAATCTCCCTCAAGCTGCTCGTCATCCCTTGGCTGGTCTATCGTCTGGCCCTTTTTTTCGCGCCTGACATCGCTTTGGGGCTGCTCTTTCTGGCCGGCGCCTCCACGGCGGTCATGGTCCCTTTTTTAATCAGCGTCGTCGGAGGCGACGTGGCCTTGGGCCTGGTCATGGCCGTGATGACGAGCCTGCTCGTGCCCTTCAGCCTGCCCTTTGTGGCCCGGGCGGCCGCGGCCCAGGCCCTGAACTTGAACCTGGTCGGGCTGGCTCTCTTTCTGGCGGGCGTGATCTTCATCCCCCTGGCGGCTTCGCTTCTTTGCCGCCGCTTCTGGCCGAGACTGGCCCGCTGGCTTGAGGGCCAGACCTACGCCGTCTCGGTGTGCGTCTTCGGGCTGGTGAACCTGGGCGTCTTCGGAAAATACGCCCCTTTCTTCTCGGGCCAGTTGAGCCAGATAATCTGGGCCCTCGTTCTCGGTTCAGTTCTGGCCGTCCTGATGGCCATGTTGGGTTGGGCCGTGCTGTGGGCCAGTCCACCGTCGAGCCGGGTCGCCGCCGCGGGCACGCTTTGTTGGGTCAACAACGTCTTGGTCATCGTCGTCGGCAGCTACGTAAACGATCCCTGGACCTCTGTCTTGGGCGGGCTTTACATGCTGCCCACCTTTTTGATGATCCTGCCTCTGGCCTGGCTGGTCAGAGCTTATGAACGGCCAGGCCGTGGACGTCTTCGGCCGCTTCGCCCATCGCCTCTGGATAAGTCGGGTGGGCGTGAATCGTCTCGGCCAGGTCTTTGATGCTCAAGCCGCGGGCCACGGCCAGGGTGCCCTCGGCGATCATGGACGAGGCGTCGGGGCCGAGGATGTGGACGCCGACGACGACGTCCCTCTCCCCTTGAGCCACGATTTTGATCAGGCCTTCAAGGTGGCCGTCGGCCACGGTCCGGCCCAGGGCCCGGAAGAGGAACTGGCCCGTCTTGACCTGGTTGAATCTCTCCCTGGCCTCGGCCTCGGTGAGGCCAACCCAGGCCAGCTCCGGGTCGGTGAACACGGCCGTGGGCACGGCCTGAGGCTCACAGCCCGCCTCCTCGTCGCCGAGGGCGTGCCTGACGGCGATGATGCCGGAGTGGCTGGCGTAGTGGGCCAGGAGGTGTCGGCCGGTCACGTCGCCGATGGCGTAGATGGACTCAATGTTGGTCCGGCCGTGTTCGTCCACCAGCACGTGACCCTTTTCATCCATCTCCACGCCGACCTCCTCCAAACCGAGGCCGTAGCTCAAGGGCGTGTGCCCGACGCTGATCAAAGCCAGATCCGCCGCCACGGTCTGACCAGAGGCCAGGGAGGCCTTGAGGCCCTGGGCCGAGACCTCAACCGAGGTTATGCTGTCGCCCAAGAGAAGCCGGTATTTGCGCTTCTTGAAGAGCCGGAGCAGGGTCTTCTCGATGTCCGCGTCCAAGTGTTTGATCGGCGCCTTGGTCCGTTTGGTCATGATGATCTCAGCGCCGAGGGCGTGGAAGATCTGGGCGAACTCGCACCCGGCCACGCCGCCGCCGATGACGAACAGCTTTTCCGGGATCTCCTTGACATCCAGGGCGGTCTTGACGTCGTGGACCCGGCGGCCGTCCACGGCCACCACTGGATGGGGCTGACACTCGGTTCCGGTGGCGATGATGATGGACTTGGCTTTGAAGTCCTCCTTTTTTCCGCCCGGTTCGATGAGCCTGACGCGATGGGGGTCGAGGACATAGCCAAACCCGGTCCGATACTCGGCCTTGCGCCTTTGTATCACCTGGGCGATGCCGGCGCGGAGCTGGTCAACGATGTTGTTCTTGCGGGCGACCATCTTGGCCAGGTCGGCCCGGGCGGCCTGGCACTCCAGCCCAAAGCTTTCGGCCTTTTTCATGGCCTCGAAGAGCGTGGCCGAGCGATAGAGGGCCTTGGTCGGAATGCAGCCCCAGTTGAGGCAGACGCCGCCGAGGAGATCTTTCTCGACCAGAAGGGCTTTGGCCCCCAGTTGAGCCGCGCGGATGGCCGCGGTGTAGCCGCCGGGGCCGGCGCCGAGGATGATGAAATCGTACTCCGCCACCTTGCCTCCTTTTTGTTTCATGGACCAGCAAAGCCGGCTCGATCTTACCAGGACGAAGCCGGCCAGAAAAGGGCGTCTGTTGAGAAGGCGGCCCTAGTTTGGCTATTTTGGCTCGCTCCAGTATACTTCCGCCGGAGGTGGGCCATGTTCAAGTGCCAGGTTTGCGGTCAGGACATCGAAGTCGGCCCGCGCGTCGGCCGCCGGGACGATTGCCCCCGCTGCGGGGCCGATCTTCACGCCTGCCGGCAGTGCCGCTTCTACGAACCCGGGGCCCACAACGACTGCCGCGAGACCGAGGCCGAGTTGGTGGCTGATAAGAAGAGAGCCAACTTCTGCGATTTTTTCCAACCCGCCTCTTCAACCCTGGACCCAAAACAAGGGCTGTCCAAGGACGAGGCCGGGAAGATGTGGGATGAATTCTTCAAAAAGAAATGATCACGCCCCCAAAGACCCCGCCCCAGCCGGGCCGCCGGCCAGGGGAGGCTGCCAGGATTTCCGGCTCGGTTTGGTTTTGGCCGCGCTGGAGAGACGACTGACCCAAAACCTAAGCCCTGAGGAGAAGGCGGCCGTAAAGGCCCGCATCGCCTCCCTGGAGGCCGAGATGGGTCTTTAGAATTATGGCTGCGCCGCCCCTGCACCTGATTTTATTCGAGCCACGCATCCCGCCCAACACCGGGACCATCGGCCGGCTGTGCGTGGCCACGACCACGCCGCTCAATCTCATCGAACCCTTGGGTTTTTCCCTGGACGACAAGCACTTAAGAAGAGCTGGTCTGGACTACTGGCCCCAACTGGAGGTCAGCGTCTGGCCCGATTTGGAGGCTTATCTCGCCGCCGAGCCAGACAGGCGCGTCATCGCCGCCAGCGCCCGGCGGGGCCAGGCTCACGTTGATTTCAAGTTCCGGCCCGGCGATTCTTTGCTCTTAGGCCCCGAGGACACCGGCCTGCCCGAGGCGATCTGGTCTTGTTTTAAAGATCGAGTCCGCATCCCCTTCTGGGGCCAAGTGCGGAGCCTCAACCTGGCCAACGCCGCGGCGGTGCTGGTGTATGAGTTTTACCGGCAGACGGGGAGGTTGGATTCTACGGGCGGGCCTTGAGCTTCATTCTGACCTTCTCTCCTTAAGCAGCACGTGCTCCAGGAGCAATAGACTGATCAGCCCCACCACCAGCCCGTTCCCGGCCAGGGGGCCGATCAGGGGCGGGAGCTGGGCGATGAATCGGCGGCTGAGCATGGAGGACATGGCCCCCAGGAGGAGGGGCAGGCCGACGACAAAGTAATCTCGGCTGCTCAAACCGCGGCCGTCCTTGGTCAGCAGGGTCATGCCCGAGCCCACCTGGCCGGCCATGCCGGCGATGAGGCCCGCGGCGATCACCGCCGCCGGCACGGCGGTCAACAGAGCGGTCAGCTTCTGGAGAAAGCCGAGGACGAGGATGATCCCGCCGGCGGTGGTGGTCGCCCAGCGCGTGCCCACGCCGGTGGCCAGAATCACCCCCGGGGAATAGGTGTACGACACCGGGCCGTAGAGGCCCATCATGCCCGAGGCCGCCCCGCTCCAGCCGGTGACGATCAAGCCGCGCTTGATGCGTCCGGGCATCTCCTTTGCGCCGACGACGTCCTGGACGGCCGCGTAGGAGCCCATGGCGTTCAAGAGGACGACAAAGTAAGCCAGCCCGGCCGAGAGGAGGGCCGCGGCGCTGAAGTGGGGCGCGATGTGGGGCCAGGGGATCGGCCAGGCCAGCCAGGGCGCGGCCTCCATCGGGCTCAGATCCACGCGGCCCAGGGCGGCGAAGGCCAGGGTGCCGACGGCGAGGCCGATGAGGACCGACATCGTTTTGGCCAAGCCCTTGAGCCAGTGGCCGAGGAGGGGGATGAGGAAAATGACGCCCAGGGATAACCCGGCCACCGCGGGCTCGCCGGCCGGATGGGCTCGGCTTGGGCCGAGAGTCAGCGGGAGCATGAAGGGCAGGATGGTCAAGGCGATGAGCAGGACGATGGTGCCGATGATCTTGGGTTTGAAAAGCCCCTTCATCCGCTCGACGAGGTTGAAGTGGACCGCCAAGGCCAGGGCCGCCCCG
>CAYXRH010000017.1:0-22970 GCA_964466355.1 uncultured Thermodesulfobacteriota bacterium
CCCGACGAGGAGATGGAGAAGGATGTGAAAAGGGATGTTCAGAAGAGCGACCGCCAATCCGATTCGAAGCCCCCACCACCACGCGGCCAGACAGACGTAGCTTATGGAAAAAGCCCGGGCGTGAAGACCGAAGACGGGGAAGGTCCAAGGCCAGGTCAGCAGGTAAGTCGCCGCGACGAGCCCGAAGATCACCCCCGCGGTCCGACCGCGGAGACGAGTCATCACAAAGCAGTGGCCGCCATCTGGTTCCGTGGCTTTGGGGTCCGCTTTTCCGGAATTGGCCGGACCGGCGGTGAAATCTTGGGCTTCCTCTGGAACCGGCATGGGCATCACTCGTTCACGGCGCCGAGCGGCGGCCGGATCATCTCCTAGTCAAAAAAGAATCGCCTCCGAGGCGGGCTCCTCAGTGGACCCTCTTGGCCTCGCCCTTCCAGTATATCTCCTTGAGAGCTCTTTTCATTATCTTGCCCGAGCCGGTCTTGGGCAGGGCCTCGATGAAGTCCACGCTCTTGGGAGCCTTGTAGCCGGCCAGGCGCTTCTTGGCGAAGGCGATGAGCTCCTCGGCGCTGACCTCGCTATCCGGCTGCCTGACCACCACCGCCTTGATTGCCTCGCCCCACTTCTCGTCGGGCACGCCGATGACGGCGCACTCCAATACGCCGGGATGTTCGTAGAGGCAGTACTCGATCTCGGTGGAGTAGACGTTCTCGCCGCCGGTGATGATGATGTCCTTCTTGCGATCGACGATGTTGATGTAGCACTCTTTGTCGATGACGGCCAGATCCCCGGTCTTGAACCAGCCGTCCTCAAAGGCGGCCTCGGTCTCCTCGGGCCTATGCCAGTAGCCGGGGAAGACGGTCTCTCCCCTGACCCAGACCTCGCCCACGGTTTGATCATCCGGCGGCACGTCGCGGCCCCGGTCGTCCACGACCCTCAGCTCCACGGGCAGGTATTCGCGGCCGGTGCGGCTGATGAGGGCTCGCCTCTCCTGGGGGGGCAGGTCCTTCAAGTGGGCCTTCAAGATGGACACGGTCAGGTAGGGCGAGGTCTCGGTCAGGCCGTAGGTCTGGATGTAAGCGCAGCCAAAGGTGTCAATGATGCGGCGGACCGTCTCCGGGGCGATGGGCGCGCCGCCGGAGAGGATGACCCTCAGGGAGGAGTAGTCGTGCCTTGGGGCGTGGGGATGGTTGACCATGAGGTTGAGCATGGTCGGGATGAGGTTGGTCAGGGTGATCTTCTCCTCTTCGATGAGTCGCAGCGCCTCCCCGGCCTCGAAGGCCGGCAGCATGACGTGCCGGCCGCCGACCCAGGTCAGGGCGAAGGTGGCCCAGGCGTCGGCCAGGTGGAACATGGGCGCCACGTGAAACCAGCGATCGGCGTCGGTCAAGTGGAACTCGGCCGCGGCGGCCAGGGCGTGGGCGGTGACGTTGCGGTGGGTCAGGATGACCCCCTTGGGCCGGCCGGTGGTGCCCGAAGTGTAGTAGAGATGGGCCGGCTGAAGGTCGTCCACCGGCGGCGGCGGGCTGAAGCCGCCCTCGGCCTGGGCTAAAAAATCCTCGTAGCCCGCCGCCGGCCGTCCGGCGGCCGGGTTGGGGCCGTCCCCCAGCCAAATGACGTTCTCCACGCCCGGGCATTGATCGAGGGCCGCGGTGATCATCTCGGCGAACTGCACGTCGGCGATGACCAGGCGGTTGGCGGCGTCGGAGAGGATGTAGGCCACCTCCGGGGTGATGAGGCGGACGTTGATCGGGTTGACGATGAGGCCCAGTGAGGCCGCGGCGTAATAGATCTCCAAAAAGGCGAGGCAGTTGGGGGCGACGACCGAGACGCGTTCTGGCCTCTTGAGCCCCAAGCTCGAAAGGCCCGCGGCCAGGCCGTCCACCCGCCGGCCCACCTGGGCGTAAGTCAAGCGCCGGGGGCCGTCAACCACGGCCGTCTGGTCGGGAAAGAGTCGTCGCGCCTTGGACAAGGTGGTGGCGATGTTCATGAATCACTTGCTCCTTCTTTTTTTATGCTCGCGTCTTGAGCGGCGGCGGACGCAGCCTCGGGGGGGTGAAAAACTTCTGCAAAATTAAAACGCCGCCCAAAAGAACCGCACCGATGAGATTAGCGTACCACAAAGGCCAGAACAGCCCGGCCGCGGCCAAGACGAAGAGGCCGGTCTCCAGCCAGGTGGCCCGGCGCAGGAAGTAGCGCTCCAGGGCCGCGGCGAAGGCCACCAAGCCGGCGGTGGTGGCGATCATGACCCCGATGACTGGCCAGCGCAGAAGGGCGTGCGCCTCGCCCAGGCCCAAGAGGGGACGGTAGGCCATGACGATGGGGATGATGTAAAGCCCCTTGGCCAGCTTCCACGACACGAAGGCGGTCTGCATGGGATTGGCCCCGGCCACGCCGGCCCCGGCGAAGCTGGCCAGCGAGACCGGCGGCGTGACGTTGGCGTCCTGGGAATACCAGAACACGATCATGTGGGTCACCAGAATGGGCACCCCCATATCCAACAGAGCCGGCCCGGCCAAGGTGGCCAGAACGATGTAAGAGGCTGTCACCGGCAGGCCCATGCCCAAGACCAAGGACGCTCCGCCGATGAGCAGGATGGCCAGGACCTCGATGCCGAAGCTCAAGTCCAAAACCAGCCCGGAGAACTTGAGACCCATGCCGGTCAGAGTGACCATGCCGACGATGATTCCGGCCGCGGCGCAGGCCACGGAGACCATGACCGCGTTGCGGGCGCCCCTTTCGAGGGCTTTGAGGATATCGCCCATCTCCTGGCGGGCGAAATGGACGGCCGAGATCCGTCTGGCGTCTTTTGGCGGCAGGGTGGTGTTTCGATAGGCTGTCTTTACGGCGTCGGCCCCCCCGGGGGCGGGCCCGGTGGTCAGCACGGGCACGAAGCCGGCCATCATGGGCGAGTAGTTTTGGATGAGCACATAGATGAGGATGGCCACCGGGATGATGAAGTGCAGGCCGTTCTTGATGATCTTCAAGGCCTTGGGCAGGCTCTCTTTGGGCTGACCCTCCAGGCCTTGCTTCTTGGCCTCGAAATGGACGAACATCAAGACCGTCAGGTAGTACATGATCGCCGGCACGAGAGCGACCTTGATGATGGTCAGATAGCTGGTGTTGGTGAACTCGGCCATCAGAAAGGCTCCGGCGCCCATGATGGGGGGCATGAGCTGCCCGCCGGTGCTGGCTGCGGCCTCGATGGCCCCGGCCACGTGGGGCCGGTAGCCGACCTTTTTCATCATCGGGATGGTGAAGGAGCCGGTGGCGACGACGTTGCCCACGGCCGAGCCGGAGACCGAACCCATGAAGCCCGAGGCGATGACGCTGGTCTTGGCCGGACCGCCGCTGAAGCGGCCAGTGAGGGCGTAAGCCAGATCGATGAAAAAAGCGCCGCCGCCGGTGACTTCCAAGAAGGCGCCGAAGAGGACGAAGACGAAGACAAAGGTCGCCGCGACGTAGATTGGCACCCCAAAGACGCCCTCGAGGGTCAGCCACAAGGTCGTGGCGATGCGCTCCAGGGAGTAGCCCTTGTGGGCGAAGAGGTCGGGCATGTAGGGCCCGTAAATGGCGTAGAGGATGGCCGCCAGGCAGATGCCGGTCATGACCAGTCCGATGACCCGGCGGCAGGCCTCCAGGACCAAGATTACGCCCAGGACGCTGACCACGAAGTCGCTCAAGAGCCAGTCCCCCTGCCGCTCGACAATGGCCAGGAGGTTGTGGACGATGTAATAACAGCAATACATGGCCGCCGCGGCCAGGCACAGGTCCAAGATGAACCAGAAGTTCAGCCGGTCCTTGCGCGCCCCTTTGAAGGGCGAGCGCAAGAGAAAGGTCAGAGCCAGAATGGCTCCCAGATGGACCGCCCGCTGAATCATGGCCGGCAGGGCCAGAAGCCCGGCCGTGTAGAGCTGGAAGAGGCTCAAAGAGATGGCCAAAACGGCCACCACCTTGGCCATGACCGCCATTAGGATCTGATTCTGGCCGGTCCTTGACTCTGAAGTGGACGCTTCGGTTTCAGCGGCTTCGAGATGGGGCTTTTGTGGGGCCGACATCTTTCATCCATCCTTCGCTTGAGCGCCGCCAGATGGCCACCTGAACCCAGCCTCGGGCCTCATTGATCATCAATAGTCTATTTTCCCGCTTTCTTCAAACCGTTCGATCGTCAACCTCAACCGTCGGGCGGTCGGTGAGGGGTGGCCGGATGGGGAAAGAAAACCCGCCAGCAGTAATAAAGGAGGCTCACCGGCCGGGCCTCGAACTTCACCGCCCGGCCCGGAATCAGGGCCGAGAGGTTGGTCCTCGTCCCCCGCCAGATGATGGTGTGGGCCACCCCTGGGCTGCCCACGCGCAGAATGAAGTCTCCGGTGGGGCTGTGCATGTCCTCGATGACCTCAAAAGAACCCCGCTGCGTCAAACGGCCCCGTCCGGGCAGGTAACCCATGCCCGCCCCGACCTTGAGATATCGCTCTTCCTCGACGTAGATCCTTCCCTCGCCGTCCACGGAGTGCTCCTCCCAGATGGGGGAGTCCTCCACGGAATGGTAGTAATGCAGGGTGAAGCACTCCCCCGGCTTCAGGGGCGCCACCAGGATCGGGCGGCCGCCCTTGACAGGAGTGAGCGTAAGCTCCAGCCCGCCAGGCCACAGAGCTGAAATCATCAACATGACGACGGCCAGCCCGGCGAATGGCAGGAAAACCAGCCGGGCCGACCGCCTGTTGGGCTTCATTTAGGGCATCAAATTGGCCGGCACCTCGACGCCCTTTTCCTTCAGGTATTTGATCAATCCGGGGTGAAGAGGGATCGGCGAGTACTTGACCGCGTTTTCAGGAGTGGTGTAGGACGCCGAGGGGTGGATCTTGACCAGGTAGTCCTTGTGCTCGTAGAGGGCCTTGACCAGGTTGTAGACCAAGTCCTCGGGCAGGGATTTCTGGCAGATCATCACATTCCACACGCCGATGGTCGGCACCGGATCGGACACGCCGCGGTAGACTCCGCCGGCCAGGTCCACGGCGGAGTAAGTCTTGTTGGCGGCGAGGACCTTTTTGGTCTGCTCGGGGGTGAAGGCGATGATGTGGATGTCGCGGGTGGTGGCCAGGTCCATGATGGAGCTGGTGCCGGGTCCGACGGACCAGACGCCGACGTCAATGGTCCCGTCCCTCAGGGCGTTGGCGTTGCCGGTGAAGGTCAGGCGGCTGTCCTTGTAGGAGTCCAGGGGGATGCCCAGAGCCTTAAAAACGGTCTCGGCCATGAAGTTGGTGCCGCTGCCAGCGCTGCCGGTGGAGATGTTGTGGCCTTTGACCTGTTCGATGTCAGTGATTCCGGTATTTTTGAGCGTGACCACCTGGAGCAAGTTGGGATACATGATGGCCATGGTCAGGATGTCGTGTTTCTTGCCCTTGAACTTGCCCGTGCCCTGATAGCCGGCCAGGGCCACGTCGGCCATGACCTCGCCGACCACGGTCTCGCCCTTGTGAGCCAGTTTGACGTTCTCCACCGAAGCCCCGGTCACCTCGGCCACGGCCTTGACGCCTTTGACGTGCTTGGACCATATCTCGGCCACGCCGCCACCGTAGGGATAATAGATCCCGCCGGTGCCACCGGTGCCGATGGAGATGTAAGTCGTCTTGGCCAAGGCCGGCGCGCCTAGGGCCAGGACAAGGATTAAAGTTGCCAGTACAGCGCCTAGGGAGATTCGTTTCATCTCAGCCTCCACCACCTTACATTTCTATAATTTTAACGATCAACTCCACCTTGTCAGGCTTTTCGGCCACGCCCTTGACAGGGTACTTGACCTTGACCGTCTGCCCCGGTTTGACCAGTCCCTTATTGGTCTTGACCGGGACCAGGCCGCCCACCCCACGCCCATCGGGCAGGTAGATATTGACCTTGAAGCGCTTTGGCTCGCTGCTGACATTCTTGAGGGCGAGGTGGAACCAGAGTGAGTCAACGCCGTCGTATTTGGCGATCTGGCACTCAAGACCCACCAGCTTGGCCTCGGGGGCCATGGAAACAATTTCCGGCTGGCACGTGCAAAGCCCCAGATCCTGAAGCAGGGGGGCGCAGCCGACGGCGAGAAAGGCCGACAGCCCCACCATGCACAGGAGGAGAAAGAATTTGCGCATCATAGACCTCCTTCCCAATAGTTGACCACGGGTGACCCCTAAACGGGCGACTTAAACGAGCGACAGCGTTTGATGGATCTTGGGCTCAATCGGCTCCCAGGGTTGATCGGAACCGAATTGATCCATCAATGAATATGGCTCCATTATTGACCGGTTGTCAAGCTTTCGTCCTTGAAAGCTCGACGGGCTTAGTCTACTGTAAACCAGGGCCAGCCGCGGAGGCGCCGGTGAGTTCCGATAAGCTCAAGGCCAAGAAGAAGATCACCCTGATCAAGAACCTGCCCACCTTGCCGGGCATTCTGCAAAAGATCAGTCAGATGGTCGAGTCAAAGCAATACTCGGCCGAGGACATCGGACGGATCATCGCTCAGGACCAGGTTCTCTCGGCCAAGGTCCTCAAGCTCGGCAATTCGGCCTTCTACGGTTTTTCCCGGCGGATCTCCTCGGTCACCCAGGCCTTGGTTCTTTTGGGTTTCAATGTCATCAAAGGCCTGGTCCTCACCTCATCGGTCTTTGACCTGCTCAAAATCAAGGCCTCTGACTTGTGGACCCATTCCCTGGCCACGGCCACGGCGGCCGGCATTCTGGCCCAACGGCTCGGGGCGGCCGATGTGGAGGAGATAAACCTGGCTGGCCTGCTCCACGACCTGGGCAAGGTCGTCTTGGCCGTGCGCATGACCGACGATCTGGACCAGATCATGAACCTGACCGCCCGGGGCAAGTTCTGTTTCGAAGCCGAGGCCGAGGTCTTGGGCTTCACCCATCCCGAAGTGGGGAGCTGGCTGGCCGAGGCCTGGAAGCTGCCGATCAACCTCACCGAGCCGATCATGTTCCACCACGCCCCCTCCAAGGCCAAAAAAGCCTCCCTTCCGACGGCCATAGTTCACCTGGCCGACATCCTCGTCAGGGCCCGGGGATTGGGCTTTGGCCAGGACGTGTGGGTGCCGCCCCTGGACCGGGCCGCCTTGAAGCTGCTCGATCTCGAGGTGGACGACCTGGACGAGATCGTGCCCGAGGTACACCAGGGCGTGGAGAGGATTTGGGGCCTGGAGGTTTGAATAAGTGGGGGAACAGGCCGTTTCACTTAAAAATACGAGCCAGAATGAGGCTAGAGGCGCGACTGGAAAAATCTTTGACCCGGTTCTCGGTCTCGGAGTTATTTTACCATGCGCCGCCTCAATTTTTATGATATGCTGCTTTAGTCAATGTCAACGACCCGCCTGGATCATCCGCCCAGGGGCCCAATGAAGGCGAGTGCCGAAAGCTGAGGAACGAAAGGCCTCCACTTATCGCCGACATGAAAGACACCACCGACTCACACGTCGCGCCAGGCGGCGCCCGTTGGTCGGTTTAATGGAGATGGAAGTAGCCCTTGTTAAAGTAAAGGATGGAAGATGAGCACCAAGATCTATGTGGGCAACCTGCCATGGTCGTGCCGCTCCGATGATCTGAGGCGGATGTTCGAGGCGCACGGTGAGGTGGACTCGGCCGAGGTGGTCACGGACCGCATGTCCGGTCGATCCCGCGGCTTTGGCTTTGTGGTGATGTCCTCGGACGACGAGGCCAAACAGGCCATTCAAGCCCTAAACGGCTCTGAGACCGACGGTCGGGCCCTGACGGTGGACGTGGCCCGCGAGCGAAAGCCCCGCCGACCCGGCGGCTTCGGAAGCGGTTAGGCTAAAAAGCTCCCCGAGCTAAAAATTCCAATCCTGCCTTCAAGGCGGGGGTGTGATCTGTTTCGGCTCCGGTCATACCCCCGGCCAGTCCTTTTTATGTCCGCCTTTCGAGGCGACGTGTCGATTCCGCCGCCAGCGGCGGCAAATGTTCGACCGCCAGCGCAGAAAATTTAATTTTCAGACGGACAAGACCTCACCACCGCCGCTCAGCGGCTCCGTTTATTGGGGAAAGGGATGATTTTGGCCTTTTGACCCTGGGGCGGGGGGGTCAAAGACCGGGAGGGCTTGACCAGGGCCCAGCGGTCGAAGAGGGGGATGTAGCGCAGCAAAATGATCCGCTCGTCGGCGAGGCGGACCCGGAAATAATTTATCGTCGGCGGCCCGGGCTTGAGGGGCCCTTGATACCACCGGTCCACGATCTCCTTGACCTTCAGCTTGCGGCCCTCGAGGATGACCCAGGCCGGGCGCTCCCGGGAGGCGTATCCTTCGTAGCAGATGACTTCGACGTTTTCGAGGTTCATGGCCCCAATCCGGCCGCCCGCTCAATGGCGGTCTTGAGTGCTCGGGGCGAGGCCACGCCCCAAAAGTGGATGATCGGCTCGTCTCCTTTAGGCATGAGGGTCACCACCCCCACGCCCAAAATCCGCTGAACCAGGCCGGCCGCGACCCCCACCTTCTTCAGCGAGGCGGTGGGCCAGGACAGCGTCTCCCGCTGGAAAAGCCCGCCCTGGCGCTCGATCCTCTCCGGGGTGATTATGAGGCGGCTCGTCTTGGCCTTTATGATCACCCCCAGGCCGATCAAAAGGGTCAGCAGCCAGCCTTGCCAGGGCTTCAGCATTGACTCCGGACTGCCCATCGGTCCCAGGGCCAAGACGATCATGGCCAGGTACCACACGCCAAAGGCCCGCCAGTGGGGCCTGACGATGAGGCCTCTCCCAGCCCCTGACCCGGTGCCCTCCGGTGAGATTTCCGAAGCCACTTGAGACCCCGCTTCTGTTTAGGCCGCCCCCGGCTCTGAGACCTTGAACGCACCGCCGGGGTGACAGACCCCTTTTAATACCGGCCCCGGGGCCAGGGGCACCACCGCCTGGCCCAGAGGAGGTAGGCGTCCAAGAGTTCACGGGGAATGCGGCGATAAATGGCCGAGGTGATGGTGCAATAGCGAGCGCTCCTGTTGTTGTCAAAGCCGCGCCACACGCTCACTGGCCCCGATTTTTCGCCGATCCGTCCGAAGATGACCGTGCCGAAGGGTCCGATGAAAAAAGCCTCTTCGCCCTTGGCCAGCTCATCGACCTTGAAGGCCTCGAAGCCGAGCCGCCGGGCCACCTCCTTGACCAAATCCGCCTCCTCGCGGCAGGAGAGCTGAAAGCAGACCTGGTTGCTGAGGCAATAGGCCATCGTCTCCTCCAGCTCCTCCCGGCCCGCGCTGCGCTTCAAACTCAAGCCTCATGCCTGGCTAGAAGCCCTTCCACGATTTTGACCACCTCCTCCTTGACGGGCGAAGCGCGGTCAAAGGGCGAGGCGGCGTTCAAATCGGCCTCGATTATCTCTTCGTCAAAGGGCAGGAAGCCCAGGAACTCGAAGTCGCTGAGATGTTGGGACAAAAACTCCTCGTCCTTGAGGCCGCGTATTTTGTTGCCCACCAGGGCCAGCTTGTTGAGCCCCAGGTCAGCGGCCAGGCGGCGGATGTGGCGGGCCGTGTCCAAGGAGCGCCGTCCCGGCTCGACCACCACCACCAGCCGGTCCACCGCTTTGGCCGTGCCCCGCCCGAGATGCTCCACGCCGGCCTCCATGTCCAAGACGAGGTGCTCGCGGCGGTGGAGAAGAAGGTGGGTCACCAGGGCCTTGAGCATGGTCGACTCCGGGCAGATGCACCCGCCGCCGCCCTTCTCCACCCCACCGAGGACCATCAGCCTCACGCCGTCCTTGACCAGGGACAGCTCCTCGGGCAGGTCGTCCACCTTGGGGTTGAGCTTGAAGAAGGTGCCGTAGGCGCCGGGCTTGGACTCGGTCCGCTCGGCGATGAGATCGCGCATGCGCGAGATGGGCACGATTTTTTCCCAATCGTCCATGCCCAGGGCCTGGCCCAGGTTGGCGTCCGGATCGGCGTCGACGGCCAGGACGGTGTAGCCTTTTTGGGCCAGGTGTCTGATGATCATCGCCGCCAGGGTGGTTTTGCCCACCCCGCCCTTGCCGCTGATGGCCAGCTTCACGCTTCGCCTCCTCGAGCCCCGGCCTGCCCGGCCAGGGGATAGACCACCCGCCCGGCCAGCCAGACGATGTCCTCGGCGCTGAGGTAGCCTGAGATTGATTTGTCGAACAGGATGCTCGCCTCGGCCGGGAACTCGTCGTCGCCCCGCCACAGAATCAGCATCAGCGGCACCCGAGGAAAGGCCCGCACCACCACCGAGGCGTCCCCGGTGTCGCCCAGATTGATCATCAAGGGCGCGGCCAGCTCCACTAAAAGCTCCGGCCTCGGGCCGAAGGCGCTCAGGAAAGGCTTGACGGCCCGCTTGTAAAAAACGGCGTGATACACCTCGGCTCCGGGCACCTCCCGGTAGGCGATCCACTCCCGGGTCAGCTCCCGTCCGGTGGCCTGGGAGAGGTAGTGGAGGATCAAGACCTGGTCGGTCAAGGGCGGCTCCTCGCCCGAGGGGCCGGTCACAATCACCGGATCGAGGCTGACAAGGCATTGTTGGCCGACGAACTCGACCTCAAAGGCGCCGTCGCCGAGGATCGCCCCGCTGGCCGCGGCCACCAGGGCGGGGTCCTTGGACTTCAGGAGCTCGGCCGCGATGTCGAACGCGGCGGCGTAATCATCCACCCGGGGCAAGGCGTCCTCCTTGGATGGCATTTTAGACCAGGCGCCTGGGAGTGTCCACCAGGGGCTGGGGGTGACGTCCCTCCCTAAAATTTATGGCGGCCGTCTTCCAGCCCGGTCAGGTGATGGATTAAATGGCTATGATCGAGAGTGTTGAAAAACACTCTCGATAGCGGGCCAGGGAAGGCCCGCCAAATCGCGAGGTTAAAAAAACAGAGCGATTTTAGCGGGTTTAATAAGATCGCGCTTTTTTAAAAAGGCCTGGTTGAAAAAGGTCCAGGAGGTCTCTTTCGACAGCCTCACATTAGTCAGCCGTGGCCTTGACGCGATAAGTGGCCGCGGAGTAACCGCGGACCATGAAGTAGTTCGGGCCCACCTGGGGGGAAACCATGGTGCATCTCTCGTCAGTGCCGCTGCCGGAGTAAGGCCGGCAATCGTAGTCGCTCGTGCTGGGCATGCTGCCGTCGTGGTTGGTGTACAGGTCCGGATCGCCACTGGTGACGTCGAGCTCGACCACGATCTGGTCCACCGAGTACCAACTGCTCAGATCGAGGCAATACTTGTTTTGGCCGCTCCGGCTCACCGAACCCGAGATCCAGAAACCGTTGGACACGGCGATGGTGCCGCTTTGGCAACCGCCTCCGTCGCCTCCGTCGCAGCTGATGATGCTGCAAAGGATGAGTTGGCTCAGACCCTGGACGCAGCCCAGGGTGCCGAAGATGGCTCCAGTGCCGATGCTTAAAGTGCTGGCGCAGTTGCAGGCCGTCTGGATGGCGCTCAAAGTCTGCATCAGGTTGTTCATGGAGCAGTAGATGCTGGCCAGAAGCTGGACCAGGGTGTAATAGGAGCTGGTGCCCCCGGTGATGCTGATGCCCAGGACGGTGGCCAGGCAAGTGATGGCCTCGGTGACACTGGAAATCCCGAAGTTCTCGCCGTCGGGAATCCTGAACGTCTGGGCCGAACGGCCGGGGTGATAGCCGACCACCTCCTCGGAGAAGATCAATTCTCCATCTCCCTGACTCCACAGGCGTATCTCTGGTTTGCCCCCAGAGTTGAGGCCCACTTTGAGGAAGAAGATTTTGCCCGTGACCTCCTGATAGAACATGTAGGTTGTCTGGCCGGGCTCCGAGGCCTTTTTCAACGGCACCACGTTGACCAGCGGCTCGTTCGGCCCGATGTTGACGGTGTAATAGATGCCGTCCTTGGCTGACACTCCCTGGTCGAGGCCCAACACGTCCAAGATGGCTCCCAGGGCGGGGTCGTTTTTCTGGTCCAAGGGATGGGTCGGCAAAAGCCCTTCTCCGGCCGCCAGGACGAGCTGGGGCGCAAGCGCCGAGATGAAGCATATTAAAAGGGCTAGGCTGATTTTACGCATGATGTCCCCTCGCTTAACCAGAAGTTGAGATGTTCCACTTCTTCGTGATTATAAAACATGCTAGAGATAATCTATATTAAAAACGCGCCGCCCGTCAAGGCTTGAGTTGATCCAGGACCTTTATGAGCTAATGGGCTGAACTTTAACGGCGGGGAGAGGGGCTAACGCCACCTCTTCTTCCGCTTGTAGCGCTGATACCCCTTGACCGAGACCTCGGATTTCATGCCCAGGTAGAACTCCTGGATGTCCTCGTCCTCCATCAGCTCGGCCGGGGTGCCGGCCAGGACGAAGCGGCCGTTTTCCAAGACCAGGCCGTAGTCGGCGATGGACAGGGCCATCTTGGCGTTTTGCTCGACCAAGAGGATGGTCACCCCGGCCCGGTTGATGGTCTTGATGATCTCGAAGATCTCCTTGACCAGAAGGGGGGCCAGGCCGAGGGAGGGTTCGTCGAGCATCATCAGCTTGGGCCTGGCCATCAAGGCCCGGCCGATGGCCAGCATCTGCTGCTCGCCGCCGCTCAAGGTTCCGGCCCACTGGTGGCGGCGCTCCTTGAGGGCGGGGAAATACTCGTAGACTCTCTCAAAGTCTTGGCGGATCCCGGCCCGATCCCGCCTGGGATAAGCGCCCATCAAAAGATTCTCCGAGGTGCTCAGCTCCTCAAACACCTCCCGGCCCTCGGGCACGTAGGCGATGCCCAGGCGGGCGATGTCCTCGGTCTCCTGGCCGTCGATGCGCCGGTCCATGAACTCGATGGCCCCCTTGTCCGGCTGATCTTCAATGAGCCCCATGGTCGTCTTGAGGATGGTCGTCTTGCCGGCGCCGTTGGCCCCGAGGATGGTCACAATCCGGCCCTCAGACACCTCCAGGGACACGCCGCGCAGGGCGTAGATCAGGCCGTAGAGGGTCTCCACGTTCTTGACGGCCAGAAGGGGCTTCACAACCCCTCCTCCCCCAGGTAGGCCTTGAGCACCTCGGGATGGTTTTGGACCTCTTCGGGCCGGCCTTCGGCGATCTTGAGGCCGTAGTTTAAAGCGACGACGCAATCGGCCAGGTCGCCGACCAGCTTCATGTCGTGCTCGATGAGGATCATCGGAATCTTGAATTCCTCTTGGATGTCCTTGACCCAGAACATCATGTCCTCTTTCTCCTCCAGGTTCATGCCCGCCGTGGGTTCGTCGAGGAGGAGAACCTTGGGCTCCATGGCCAGGGCGCGGCCGAGCTCGACGACCTTGCGCCTGCCGTAGGGCAGGTTGACCACGAATTGGTTCCTGGCCGATTGGAGGTCTAGAAACTCGATGATCTCCTCGACCCGCTGGCGATGGGCGACCTCCTCCTTGGCCGCCGGCGAGAACCGGCCCAGGAGGCTCACTCCGGCCAGGACGCCCGTCTTCATGTGCAAGTGGCGGCCCAGAAGAAGGTTGTCGAGGGTGGTCATGTGGCTGAAGAGCTCGATGTTTTGAAAGGTGCGGGCGATCTTCAATCCGGCGACCTGGTGGGGTTTTAAGCCCTGGATGCGCCGTCCTTGAAAGAGTATCTCGCCGCTCGTGGGCCTGTAGAGCCCGGAGACGCAGTTGAAGATGGTCGTCTTGCCGGCGCCGTTGGGGCCGATGACGGCCAGAATCTGGCCGGGATGAAGGCTCAAACTCACGGCATCGAGGGCCCTCACCCCGCCGAAGGTCATGCTCAGGTCTTTTAACTCCAAAATCGGATCAGCCATGAAAAGCTCTTTGAGGGGCCGGGGCCGGCTCCGGAGTCCGAAGCGGCCCCGGAGCCGGCTCGTATTCTAGTCCTCGGCGAAGAGCCAGGGGGTCAAGCGGATCATCTTCGTGCCGTCAGGGGAGGGCCGGGCGACGAAGACCTGCTTCTGGCCCTGGCGGATGTTGGGGCCATAGGTGATGAGGCCGGAGATGCCCTTCCAGACCTTGATCGTCTCCATGGCCATGACGAAGTTCTCCCGGGTTAGGTCGCGCCCGGTCCGTTTGAGTCCCTCGACCATGGGCTCGACAAAGGCGAAGCCGGCGGTGAAGAAGACGCCCCAGCGCTCGCCTTTCTGGGCGTATTTCTCAAAGGCGGCATGGTACTTCTTCATCAACGGCAGATCCGAATCCAGCGGCTCAGTGAAGCTGGTGAAGATGACGTCCTTCCACAGGCCGCCGGTGATGTGCATCATCATCGGCACGTCGCTCAAGGTGGACGAGGAGGCCCACAAGGGATTGTATTTCATGGCCGCGGCCGTCTTTAAAGCGATGACGGCATGGGTCGGCAGGAACCACATGATGACCGTGTCCGCCCCGGATGTTTTCAGCTTCATAATGTGGGACTTGAGATCCCTGTCGGCGCGGCCCACCGGCACCTCGATGACCGGCTTGAGGCCGAGCTTCTTCATGCCCTTTTGAAAGCCCTCTAAGCCGTTCTTGCCGTACTCGTCGTTGGCGTAGATGAAGGCGATCTTTTTCCGCTTTTTCTGTTTGACCAGGTACTTGACCAAAACCTGGGCCTCGTCGAAGTAAAGGGGATAGACGGCGAAGAGGTACTTTTGGGGCGGGGTGATCCAGTGCAGCGAGCCGGCCGCCGGGCCGACCCAGGGGATGCCCCGCTCCATGAGGTAATCCTTGACCGCCAGGCCGGGCGAGGAGCCCACGCCCGAGGCCCAGCCGAAGATGCCGGGCTCCTTCTCCTGCAATTCCTTCACCCCAGCCTTGGTGTTGGCCGGGTTGTACTGGTCGTCGAACATGTGATAGACGATCTTGCGGCCGTGGATGCCGCCCTCCTCGTTGATCATCTGAAAAAGGACGCCCGTGCCCCTGGCCACGGCGCCCCAGGGCGCGGCCGGTCCGGTCTGGGGGCCCCACTGGCCGATGTGGATCTCAGTGTCGCTCACCCCGGCGGGGGTGGGGATGATGGCCGCGGCCGGCGGGACCAGCATGAGCCAAACACCTAAGACCACACCCAAAAAGAGCCATCTTCTGCCAGTCATACGCTCCTCCTTTTCTCAGACTTTTCTGACATAATGTCTGGCCAGCAGCCCCGACGGCTTCAGGCACAGAATGATCACGATGATGGCGAAGGGCACCACGGACTTGAATTCGGTGGAGACGTAAAACCCGAACAGGTTCTCGACCACGCCCATGATGCAGCCGCCCAGGGCCGCGCCGGGCAGGGAGGTCATGCCCCCCAGCACGGCCGAGGCGAAGCCCTTCATCATCGGGTCCCACATCATGTAGGGATCGACCGTGCCGCTCGGAGCGATCAACAGCCCGGCCAGGGCGCCGATGCCGGCCGAAAGCCCCCAGGCGAAGAGAAGAATGCGGCGGGTGCGGATGCCCATGATGCGGGCGACCTTTAAATTCAATTGCGTCGCCTTCATGGCCACCCCGAACTTGGTGTAGCGCAAAAAGAGGAACAGGCCGACCACGACCAGCATGGCCACACCAAAAGTGAGCATCTCCAAATAGCTCAGGATCAGGCCCCCGAACTCGAACGCGTCCCAGGGGCTTATGGGGAAGGGCAGGTCTTTGGGGTCGGCCCCCCACTTCCACGAGGCCAGGCCAAAGATGATCATCTCCAGACCGAGGGTGATGATGATCAAACCCAACAAGTTGGGCTCCTTGGCCCTTCTGAGGAAGAGGAACTCGGCGCTCACGCCCACCAGCACGGCGAAGAGAAGAGCCGCCGGCAGGGCGGCGTAAAAGGGCAGGCCCATGACGGCCAGAAGTGAAAAGGCGAAGAAGGTCGTCACCATGGCCATGTCGCCCTGGGCGAAGTTCAAGACCTCGGAGGTCTTGTAGATGATGACCATGGCCAGGGCGATGAGGCTGTAGGCGCTGCCCACGGCCAAGCCGCCCAAGAGGACTTGAATCAACCCGAGAAAGGCGTCCACGCGCACCCCTAAAAGGGCCAAGTCTTCCAGTATATTTTAGTCCTGATCCAAAAGCCGTAGAGCCCCAAAGGCTCGATGATCATGATCAGGACCATGATCAGACCGTAGACGATGAAACGTATGTTGGCCATGCCGGTCTCCATGAAGAAGGCCCCCAGAAAACGGGCCACTTCGGAGCCGATGAGCGGAATGGCCGCGAAGTCGGCCAGTTGGAGACCTTTCAGCTTCAAGTTGAGCAGGCTGATTAGAATGGCCCCCATGACCGAGCCTAATATGGAGGCCACGCCGCCGACGACGACCATGGCCAGGAAGAGAATCGAGAGCATCAGATTGAACGTCGTCGGGTCGATCTGGCCCAGGTGAAAGGCGAAAAGCCCTCCGGCCAGGCCGGTGTAGAAGGCGCTGACGGCAAAGGCCAGGGTCTTGTAATACATCAGGTTGACGCCCATGCACGAGGCGGCGATGTCCGAGTCGCGCACGGCCACGAAGGCGCGGCCGACCCTGGTCTTGGCCAGGTTGCGGGCGGCGACGGTGCCGAGCACGGTGAGGATTATAATTATAAAATAGATGTCTTGGTCAGGGGTCAGGTTGGGGGCGAAGTGGAGGGGAAAGTCGGGCACCGGCGGGCCGGTGGCGCCGCCGAAAAACTCCCACTTCTCAAAAATGACCTCCACGCTCAGGCCAAAGCCCAGGGTGGCGATGGCCAGGTAGGGCCCTTCCAGACGCAGGGCCGGCAGACCCAGCAGAAAACCGAAGAACGCGGCAATCAATGAGGCCGCGAACAGGGCCAGGAGAAAGGGCAGGCCGAGCTTGTCCATGAGCAGGACCGTGGCGTAGGCCCCGATGCCGAAGAACCCGGCGTGACCGAGGCTCACCTGGCCGGTGTAGCCGACTAAAAGGTTGAGCCCCAGGGCGACGAGGACGTGGATGGCAATGTAGGAGACGACATAGGTGTAATAGGGGCCGGCCAAAAAGGGAAAGATCAAAAGGCCGGCCAGGAGGATCAAAAACCAGACCAAGGCCCCTGGGGAGTCGAAGAGGCGCACGTCTTCGTAATAGGACCGTTTTATGTCCATGGGCTTAAGTCTGCCTCAAGATTGCTTGCGCCCAACTTTGTCAACGACCTGGCGAAAGTAGCGCTGGGACTCTTCGAGATAGACAGGTCGATGGCGCTTCTCATTGAGCTTGAGCACCATGAAGTTGAGCCGCTGGATGGCCTTGAGTCTCTCTTGCTCGTCGGTGAGTGAGTCGAGCAGCTCCTCGGTGCGGGCGATCTCTTTTTTATTCATCAACTCCGGGGGCAGGCAATCGGCATTCTTGAGGATCTTGTAAGCCAGGCGTAGATCCTCGGGCACGCCCCGGTCGTCCTCGAAGACGAGGGGCTGGCCCTGACCGGGCAGGTCGGTCAATTCGCCCCGCTCAATGGCTTCTCTGATCTTCCGTTCCGCTATCTTGGTCAAGGGATGCATCGTTTAAGGCTTTTGGATGAGCGATCAAACCAGGGTCAATCCTACCCTGAGACGTCAGAGGGTGTCAACGGAGAAGGGGGGAGCCGTGAGTCGAGCCAAAGAGGGCGAAGGAAGCGAAAGCTCAACTCTGGGGCGGTCCGCAACTCTCTGGGGCCTCGAACGGCCCCAGTTCGCCCAGGCGAGCGGCGACCCTCTCATCTGCGCTCAAGAGAGGGTGGCTCTTCATTTCGGCCAGCCCGACCCACTTAAAATCGCGACAGCCGACCGCCTCTAGCTGACCAGCGACGAGGCGGCAGAAAAAGGTGTGCAGCCGGATGGCCTTGTCCGGATAGACGTGCTCGATGGTCACAAAAGGCTCTTCCACTTGGATGTCAACGGCCAGCTCCTCCTTGATCTCCCGCTTCAAGGCCTCTTCCAGGCTCTCCTCCGGCTCTTTTTTGCCCCCCGGGAACTCCCAGAAGCCGTTTTGGCGCTGGGCGATGAGAAAGTGTCCCTGGTTCACGATCACGGCCGCGGCCACGGCTATGGGCTCGGATTTAGGCCTGGAGACCGGGGCGGTCATTTCTTTTTCTTCAGCAGTTCGAACTTGAGCCGGAGATAGGCTTTGCCGGCCTCTTGGTGATCGGGCTGGCGCTCCAGGATGGCCTGATAGTGGAGCATGGCTTCCTTTGTCTGGCCGGCCGCCTCCAAAAGCTTGGCCAGGCGAAGGCGGTTGTTGATGTTGTCCGGCTCCAGGGCCACGGCCCGAGCCAAGGCCTGGGCCGCGCCGGCCACGTTCTGGCGGGAGAGACGGGTGAGAGCCAAAAGATTCCACAGTTCCGCTGACTTTGGCACCGCCTTCACCCCTTTGACCAGTATCTTCTCCAGCTCCGCTTTCTGACCCCGCTTGGTCAGTTCGTCAAAGAGGAAGCGGTATATCTCCAACTCCTTCGGCTTCAAGTCCAAGAGCTTTTGGGCTGTTTCCATGGCCGGGCCGAGGCTTCCCTGACGACGCTGGGCCTCCAGGAGGGCTGATAGAATGTCCGGGTCCTTGGGGGCGAAGGCGTGGGCTTGGGCCAGAGCCTGTTCGGCCTCGGCGTGACGGCCCAGGGCAAAGAGGGTCAGGCCCTGATTGTAATAAGGGACCGGGTCGGTGGCTTTGATCGCCGCCAGACGACCATACAGCCGGGCCAGCTTGTCAGAAGGTCCGGCCGGCTGGTACAGCTTGATCAGCTTGATCAAGGCCTCCTCGTCGTTCGGGTTTCGCTCCAGAACCCTCTCCCAGGCGGCCGGGGCCTCCTGGCGGCCAGCGGTGCGGGCCAGCTCCTTCAAGGCGGTCACGTCCTCGGGTCTCAGCCTCGCCAGGGCCTCGAGGGCCTGGCGGTATTTATCTTTTTGACCGAGCTTGTCGTAAATGACGCTCAAGTTCTGAAAAACGTTGGCGTCCTGGGGGTCGATCTCGGCCGCCTTCTCATAGGCCGCCGCCGCCTCGGCCCAGCGGCCGGCCTGGGCCAAGGTGTAACCCAGCTTCTTGCTCGCTTCGGCCGAACGGACCTTTGAGGGGCCTTTGGCCAGTTTCTCCAGGGCGGTGACGGTCAGCTCCTGATCATGGGAGGCTTCGGCCAAGTTCAAGAGCTGTTCGGCCCAAGCCGGGTTGTCCGGCTCCAAGGCGGCCAGCCGGTTCAAGATCTCGGCTTCGTCGTCGGTGGCGCCGAGTTCGCGGTAGAGTTGGGCCAGGGTGGCCAACTCGGACAAGGAAAAAGCTATCTTCAGCTTGACCGCCAGGGCCGCGGCCGCCTCCTCCATCCGGCCCAAGTGCCGGGCCGTCCGCTGGATCTGGTCCAGAAGGATGACGTTGTTCGGATCGGCCGAGAGGGCTTTTTGGAGCAAGGTCAGCCTGGCCTGGCCCGTGACTTGGGCGGCCAGGAGAGCCCAATCCACAGGCATGACCACCGGGACGAGGCTGATTCTGCCCAGGATCTGGGGCCCCTTGGAGACTTCCAAGGGATAGCTGGCCGGCTCCGCGGTCACCGGCAGGAGGTCCGAGATTTTGACCCCGGTCCAAAGCGGCCGGGCCTCGAAGCCGACCCCCTCCAGGCGGAGGTCTTTCTCCGAGAAGAGGCTGGTCTTGATTCTGACCACCCGCAGGTGGTCCAAGGGCCTGAGGACGATGGATTGACCAGACGTCAGCTCCACCCGACGGCCGTTTACATCCAGGACCACGGCCTCGAGTTTCGGCCGGCCGCTTTTGAGAGTGCTGGAAAGGGGCTTCAGGATCGGCCCGGAGAGGATCAGGAAAAAGGCGATGAAGCTGACCAGCCCGACCAGCCACAGCTTCCACGACGGCGGGAGGGGCGAGGTTTGGAAAGAGGCCATAAATGCTTCCCGTGCGGTCAAATCTTCCCTTTTGTCTATCAAGCTGAGCTCGGTGGCGTCAATAAGACATCGTCACAATACTTGAATTTATCCCGTCGAGGCTTACAATGAAAAAAGAAATGAAGCCCGAGGAAGAAAGCAAAAAACCAAGGGTCGCCTCTGGCCCCGATGGCTCTGGCACGGCGGACCGTTCGGCCCCTGAAGGCAAGGATGTGAGAAAGATGTCCGTTTTCCTGATGCCCGAGGCCGACAGGCCGGCCGTGGGCGGAAAGTCCAGCTCTGGAGGATTCCAAGACAAGATAAAGTTCGACCTCAAGCCCGAGGAGCTCGAAGCCTACCTCAACGGCTACGTCATTCGTCAGGACGAGGCCAAGGCCGTCTTGGCGACCAAGGTCTGCACCCATTTCAACCGGATCCGCTACCTCGAGGAGCGCGGCCTGAAGCACGCCCCCTCCTCGGTGGGCATGATCAAGAACAACGTCCTCTTGATCGGCCCCACCGGGGTGGGCAAGACCTACCTGGTCAAGCTCATCGCCCAAAAACTGGGCGTGCCTTTTGTCAAAGGCGACGCGACCAAGTTTTCCGAGACAGGTTACGTCGGCGGGGACGTGGAGGATTTGGTCCGGGATTTGGTTTACGCCGCTGAAGACGACATCGAACTGGCCAGCGTGGGCATCATTTACATCGACGAGATCGACAAGATCGCCTCCTCCCGGTCCCTGGTGGGGCCTGACGTCTCCCGAACCGGGGTCCAGAGGGCCCTCTTGAAGCCCATGGAGGAGACCGAAGTCGACTTGCGGGTGCCCCACGACCCCATCTCCCAGCTTCAGGCCATCGAGGCCTACCGCAAGACCGGCAAGCGGGAGAAGCGGACGGTCAACACCCGCCACATCCTCTTCATCATGTCCGGGGCCTTCAACGGGCTGGAGGACGTGATCAAGGAACGGCTCAAGAAGCAGGTCATTGGCTTCGGCGCTGAACCCAAGAAGGAGAAAGAGTTCTACTTGAGCCAGGTCACGGCCCAGGACTTGATCACTTACGGTTTTGAGTCTGAGTTCGTGGGACGGCTGCCGGTGGTGGTCGTGCTGGAGGAGCTGAGCGCCGAAGATTTGGGGGCCATTCTTCTCAACCCCAACAACCCCGTCGTTCTGTCCAAGAAGCGCGACTTCGCCGCCTACGGGGTGGACCTCCGTTTCGAGGACGAGGCCTTGAAGCTCATCGCCGCGGAGGCCAGCCAGGAGAAGACCGGCGCCCGGGCCCTGGTCGGGGCCATGGAGCGGGTTCTGGTCGGCTTTGAGAAGACGCTTCCCTCCACCAGGATCACCAAGCTGGTGGTCACGCCGGAGATGGTGCGCCACTCCCAAGCGGAGCTGGAGCGCCTTTTAAGCGAGCCCGAGGCGACCGCTTTTATATCGCGTTTCGAGGCGGCCGGTTTGAACGAAGACGAGCGACTCAAGGAGCTGGTCCGCGGCCGGGCGCGTGAGATCGAGCAGGGTTGGGGCCTGTCCGTGAGCGAGGATTTGGCGGAATTGATCCTGGACGGTTACGGCCAGGCCGGCATGGACATGGATCGCGCCCTGGATCAGGTCAAGGCCGAGGTCGAGGAGGTGAGGCGCTTCGAGGACGAGATCAACAAAGAACACGGCTTCAAGGCCGTCTTCGACGAGGAGGCGGTCTACACCATCCTCCGGGTGGCCCGCCGGGCCGATCTGAGGCCGAGGGAGTATCTGGCCGGGCGCAAGAACGAACTCATTTTTGGACTGCAACTCATCAGGGACCGGGGCGGGTTGGATGAATTCATCCTCACCCGGGAGGCGGTCTTGTACACCTCTGAGTTCGTCCGTCGCCTGGTGGCCAATCCCTTGCCCGCCGGAGTCTGAGGGCCGCCTTGGCGGTCGGCCGACCGAGGTTGTTGTTCGCCTTTGCGCTCCTTTCTCTTCTCGTCACCGCCTCAATTCTGCGGCTGTGGGGCTTTCACACCGCCGACGTCTTCACTGACGAGCCGGGCTGCACCCTGCCCGGCGACATTTACGTCCAAGCCGCCTTGAAAGGTGATCTTTCGGTCGAGCCCTGGGGCTACAACTTTGAGCACCCCCCGGCGGCCAAGTGGCTCTACGGGCTGGCCTTTCAGGCTCAACGGCGCGGTTGGCGGTGGGCGAGCTGGTTCCGCGCCCCCAAGATCATGGCCGCCTTGCTCGGCGCGGCCAGCGTTTTGGTGGTCGTTTTGATCGGCCGGGAGCTCTGGGGGCCGTGGCTGGGTCTGTGGTCCGGGATCGTCTTCGCCTTCTGGCCCCACGTTTTGGCCCACAACCGCATCGCCGGGCTGGAGACCCCCTCGGTTTTGTTCTGGGCTTTAACCTTGTGGGCCCTGATCAAGGCCTTGAGACCCCAGGGGAGCAAGGCCTGGCTCATCTGGGTCGGCGTCTTCGCCGGTCTGGCTGCGGGCACCAGGCTCAACAACGCCCTCATCTTCATCGCCGTGGCCTTGAGCCTTCTGGCCGTGCGTCTCAAACCGAGCCCCCGCCTCCGCTGGCCCGGCTTGTCCTGGCAGATGGTGGCCCTGCCTCTCGTCTCGGCGGCCGTTTTTTTCGTCATCTGGCCCTGGCTTTGGCCCGAGCCCTGGGCCCGGATCAGCGAGACCCTCAGCTTCCATGCGGGGCGCAGCAACGCGGAGTGGTTCCTCGGCCATTACGCGCCATTGCCCTGGTTTTATTATCTGACCTACCTCGGCGCGACCACGCCGCCGGTCTTTTTGGGAGGGCTGGGGTTGTGGCTCGGCTGGGCGCTCAAGAGGCGCGGCCCCGAGGACGGTGTTCTGGCCGCGTTCATGGCCGCCCCGCTTTTAATGAGCCTTCTCGATTACAAGGCCGACGGCCTGCGCTACGTGCTGCCGGTGGCCGCGCCCATGGCTCTGGCCTCGGTCTGGGGCTTTGCGGCCGCCGGGGCCTGGGCGGCCCAAAAGCTGGGGCATTCCGAGGCCAAATGGCGCCTGGCCTTGGCCGGGCTGGGCCTCGCCGGGGGCTTGTGGGCCATCATTAGCTTCTGGCCTTATCATTTGGATTATTATAATGTATTTACCGGCGGATTGAAGAAGGTTCACCGCGAGCGGCTCTTCAGAGTCGGCTGGTGGGGGGAAGGCTTCAGGCCGGCGGTGGATTTCGTCAACCAGACCCTGCCCCCGAACGCTCGGCTCTTCGCCGTGAGTGGGGCCATTCACCACTATCCGTTGCGGCGGGACATCAAGCTGGTCAGTTTGGCCGAGGCCGATT
>CAYXRH010000018.1:0-4789 GCA_964466355.1 uncultured Thermodesulfobacteriota bacterium
GTCCCCCCCGGTACGCCAGTCGTCCCGGATCGGTCCGCCACAGCGCGGCGGCCACCTCCAGGGCCGCTTCCTTGATCTTTTGAGCCGCCCTGACCACGGCGTTGCCGGTCAAGTAGGTCACCTGGCTGGCCCCGGAGCCAGCGCAGTCGGGGTAGAGACTCGAGTCGGCCAAAGTGACGCCGATCATCGACTCGCTGATCTCCAGCACCTCGGCGGCCAACTGGGTGAAGACGGTTCGGGCCCCTTGGCCCAAATCGCTGGTGTTGACGGCCAGGGTCAGAACGCCGTCCTGGCCCAGATAGGCGTTGACCAAGACCGGCGGCGTGCCGGCGGTCAGGCCGATGGGCATGACTCCCAGGGCCACGCCCCGGCCCCGTCGCAGGTGGTCCGCTGGCCGGCAATCCGGCCTCGCTGCCCTGAAGGAGGGCTCGATCGCCCCCAGGCACTCGATGACGCTAATCCGATCATCCACGGGCTCGCCCCGGTAGCCGAGGTCGTTCTCGCGCAGGGCGTTTTTCAGACGGAACTCGATCGGATCCATGTTCAAGCTGGCGGCGATGCGGTTCATGTGGGTTTCGCAGGCAAAGGAGACCATGGGCACGGCGAAGCCGCGCAGGGCCGCAGCCGGCACTTTGTTGGTGTGGACGGCCCAACCGTCGAACCAGTAGTTCGGCAGGCGGTAAGGACCGCCGGCCACCGTCCCCTGTCGGTCCAGGGAACGGCTGCCGCGATAGCAGAACGCGCCGATGTCCTGGATTGATTTGACTGACCGGGAGGTGATGGCCCCGTCCTTTTTGACTCCGGTCTTGTAATACAGGTGGAAGCCGCTCCGGACGGTGGGCAGCCGAAGCTCCTCCTTGAGGGTCCAGCGCCACTTGACCGGCTTGCCCGTCTTCAGGGCGGCCAGGGCGACGATCGGTTCAACCGACAAGTCGGACTTGCCGCCGAAACCGCCGCCGACGACGCCGCCGACGACCCTGATCTTCTCCTGAGGCAGTTGGAGTACGTCGGCCAGCAAGGGGCGTATCCAATGGATCGACTGGCCGGTGGTGTGAACGATCAGCCGTGACTGCTCGTCAAAGGCGGCCACGCCGACGTGCGTCTCCAAGAAGGCGTGGGCCTGGACCTGAGTGACGAAGTTGTCCTCGAAGATGTAGTCGGCCTCGGCGAAACCGGCCTCCACGTCGCCAATCCTGACCTTCCGCTGACCGGTCCAGCTCAGTTTGAACAGGTTGCCGTGCTCCCTCACCGCTGGCGCCCCGTCAGTCATGGCTTTTAGGGGATCGAACACGGCTGGCAAGGGTTCGTAATCGACTTCGATCAACCCGGCGGCCCGTTCGGCCGCGGCCGGGTCGCTGGCGACCACGGCGGCGACCAACTGTCCGACGTAGCGGACAAAGCCGTCGGCCAAGAGGTGATGGTCACCGGCGACGCCGAACCGGTTCTTGGGTATGTCCCGGCTGGTCAGAATCAAGCGCACCCCCGGCAGAGCCGCAGCCCGGTCGAGCCTGATGGCCAGGATGCGGGCGTTGGCGTGAGGGCTGACGAGAGGCCTGACGTGAAGCATGTCCGGGTAACGGATGTCGTCGACAAAGGTCGTCGTCCCGGTGACGTGACCCTCGCCGTCGTAACGGGGGATACTCTCACCCAACACGCGTGTCCCTCCCGGCCATCATCCAAGCCGCCCGCTCGACGGCCTCAACGATTTTGACGTACCCGGTGCAACGGCACAGGTTCCCGGACAAGGCCTCAACGATCTGGTCCCGGCTGGGTTCGGGGTTCTTGTCCAAAAACGCCTTGACCGTCAGGATCATGCCCGGGGTGCAGTAGCCGCACTGGGTCGCCCCCAGATCAAGAAAAGCTTGTTGAATCGGATGCAACCGGCCCGGGCCGCCCAGGGATTCGATGGTCTCCACCCGCCGGCCCTCGACCACTGGGACCAGCGTCAGGCAGGACCTGACCGCTTCTCCGTCCAGGAGGACCGTGCAGGCGCCGCAGTCACCGGTGTTGCAACCGTTCTTAACGCTCACCACGCCCAGATCCTCGCGGAGGAGATCGAGAAGGGTCTGGGTGGGGCCGGCCAAAACCGAGATCGGCCCATCGTTCAACGTGAAATTGACTTGCATTTTCAATCCCTGACCTGGATTAATCGCCCCGGTCAGACCGCGATCGGCCCGTCTGGATGCGCCAGGCGGTAGGCCTCGGCCAGGCAGCGTCGGACCAGCACAAAGACCATCTCCCGCCGGTAAGCGCCCGTGGCCCGAATGTCGTCGATGGGGCTGCATTCCCCGGCGGCCGTCTCGGCCGCGGCCGCGAAAAGAGCCTCGCTTGGAACGGCGCCGACTAGGCGCTCCTCGGTTTTGGCGGCCCTGAAAGGCGTCGGGGCGACCGATCCGAGGCTCAGCCCGGCCGCGACGATCCGCTCCCCGGCCGGGTCAAGCCAGAGGGCCGCGGCGCAACTGACCGTGGCGATGCTCATCGCTCGCCGCTGACCGAGCTTTTCAAAGCTCTGGCCGGTGAGCAGGCCGGTCTTCAGGGGAACGCGGAAGAAACAAATCAACTCGTCCGTCAAAAGAGCGGTCTGGCCGGGGCCGACGAACAAATCCGTCAAGGCGATCGTCCTCGACCCGGCCGGACCCCGCAGCTCGGCTTGAGCCTCCAGGGCCAGGAGGGCCGTGGAGACGTCTCCGGCCGGGGAGGCCGTAGCCACGTTGCCGCCGATGGTGCCCATGGTCCGGATCGCCGGACCGCCCACCCGGCCGGCAGCGGCGGCGATTAACGGCGCCGCCGCGCAGACTAGGGGATCAGCGTTTAGCCGGGCGTGGCTGACCAGCGCGCCCAGTTTCAGGCTGGAGTCGTCCTGGGCAACGCTCTTCAGCTCGCCCAAGCGGCCCAGGTATATCAAGTGCTCTGGGGTCGGCCCTCGGCGCTCGTTTATTTGAACCACCAAGTCGGTGCCGCCGGCCAGGAGGCGGGCCCCGCCAGACAGGCGGGCCAGCAACCCGACCGCTTCTGTTACTGACAACGGAGAATGAAACACTGTCTCAAGCATCGACTGACGCCCTTTAGACTCCGTCGGGCCGGCGATCATTCGTCCAGATAGACGTGTTCAAATTCCTGGAGCACCGCCTCCATCGGCTTGACCGCCTGAGGATAGCCGCACACTTGGTCGTAGGTCCGCCGGGTCATGGTGAACTCAATGGGGACCACCGTGGCCGGAGTGGGCACCCAGGCGAAACAGCCGGCCGGCATAGGACCGACGTCGACGCTGAAAATCAAGTTGCCGCCGGGCATGACACAGGTCTTCTGGCCGGCCGCGGTGAGCTTGATCCGGCCGTCCATGACCGCCCGGACTACTTCCGGCGAATGGTCTGGATGAAGGGCGCCGCGCACCCCGCCGCCCGCGCCGCCGACGTAGACGACATTGGTCCGGGCCTCTTGGCAGTAACCCTGCATGAAGACCAGAAGGTTCTTCAGCTCTTCTGTCAGCGGCCGCTGGACCGGCTCCAGGTCGTCGTCGAGAACGAAATAGGCCGCCCTTTCCGCCCTGGTTTCGGTCACCAGGATACGCAGCCCCGGCCAAGCCACGTTTTTGTCGACGCTGGCGATAGCCTGCCGAGGATCGGTGACAAAGGTGCCGCCCCAACCGTCGCCCGAGGGGACGAGGTAGCGGCCCGGGGTGCTCATCTTCCCGCAGGCGGTAATACCGCTCGGCTTGGCCCCAGGGGCGGCGTGATGATAGGCCATCTGGCCGGTGATGCCTGGATCGAGCATGATGCAGTCATCGACCAGTTGAAGCAAGTGACGGGAGAAGAGCTTGCCCACCGAAGAGCCGCAGCCAAAGGAGGTCCGGCCGATCTCCTGGCCGTTTATCCGCGGCGACCTATCCACGGCGATCTCCATCTTGGCCCCGCCCTTGACCTCCAGGTCGACCCACTCCTTGTTGGCCAGTTCAGTCATGGTCCGGGCCACGGTCGGCCCGTGGGGGCTCTTGAGCAGCGTCACTCCACCGACAGACATGTTGCGGGAGCCGTATTCGGTGGCGGTAACGTGGCCGACAACCTTTTTCCGCCTGAGCACGGGACTGCCCTCCGGGCCGATGTAGTCGTCCAGGTCGAGCTTGACCCTGACCCCGGAGAAGGACAGGATCGCCTCGGTCACGGCCGTGACCACCTCGACCCCCTCGACCACATCCTGGGCGATGATCCGGGCCGGAGCCAGCGGGCGGTTGGTGCCGGCGCCGACGCCAGTCAACAGGGGCCTGGTCGGCAGGCTGTCAATCGGGTTCAGCATCGTTTTGGCTTTGTCAAAAACGTGGAGCGGGACGACCCGGCGAAGCTGGCCATTCACGTTGCGGTAGCGATGGCAAGCGCCGACATTATCCAGAGGCACCCGACAGTGAACCGGGCAGTGGTCGCAGACAACCATCCCCCGGGCCGGCTCGCCCATCCTGATCGCATCCACGGGACAGAGTTTGACGCAGATCTGACAGCCGACGCAACCTTCCTCAATGCTTACCCGGCGCTTGGACACCCGCCGTATGACCCCCTTGGGGCAGTCGAAGATGCATTTACCGCAGCCGTTGCAGACTTCCGGCTGAACGTTCATCAAAGCGGTCATTATCTCCTTCCTCGGTCCAGAGTTGTCCGGTCTAAAATTATCTCATAAAAGAAGATACAGACACCGCCGCTCGCGGTCAGAATCGAGATCGGGGGTCGGGCCGCCCCGCCCCCCCCCCCCCCCGGCCCGGTGTGGCGGGTTGGGTTTGCCCCGCGGCGTTGTGTGACGG
>CAYXRH010000018.1:4799-7062 GCA_964466355.1 uncultured Thermodesulfobacteriota bacterium
CCCCCCCCCCGGACCGGACCGTTAGTCACGGTTAGCTTGAGCCAGGCGGCTTGATGTCAGGCCGCCATGGCGTACTTTGTCTTTTTCACCTGAACCACCCGGGGATCGAATTTGAAGGTCAACCAACTCACCCCGAAGTAGAGAACTAGGGCAACCAGGTCGCCCAGTATGGGCGCTTCCATCCAGCCCAGCTTTTTGGACAAGAGCCCCCAGGCGCAAAGTCCGCCGCCGCCGATCATCGAGGCGATGGCTCCGGTTCGGTTGCCCCGCCAAAAGATCGAGATGAACACCGGCCCGAACAGGGCCGACTTCAACGTGCCCACGCCCAGGGTGCCCAGGAAGACCAGGAAGTAGGGCGGTGAAAACAACGTCAGGATCATCGTCAGAATGCCGGCTCCAGCGACGACGACGCGGTTGATCATGAGGGTTTTCGATTCCGCGACCGGCTTTCGGTAGAGCGTCTTGCGGAAATCGTAGGAGATCGTCGAAGAGATGGTGTGCAGGACCGAGTCGCCGGTGGACATGATGGCCATGAGAATAAAGACCGTGATCACCGCCGCCGCGGCCGGGCTCAGGTAGGTGTTCAGGAACATCGGCATGGCCATGTCTGCCTTCGCCAGGGGGGGCATGTAGGCCCGCGCGGCGAAGCCGACAAAAGGCAGCAACTCCCAGATGATCATGATCGGCAAAGCGGCCAGGGCCATGTGGTACCACTTTATGTCCACCTTGACCGACATGAATCGGACGGCAAGGTACGGCGTGGACATTAGCCCGACCACACCGTAAGGCAGGATGAGCAACAGGGCGTACTTGCTCGAACCGTAGGGCGCCCCGGTGGTTGGGTTGACCAGTTCGGTGCTGATGTGATTGAGCGTTTCGGTCAGGTTCGAGAAACTGCCCAACTTGAAAACCATGAAGACGCAGATCAACGCGCCGACGGTCATGCCTAAGGCCTGGACCACGTCGGTGTGGGCCACCGCCTTCATGCCGCCCAAGAGAGTGTATATGGTGATGACGCTGCCCATGATGATGACGGTGGTGGCCATGCTGGTCCCTAACACCGGACCCATCAGGTAGCCCATCGCCTTCATCTGGGCGACCATGAAGACGATCATTAGGAGAAGTGAAAGCAGGGCCGAAGCGAAGTGGACAAACTGGCTGTCGTGCACCTGCCCGGCGTACTCGGGAATGGTCAGCGAGCCGATTTCGACGGCCCTTTTCTTGAGGAAATTGGCAAAGAACAGAATGGCGATCAACACGGGCGGCACCCAGGAGGCGCCGGCTAAAAGTTGTCCGTAACCGAACTTGTAGGCCACCCCGACCGAGCCCAGAAAGGCGTAACCGCTCCAGTAGGTGGCCACCAAAGTGCAGGCGGCGACAAAGGGGCCCAACATGCGACCGGCGACAAGGAACTCATGTTCACTGGTCACGCCGCGGCTGACCCAGACGCCGTGGGCAAGGATGAGAGCTATGGCAATAAGAACGATTATTATGACCATCTCCTCGCCCCCCTATTCTTCCTTACGCTTACGCGATTTAGAGGTTTCGTAAACTACAACGACCAATGTTCCCACAATGCAGATAATATACATCCAAATTGTCCACGAGACTGGCCATGGCATATCATCGCCCTCCTTTCCTCGGGTCCGCTGTATTTGTTGGCGACCCGCGCCGCCCACCTTGTCGCCCGGCGCGGGCAGCCTCGCCGCGACTACTCCCCGGCCGACGATTCACTTTCGAGTTCAAGTCCGTACAACTCGATCCCATTCTGTCGTAACAACCGCCAGGCGATCTCCTGGCACAGGGCCAGGTCATACTGGCCCTGTGCCATTTTTTTCGACAACACGGCGGTCAAAAACTGTCTGGTCAGCTTGGAGTGGGCGTAGACCTCCTCAACCAGGACCGCGTCGCCACCCCAGCCAATTTTGGTCATCGGCACGAGGTCGAGCAACTCGGTCAGATATCGTTGAAAAACGCCGGCCGAGATAGCCGGCAGCCAGTTGAGGTTGATGAAGGCGTTGGGCATGGCTTTGACCATGGCCGCCGCCTGGTCCAAAGCGGGATAACCGGCGTGGAAGAGATCAAACTTGGTCTCCGGGTTGGAGCAGACCAGCGGGATCAGTTCATGGGGGGACGAACTCCGCGGATAACGGGCTCCGCAACAGGACAGCCCGGTGTGAATCTGGAAGGTCAACCCGGCGGCGGCGGGCACTTAGGCCCCCCCCCCGCCCCCCGAATACGCGCAACAGCCCCCCGCGGGTGG
>CAYXRH010000018.1:7072-21789 GCA_964466355.1 uncultured Thermodesulfobacteriota bacterium
CGAAGCTGCGCCGCTCGGCTGCCTCTGCCCCCTGCCCTTTTTGCCAGGCCCGGGCGGCTTTCTCGCGATCTGGATTAACATGGTCCAAGCCGGTGGTGTAAGCCAGGAGAGACTTCATGGCCTTAAAGCCCCGGTTCGGCAAGTCTGAGATGAGGCGGACCAGGAACTCCTCGAACTCGTCAAAATCGACCACTCGGACGCCGAACTTCTCCTCAATAGCCTCGACACCGCCGGGCTTGAAGGCATGGGCGAACAGATCGATCCTCAGCACCGGCCGGAACAGTTCATATTGGCTCGCCTCCGGTGATTCCTTGACCCAGGAACCATCCGGCGAGGCTGTTCTGGCGAGCTCTATCTCAAAATCTGTAGTCTGGCCCTTATCGATAAGGCAGAGATCTACCCTGGAGCGAACCTTGAGAACATGATCGTACCAGTCTCGGCCTCGGGCGGTCGACTCGCTCACCGGCCCAGACACGGTCGCCCAGTCTTGAGCCAGCAGGTCACCCTCGAGACCGAAAAGCTCGGCGAAGATGAGGGACAGGATTTGGAAATAGGTCGTGTTCCTGATTTTGGCAAGATGGACCTTGAGCCTATTCCATTTTTCCTTGTCGGGCAGTTCGGAGCAAAAAAAGTCACGATCGAGACCGATTGACAATAGATCGTCCCGGACGTAAGCCCCCAGGATGATATCCAACGCTGTCCGCTTGGAGCAGGCGAACAACTCGGGCGAGGAGAGATGCTCGTGTGTGTCAACTAGTCTAATTCCGTCAACATGCTCGGCTAGTTGACCCGCCCATCCGGTCAACACCCGACCTCCTTCAAAGAAACACTTGCCGCTCATCAAGCGAGCCGATTATATTTCAGCCGCCGCAGGCCAGCTGCTCAGGCCGGGCAGCGATTATCTGGTGCCGAATCCAAGGCCGCGAAAAGCCTCTCATTGGATGACGTCTACTAGATAGATACACATGTCTACAGTATCGGTGTGAGGGCTATGCCTTGTCAAGACAAAAATGGAGGCGTTAATATAGGCTGTTTGACTCAGGTTCAGCCCGCCGGGGAAAGGGCCCGACGCGGCGCAAAGACGATGTCGCCCTTTCAAGGAGAGATGATTTGAATGAAAAAAGGAACCAAAGAAGCTGATCGCCACATCGAGGCCGTGCTCAAGGCCCTGGATGTCCTGGAGTGCTTTCTGGAGGGGACGGCCCTGTCATTAAAAGAGATCACCACCATCACCGGCCTCAATCGAAGCCGGGTCATCCGGCTGACAGGCACCCTGAAAGCCCGAGGTTACTTACAGTATCTGTCCGAGGAACGACGATACACCCTCAGTTCACGACTCTTCGCCCTGGGCAAGGCCTACGAATCGAACAACATGATCATAGCCCTGAGCCGACCGATCTTGAGACGATTGGCCGACGAGACGGGCGAGTCAAGCACCCTGTGGGCCTCGGAAGGCATCGAGCGCGTCGTCCTGGCCAGGTGTCAGGGCGGCCAAACGATCCGCTTCCTGATCAGCGAGGGAACCCGGCGCGATCTCCACGCCGGCTCGGCCGGCAAGGTGATCCTGGCCTATCTGTCCCCCGAGATCCGGGAGAGGGTCCTTAAGGAACGGCCGCCTGTGGCCTACACTGGCGCCACCATAGTCGACCGGGACAATCTCGAACGCGAACTCAGAAAAATACGCCGCCAAGGGTTCGGAGTCAGCTGCGGTGAGATTTCAGCCGACGCCTGGGCCGTATCCGCTCCGGTTTTAGATCACAAGAAATGCATCCGCGGGGCCGTCAGCCTGGCCGGACCGGTGACACGCTTCTCCCTGGCCAAAAAAAACCTCTGCACGCAGCTGGTCATAGAGGCCGCCGCCGAACTTTCCGGTTGGCTGGGGCATCCTTCCTTGGAATGAGCTGTCTCATCGTTCAGGCCTTAGCTTTATCGAAGGATTCCAGCTTGATGTATCTTCCAGCGAGCAGCCATTTTGTGGGAAGTGTTTGGCGTCTCTAACCCACTACTCGCTCGAAGGCCGGCGGAAGTGAGCGGCGGTGAAGTTCAACGATTGGCCATCATAATAGCCTTGTTGTTACAACTCCGAGTCTTGATAGCGGACGAACGGATTGAGAATTGAGTCCCTAACCTGAGACCGTTGCTAAAGATTTTGCCGCTTAGTGTTCCTTTTGTGGCTGACTGACAGCAGAATCTGAGGTTCAGCCGTTTCGGCGTCCGGTCGTGTGTTTTTGAGGCCTCGTTTGGCTAAACGACTTCTGTTCTTTCGATTGTCGTAGATTTTGTCAGCGGTCAGGATTTGGCATCTGGGGTCAACAAGCCCTGGCAGCTCCAGGTTGCCTGGGGTGGCCTTGAGGCTGGTTGTGTAGCCGCAAGCAGTTTGCAAATCAGACGCAGATGGTTTGCAAATGGGCGGGCGTAACGAAAAGAGATAATAAGGCCAATGAAGGCGAACAGGTGGTAATATCAGAGTAAACAAAACCTGCTGGCCGGGGTGACGACGACCGCGACCGACAGGCTATAGATTAGCAGCGATCAAGACGGGCTAACGCACTGTCTAAATTAAAACAATCAACATTAAGCCTCGCCTGACCGCTTATTATCGCAGACGGCATATAAGCCGCTATTCCCAACACAGACTGATACCCTTTTCTCGGGCGACGATGTCAAGGGCTTGGGCCACGGAGCCGACCCGGCCGGCGTGACGGACCTCCACGTTGCGCCTAATCCAGCGCGAAAGCGGACCCATCATCTCGATCGGCCCATACGTGGCCGTCACCGCCACCAGCCTGTTGACAGGGATGAAAAAGGATAAAGCCAGGAGGGTCTCCCCGCTTCCACAGGGCACAAAATAGCGCTCAGCCTGGGGCACGAGCTTAAGGAACTTTTGACCGATGGCCTCCACCCAATCGAGGGGCAGATATCCGCTCGTGGCGTTCAGGGTCTGTTGGCCAAAGTAGCGCCACAGTTCATCAATGGAAAGCTCGGTGGCGGCTCTGAGCGGGCTATCTGAGTCGATGGCCACTACGGGCAGGGCGGAGATGGTCTTTTGCAGGGCCTTCGAGGCATTCCCACAGGAAAGACAGACGATGCGTTCCACTCCCGCGGGCAGCCTCTTTCGAATCACCTCAGCCCTTATCTTTTTCACGTTGGGTAGTTTGACCAGCCGCGCCATCACTCAGCCCTTTTAAAGACAAGTACGGTCTGATGGGCCTTGTGCACATGCCGTCGCTTCCATTTGCTGGCCCACGAGAACGCCAGGGCCAGCGGCGCGGGCTCAACGCAGATCAGCTCATCATGAATCCGCCAGCCGGCTTTTTCAAAGATATCGAGCGTATCCCTGGCGAACATGATCATGCGGCCGTTTCGGCGCCAGTTGCCGACTTTCAAGGCGCAGAAGCCACCAGGCTTCATCGCCCGCAGCAATTCCTGGGCCACCCTGACGTACCAACCAAGGAATTGATTATAGGACCTGAGGCTGCTTGCCTGGCCAGGCACGTCTTCGTATTTCTCGATGTTGAAATAAGGCGGTCCGGTCAAAATGAAGTCCACGCTCGAATCCCCGACGCCCTTGAGCCTGGCTGCGTCCTGATTCAATACTCTCCACGGAAGATCCTTTCGAGCCCGCCTGGCCCCGGCGGCGCGCATCAGCTCACAATAACTGGGCACGATATCATTCACCACCACCTGCCGCCCCAGCCAGTTGGCCACCAGGCCGATGTTGGCCCGATTGCCGAAGGGATCTAGGACAAGGTCCCCTTCCCGGCTCCAAAACTTGAGACAGAACCACGCCGCGGCCGGGGGAAAGATGCTGACCTTCATCGGTTTGTGGTAGGCGTTCTCCTTGTGGCGCACGAACCGTTTATTATCCGCCAGGAACTTATACAGCTCCGGCGGCCGGCTTAGGACCACAACCGAAGTCGGAAAATAACCGAATTCCACCCTGATATCCGGGGTGCGGCCTTTGCCAGCCTCATACTCCTCCAGGCTCACCACCGGACTTTTCAGTCCTTGCTTCTGCCACCATCTATCCTGCCTCCTCGCCATCCATCGTGGCGTCAATGGTCGTTTTGGTTATCACCGGCTGGATCTCCTCAACCATGATGGCCCCGCGCAGAATCAACCGCAGGCTCACGTGGGCCTCGTTTTTGATGTGGGCCAGGCTGTCGCTCCACACCGCCGAGGCGACCTCGATGGACGTCCGCCAGTTGCGGTTGCCGACCAGCGCCGACGGATCGGTGGTGTAGCCGTCGGGATGATCCGGGTCCAGCCAGATGTATTTCTCGAGAGCGAGCAAAAAAGCCCGCTTGAGTGAATCAGCCTCGGCCACCGTGGCCGCGGCGATCTCCACGTCCAGATAGAGCGTGTGGTCAAAGCGACGCGTGAGGATCAGCCAGGTGTCGCGCGCGTCCGGATCGGGGTCGTCCTCGTCTCGGAATATTTTGTGCTCGACCCGGTCCAGCCGCTCGAACTCCTCGGCCTCGCGCTCCATCGGCGTCAACACGCTGGCCCAGGGCGGGGCGCTGTGCCGCTTGGTCTCCGAAGCGTCCAGGTAGATCACCCCGTCGGGCACGCCGGCCGCGGCCAGCCTCTGCTTGAAATATGTCTTGGCCGCGGCGATCATCTGGCCGCCTCCGCCAGACCTTCGGCGATGATCTCCTCTATCGCTAGTTTATCGTCATCGTTCAGCCCAAGGTACGGCCGGGCCGGAAGGCCGCCCTGCCGCCGGCCGCGCATGAGCCGCCCGCCGAACTGGTGCACTCGGGCGTAAATCACGTTGCTGCCCCACTCGGCCCTTTTCTCGTCACCCCGGCCGGTGATGGAGCCGCGCAGCCGGCCGGTGTCGGTCAGGGTCTGGCCGCCGGTCCTGAGCGCCCGCAGGCTGGGGATCCATCTCTTGCCCGCGGGGTCGCGTTCCTCGCGGAAGCGAAGCTTTGTGGAGCTGACGCCGTACTCGGCGATCTGCTTGTGAAGTCGTCCCAAAAGCCCAAACTGGCCTAGGCCGTCAAAAGCCTTGAACAGCCCGCTCCAATCGCCAGTCAGTTGCACGCCGCCCATCAGTATTTATCCTGCCAGCCCTCGGGCAGGGCCCGGCCGGGGTGCTCGGCCACGACCTGGGCCTGGGGCGTCGTGGCGCCGGATTCCTGGGCCGAGCCTGGTTTGAGCTTTCCGTCCCGGACGGATTCGAGAAATCGTATCGCCCGGTCATAGTTGTATTTGATCGCCTCATCCGGCGAGTTGGGCTGATACCCCGTGGCGGAAAGCAAATTCCACAGGGTGATCCTCACCACCGGGATAATCAGCCACAACGGCGCGGGATCGAGCGGCGTATCGAACTGGGCCGAGAGATAGCCGTTGGCCTCAGCCTCGGCGTCGGCGATGGCTGCGTTGACCTTGGCCTGGTTCTCGGCCGCCTCCTGATCGCCGGCCAGGATCGTCACCGTGGCCAGGCCCACCTTGGCGATGAGCTGCGTTCTGGTCAGGTAGTCACCCATCAGGCCTTCTGTCTTGCCAACCAGGCCTCAAAGGCCTGGTTGCGGCCGCTTGAGTTGAGGTCGCGCACGCTCAGCTCATCCTCCAGAGCCGCCACCGTGGGCCGGCCCTTGTTCGGCCCGCTCTTGACGACCCGGCCCTGATTGATCAACTTCTCCACGGCGGCCACGGCCCGGCTGACCGGCACGCCGCCAATGTCCTCCTCTGTGGCACGGCCATCCTGGCCGTGGTCTCTAGAGGTCTCGGGCTCGGTCGCCAGTTCGGTTTCGGGTTCAGATGTGGCACGGCCATCCTGGCCGTGATCTTTAGGGGTCTCGGGCTCGGGTGTGGCTTGGCCATCCTGGCCGTGATCCTCGGAGACCGGCGCGGGCTCCATCCACTCGGCCGCGCCGGCGACGATCAGCCGCTCGGCCACCTCCGGCCCGACCTCCAGCACCTCTCCCGGAAAATGCCAGCAGTGCCTGAATTTGATTGTTCTGAGCGCCTTGACTCGCATGGCTTAGACCACGTCGGCGTCGATGAAGCAGCGCGTGTCGTGCACCACCGGCAGCGGTCTCGCTTCCACCTTGATCCACACGCCCGACGCGTCTTTTTTGCGCCAGGACTTCGAGAAGAAGAGGTCCGCCGGCTGGCCGGCGCCGACGCCGCCCGGCGCGTCCAGGTCCACCACCGGGGCGAAGTACTCCTCAAAATCCTCGCTAGTCAGACCGACGAGCTTGAAGTGGTCCTCGGCCACGAACCTCTGGCGGACGCCGGCGGAATCGAGGTAGGAACCGTTGTACTCGAGGATATCCACCTCGGCCAGGCGGGCGATCCGCCCCTCCTCGGCCAACTGCCGACCGGCGGTGTAAACCAGATAATCCTTGGCTTTGAGGATGAGGGCGTCCATCGCCTCATAGCCGCAAAACGCCACCCAGCGATTGACCACGTTGCCGGCCGCGTCCTCGATCATCCGCTTCCAGGTGCGGATGTCGGTTAGCGGATCGCCGCCCTCGGCCGACCACAAATCGCCCGCCTCCAGGGTGACCAGGTGCTCGGCCGGCAGATTCCAGTCCACTAAAGTGGAGCCGTCGGCGTCGAGGATCTTCCCGGCCAGACACCCGGCGGCGTAGTGCTCTCGGGTGCGGTCGATTTTGTTGCGCATGTCGGTCAACTCGCGGTTGAGCTTTTCGGCCAGGGTCTGAGTTGCCATCGCCTGACCCATCGCTCGCAGGGAATTGAGATACGCCGCCGGAAGGAAGCGCTTTTCGGCCAACCGGGGCGCCGCCACAGTGAACGTTTTTTCGGTCGTGCGCGTGCCGACGACGGCCGGGGCGTCCACGGCCAGGTTGGGCAAAATCGTCTCCGAGCCGGCGACGATGTCGATCTGGAACTGATCGGTGATCTCCCGCCGCTTGCGGGCAAAGACCGTGTCCAAAACCCGACGGAGCGGGGCCTTGAGCTGATTGACCGCCCGAGTCAGCGCCCTGATGGTGAAAAGTTCGTCCATGATTTATCCTCCCTGTTTTTTTCAGACGGCGTGAACGCCGAGCTTGGTCAGTTCTTTAAGCGCCCAGGCCTTGTGGGCGGCGGAGACGGCGTCCGGCCAGACCAGGGCGGCCGCCCGCACAGCCCCCAGCTTGAGCACCTGAGCCGCGGCGTCGGCCGACGTGGCGTCCACCTCGGCCGTCAGCAAAATTCCGGCCGGTTTGTGCAACTCGCTGGCGGCGCCGTACTCGTAATCCACGGTGATGTTGGTTTCAGCGTCCGGGGCCGTGGACCAGGTGACCTGAACGTGCGCCGCGCCGTCCTGGCCGTAGATCACCGTCCCCGATCCGGCGGCGCCGCTCAGGTGGCCGAGGCCGTCCTCGGTGAGCGTGGCCTCCTCGGCCGAGAAGGTCCCTTTGATTGTGACTGAGCCGGGGATGACCGGCCCGTGGGCCAGATCACCCTCGTAGGTGGTCACCGCCGCGGCGTAGCCGTGGGTGTAATCGGCCGTGACGTTGGTGGCGTTGTCCGGGGCGACGACGAAGCTCAAGTGATAGTAGCCCGTGGTCCAGTCCAGGTACCCGGTCACGTCGGCGGTGTTGATGAAGCCGTCGGCCGCGGCCGAGGCTTCTTTGGACGCCGAGCCCACAGTGGCTTTAACCGTGAGCGTGTGCTTGAGAGCCTCGGTGTTGGCCAGGAATCCGGCGAACTCCAGCCGGCTGCCGTCGGCAGCCGCCAAAACCTCGTCGGTCACGTCGGTGCCGGCCGCCCCGGCCTCAGCCGCGGCCAAAACCTCATCCTCCACCGCCGTGGCCACGTCCAAGGCGTAGAACTTGCTGTCGGCGAAGTTCCGCGCCAGCACGGCCCCGCCGGCCAGTTCGCCCTCGCCGGATTTGATCGTCTCCGCGGCCTGGATGATCACGTCACCGGCCAGGATGTCCGGCTGGACAAGGGATGTCTCGGTAATGCCCAAAGTTCCCGCCATTGGTTAGCCCTCCTTTGCCGCCGGCCGGCCGGCCCTGGCGATCAGGTCACCGGCCTTGTCCGCGGGGTGTTGTCCGGCCGCCTCGCCCGGATCAATGAAGCGATGGCCGGGTTGGATGATCGCGCTGAGCTGGCCCAGGAAGCCCTGAAAGAACTCCAACGGACTCACCGCTTTGGGCTCCTGGCCCTCGCCCTGGCTCAAATTCAGGATCTGTTCGCCCTTGCCGAGCTGATCGCTCAGGCCAGCCATGAACTGAACCAGCCCATCGCCGGCCAGACCGGGCGGCAGCTTGCCTTCTCGGACTAGCCCCTCGGCGAACGCCCGAAGCTTGTCGGTTTTCATCTCGCCTCTGAGCCGGGCGATCTCCTGGCGATCCTGGTCGCGCTCGGCCAGCCGGGCCTGGGCCTGGGCCAGCTCGGCCTCGGCTTCGGCCAGCTTGGCCTGGAGCTGGGCCGCGTCGGCGGCCGGCTTGGCCTCCGGCTCTTTCGGCTCCGGGGGCGGAGCCGCCGGCTGCGTCTGGTTGGTCGGAGTGGTGGTTTTTTCGTCTGGCATGAAAGCCTCCTCAAAAAGCATGGTTGTGCGAAGCACCGGCGCGCCGTCGGAGAACATGCGAAGCTCCAGCGGCACATCGCTGAACATGGCCGGCTCCAAGGGCGGCATGCCCTTGATGGCCGGCCGATAAGCGCCCAGAAGGGCCACCCTCAAAAGTTGATCCGGCCGGCCCTCCGAATCTATGCCGAACTCGCCGCTGATGTACCGCCGCCGCCCGGCCGCCACGTCAGCCTTGACTTCGGGGGGGGAATCGGCGATCTGGGCCTCGAGCAGATCTCCGTTGACCCGCAGGTCATCAACCCATCCGGCCGCGTCGCCGTTGCGCGGTGTGTGATAGCCCAAGTCCAGGAAAAGGGGAGCCTTTTCGCGGGTGGGGTCGTAGTTTCCGATGATCCGCTCAAAGTCAGTCACGCCGAAAACCAGCGGCCGCCCCCGCATGTCGATCCACTGCCCCACCCTGGCCAATGGCATCCATTTTTTCTCAGGCATTCTCTTGACTTCTCCTCAAAAATGGGCGATCATTTATTCGTTGAGTCGGGAGCCAGGAGCAGATCGCTAACATCTCTGGCGGCCGAAACGGTGGCACTCGGCCGGTGATGGAAGTTAGTGGTGACCTGGCAAGACCACCTGCCCGGCTCATTTCTTTTTCTCCTTCAGCCAAAGCAAGGCTCCGCGCCTGTATCGAGCGTCCAGAGCTTCTTTGCTCTCTTTAACGCCGTAGATCGTCACGCCCGTGCACACGTTTCGGTCGAAATCCATAACCGCGAACCCGGCGATGTTTTCCTCTTCGCCGCGCCAAAACTTGAAATGTCGCCGCCGCAGGATGACCTCTCGCGTTGTTTTTTCGATCATCGGCGTCAACCAAATCTCGTCAGGCGCCTCCAGGATGGATTTGAAAACGGGTATGTATTGTCCGCGGTCTTTTATGAGCTTGTTCTGCACTCCTGAGCCGCCCCAGAAACGCGGCGAGAGAATGAGCGTCTGTCCATCGGGAGCCAATATTTGTCGTTCGCCGGCCTCCAGGCTCAGCTCCTTGATCGCGTTTTCGTGATAATAATCTCCTATTTTATTAATCCCCCAGCCTCGCTTTTTGAGCACTTTTTGATCGGGCAAAAGGGGAGGAAGTTTGTCCAGTTTTTTGATGTTCCGAGCCGCCGGCAGGCGGTAGGCGTCATGGCCGGGCAACGGCCTGGGCCAATCCTCCCACTCTTTTTGACTGGTCTTTTTTAGGGCGGTTTCAATGTGTCCGCCCCAGGCCGCCTTGCCGGGGCTGAAGGCCCACCCCGGGTCGGGCTGGATGATCTGCACCAGGCCCGACGGCTGGCCGTCCGGGCCCGGCAAAGGCTGCGGCTCGCCGCGCAAAATCCCCCGGCCGTCCTCCACCCTCAGGCCGCGCTTGCCCACCTGGCGGTCGGACATGGCGATTTTTTCGCAGCGGCAGTTGTGGCCGTTGGGCGGATCCCACTCATCCCAAATCGGGTCGTCGGCCCGGAAAACCCGCCCGTCCATCGCCGCGTGGCTCGGCCGCGTGCGGTCATCGCGCACCGCCACGTACATCCAGCTCGGGAACGCGCTGAGCACGTCCGGGTCGGTCATCTGGGAGTGCCGGCCCACGGCGTAGGCGGTGAGAACATTGTTTCTGAAGATCACGTCGGCCCGGTGGGCCGCCGGCCCGGTCCAGCCGCGTCTCTCAAAAATCTCCCGGCAGCCCTTCTTGAACTCGCCCAGGCTGGCGCCTTCGTCCAGGGCACGGTGCAGCTCGCCCCAGACCTGGGTCAGGGCGTCGCCCTTGGCGATGCCGGCCACGGCGAAGGCCCTCAATCGGGCCTCTTCCGGCAGGCGTTTGAAGATTCCGGGGCTGACCTTGACCTTGGATTCCCAGAACTCAACCGCCTCCTTCATGGGCAATGGCTCGGGCGAGATCTCCCAGCTCGCGGCCAACTTCGGCCCGTGGTCGCCCGCTATCTCCTGGTCCACGGCCCAGCGGCCGTACATCTCGGCCGCGAACACGGCCCGCTCCACGCCCTCGGCCAGCTCCCCGAAATCGATCTCAGGGTGACGCTGGCAGAGCAACTCGCCCACGCCCTCGAGATCCTGGGCCTCATCCACGACGGCCAGAATTTGCTTGATCAAGCCCTCGGTCCCGGCCAGTTTTCGGGCCGACTCCACGAGCCCGTCCAGGGCCTCGGCCCGCGCCTCCAGCCAGGCCCTGATGTCGGTCGGCGCGCCGGCGGGCTCGCCGCCCTCAGCCAGGGCGACAACCTGGCCGGGCGGCGCGGCGGCGCTAAGGGCCGGCGCCGGAGCCGACTCGGCCAGGTCAAAATCCTCCTCGGGCAGGCTGTACTCCCGGACGTAATACGGTTTTTTAAAATTCAAGGCCTGGCGGGCCAATATCTCGTCACGCTCGGCGCGATCTTTCTGCAAATCCTCTTCTTCGTGGAAGTGGCAGATCGGCGGCGCCACGCCGGGATGATTGAACTCGGCCCACCAGCCGAGCGCCCGATTGATCGCGGCCACGACCAGGGCTTGGTCGCGTTCGGCCAGATCGTCGCGCACCTTGAAATGGATCTCCGCCGCGGCCCGGCTGCCCTGGCCGGTGATCTCCTGGGTCAGGGTCCCGCCCAAAATCACCACTGAGATATCGGCGTTGCAGTTTTCGATGAATTGCCGATAAACCAAGGAAGACGACCCCTTGCCCGAAGCCTCGTGCGTCGCCACCTCGCCGCCGTCGGGGTAGACCAAAACCGACCCGGACAACATATTGGCCATCTCCGTGGCCAGTTTTTGGCGGTCATCAGAGCTGGTGTTGGGAGGGGATTTGCCGAGTAAAAACACGCCGCCGAACTTTTCAATGAACTCGGCCCAGAGCCGCCAGCCGGCCCTTTTAAACGTCACCGGCCAGAAGAGGCGAGACAGGAGCCGCTGGCCGTAGGGGTTGTGATACGAGGGGTTGTGGCGGGGCAGAAGCAGCTTGTAGGGCGGCATCGCCTCACCGTCGGTGGGGCTATCCCTGGAGATGAATTTTAGCTCATTCTTATCATCGAACCGGAACCACCACGCCGGCTTGCCCACCAGGTCCGCGATCCGCCAGGCCCGGCCCTCGCTCTCCCAGATCACCTCCAGCGGGGTGCAGCCCCACAGCGGCGCGTCCAGAATCTCGGAGATGGTCCGCGCCAGACCGCCTTCGTCATGCATGCCCTGCCGGCCCTGGCCCCACTGGCTGACCATCTCGCGGGCCTCGTCGGCCGCCTTCTCTTCAGCCCTTCCTCCGTCGCCGCCGGGGCTGACCAAAAGCTCCTTGGAGAGCGTGGCCGACTTGCGGCTCTCCACGCAGGCCCCCACCCGGCTGTCAAAGAGCAGTGACCAGAAGGCCTGCGACGACTCCAGGCCCAACTTGGTCAGGATTGGGTCGGGGTCGGGCAGCAAGCCGAACCACCAACTCAAAGAATCAGCCGACCTGGCCCGGCTGATAATCTCGCCCACGGTCGGGCGCGCGCCTGGAGCGGCGAAGGAGTGATACGATCCGTCCGGCAGCCACAGCCCGCTCATGACGGGTATCCCCCCAGCTCCAGCTCGCCGCCGAAGCGCCGACTCAGCATCGCCGCTACTTGCCTTCGGCCGGCCGAGGCCAGGGCCAGGCTGTCGCCCGCGCCGTAACGCCGCAAAATGCGACTGAGCATCTCCAGGGCGTCCGGGCCGTCCTTTTTTCCTTTGGGGAAGCTGATCAATTGACGCACCAGCTCGCCGCCGCGGAGCCGTTCGTGAAATCGGAACCGGCCGGCCTTGATAAAGGGGAAGATGCCCCGTATTCTGGCCAGCTTGCCGCCCTCGCCGCCGGGCGCGGGCAGGGGCTCGACATTGAGCCAGATGCCCCTCTCCCTGGCCTGGACTTCGATCCACTGGCGCAGGACATCCTGAAATGCCGTGGTCTCGACTCCGAAAACCAGAAAATCATAAATTTGATGCAGGCTGAAAACTAGCTCGATGAGCTGGTCAATGGGCCGGCGCACCAGCTCGCCGGCGGTGATCCAAATCTCGATCTGGCCGGCCCTGGTTTTGACGGCGCCGCCGCAGACGAGCGCCTGAAAATCCGCCGACTCGGTTTTGCCCAGGGATGGGTCCAGGGCCCCGGCCGAGGCGATGATCTCCACTCTGGATAATTCGGCGTCGCTGAAAAACTGGATGTCCGCCTCGGTCAGCTCTTGGGTTTCGGGATCCATCGGCTGATTGAGGAATTCTGAGGAGTAAGCCGCCAGGCCGATAAGGCGTTTGATTTCGTCAAGCACCTCCCGGCCGAACCGCTCCGGCCAGGCCAGCTCGCCGGTGACCAGATCCTCCGCCGGCATGCTCACCCGATAAAAGTCCCCGAAGCGGTCGTCGCGCATGAACATCTCGATAATGCATTCAGGATGCATGGCTGTGCCGATGACATGGAACTTGCCACGCTTCGGCTCCAGCCCCGGAATGATCGCCTTGAGGATCTTGTTCAAGAGCTTCGTTCGCTGGACGGCACTCTCGACCTTGACGTCCTCATCCGGATCATCCACCGTGGCCTTGGTCGGCCGACGGCCCTTGTGGTCGGTCATGCCACGTATGGCCGAGCCCAACCCCATCGCGTCCACGCAGACGTCATTGGCCGTGACGATCCTATCCGAACGCCACACCGGCCCGACCAGGTCGCCGAAATCGTGGCGGAGGCGGGCGTTGGTCTCAAGCTCGGCGCTGATCTGGTCCAGTTTGGTTTCGGCCAGATCGTCGGTGGTGGTGAAATACTGGAGATAATCTTCGGTCTGAAAGCAGACGTCATGAATGTAGCCGATCAAAACCGCGCGGGTGGTCTTGGCCCCGCCACGGAAGACCTCGATGGCCGCCCGGCGTTGGGTCGTGGCCTCGTCTATTCTCCGGTGAAACTCGGGCGAGGGCTCGGTCAGGCGGTGGGGAAAATAAGTCTGAGCGAAGAACTCCCGGTCGGTACGCGCCCGCTCGATCCGCGCCCATCTTTTGGTTGCGGTATCACTCTTAAAGGGCGTGACCTGGCTGCCGATCCACAGGCGCAGGTCCGCCGCCCGGCGCTCAAAGGCCAGCTCGGTCAAGATCGGTTTTTGGCGCCGCTTAGGCATAGCGTTTTCTGGCTCGTTTCACCAGTTCGTCATAATGCCGGTGAATCAGGTTCACGCCTTCGGGCTCAAACTCCTTGAGGTCTTCAATCAACCCCTGCATCAGCTCCAGCCACACGGCCAGGCGGTCAACCGCCGCGCCTTCCTCGCCGCCGGACATCTCGTCGGCCAGGTATTCCAGGAGGCCCTTGAGCTTGGTCAAGTCGTCGCCGCGGGCCTCTTCCGGGTGCTCCTCCAGCCAGCCCACCCGGCGGCGCACCACGTTCAAAAGTCGGATGGGTAGGTCGGTTTTTACTTCGCGCCAGCGCTGGCGCTGCTCCGGCCAGCCGCCCTTTTGGCTCCAGCGAGAGAGCGTGGAGATCGATGTCTCGCCGCCCGTCTCTTCGGCGATCTGAGCCAGGGTCCGCCCCTCGCGCACGTACAAGCGCTCCGCCTCGGCGTAATACTGATCTTCCAGGGTGGCCATCAGCCCCCCAGGCGCTCGAGCTGGGCCAAAAGCTCACGGCGCTGGTCCATCGCCGCTTTAAGCTCCTGGGCCGCTTGCAGGGCCGCGCCGGCGTCAATCTTGTCTATCCCCGCGCCGGAAAAGGAGTGATAGGCCACCTCTTCAGCGTGCCGTCTGATCTTTGTCTCCAGCTCGGCCACCTGCTTCTCGAGCGTGGCGATCTGCCCGATTTTCAGTAGGTCGGTCCGGTCCATCTATCCTCCAAAGCGGCCCAGGATCCACCGGCCGATAAAAGGGCCAAAGATACTCATCAACACGACCAGGACGGCCATTCCTCCGGCACCGTAGGCGACCTTACCGCTTACGGTGCGATGCTTTTCATACAAATCAGGGACGCAAGAGGCGTTGTTTTGGTTCACGGCCACCCGCTCATTGGTCTCGGCCAGGCTCTGGGTCAAGCGATCAAGGACCTGCAGGGTGCGTTGGTTTATCTGTTCCTGGTTGGCCACGTGCGCTTTGAGGAAGCCGGCCATCTGGCCGAACTCCGAGACCAGACGCCTCATCGGATCATGGCTTTCGCCGTCGCTCATCCTGTCCTCCCCGTGGGGGGGCGGCGGGCCGGACGGGGGGTCAGGCCGCCCGGCCCGCCGGTGGGGGGATA
>CAYXRH010000019.1:0-21448 GCA_964466355.1 uncultured Thermodesulfobacteriota bacterium
CGTGCTTGAAAATGACCCGGCTGGGGGGGAGCCCCTTGGCCCAGGCGGTTTTGATGTATTCCTCGGTCAAGACCTCGCGCATGCCGGCCCGGGTCAGTCGCAGGAGAACGGCCAGTTGGTAGCCGGTCAGGGTGAGAGTCGGAAGAATCAGATGCGTAATCCCGCTCCAGGTCAGAAAACCGGTTCGCCAGAAGCCAATCCTGACGGTCTCCCCCCTGCCGAAGGGCGGCAGAATTTCGAGCTGCACGGCAAAGACCATGATGAGAAGGATGCCCACCAGGAAGGCCGGGATGGAGATGCCGCCCAAGGATGCGGCCATGATGACTCGATTTCTCAGGGCATATGGTTTCAGGGCCACCAGGACGCCCAGCCCCGTACCGAGTATGAAGGCCAGGACGACCGCTGTCACGGCCAGTTCCGCGGTGGCCGGGAATCTCTCTAGGATTAGGCCGAGGGACGGCGCCTTGGTCACGTATGACCGGCCGAAATCGCCCCTGACGGCATTGGCCAGGAATTGGAGGTACTGAATGTAAAAGGGCTTGTCTAACCCATAGACTCGTCTTATCTCCTCCCTCTCGGCAGCCGTCGTATACTGACCCGCCAGGGCAACGGCCGGATCTCCACTGTAGCGGAAGATGACAAAGCAGAGCAGGGAGACGCTCAGGAGGACGATCAGTCCTTGCAGCAGTCGACGTATGATGTAACTGGTCAAATCTTCTCTGAGATTTCTGGCGGGGACGACTCTTGGCGTCCCCGCCTGTTAGCGCCCAAGGGCTACTTGATCGAGATTTCCTTGAAGATCATCCAGCGATCGGGCCGCGGCGTAAATTGGACGCCCTTGCTCTTTCTGACGGCATAGGTGTTGACGGTGTAATGGAGAGGAATGACAAAGATCTTCTCCTCCATGGCCATCCGGTTATGCTCCTGTAACGTCTTGACGCGCTCTTCGACGTTGAGGATCTTCTTGATGGACAAGTGGAGCTTGTCTAGGTCGGGATCGCTGTAGCGGGTTCCGTTCCAGGTCCCGCTGCCTTCGGCCTTGTTGAAAGTGTAGCCGATACTGTTAAAGGTCAAACCCCAGTCGTAGCTGTTGTCCAACCAACCGATAAGGTAGAAGTCGAACTTGTCCCCCGCGACGACCTCCGGGAAGAAGAGGGCCTTGGGTTTGACGTCCAGTTTGACCTTGATTCCGATTTTGGTTAGATACTTGGCCACCGCTTCGCAAATCTTTTCGTCTTGGACGTAGCGATCATTTGGGCCGGCCAGTGTTATTTCGAACCCTTCAGGATACCCCGCCTCTTTTAGCAACTGCGCGGCCTGTTTCGGATCGTAGGGCAGTCGCTTCATATCCTTGACGTATCCTGGCACCGCCGAATCGGCGACCTGGGCGCAGGGCACGGCGTGACCCCCCATGACCTTGCTGACTATCTCATCCTCGTTGATGGCCATGTACATGGCCTTTCTGACCCGAATGTCGGCCATCGGGGTTCCAGGCTTGTTCCCCAGGGCCAGGAAGATAGACCTTCGGGAGGGTCGAGAAATCACGTCGAGTTTTGGATTCTTGACTACCTGCTGGAACAATTCAACCGGCACGCCGGAGATCAGGTCGACCTCTCCGGAGACCAGGGCGGCGTAGCGGGTCGATGCCTCCTTAATCGGCCTCAAGGTGACCATCTTGATCGGGGGGGCGCCTCCCCAGTATTTTTCATTGGCCGCCATCTTGACGTACGACCCTTTGACCCACTCGACCAGCTTGTAAGGACCGGTGCCGATGGGCTTTTGACCTATCTCGCCTGGATCTCTAGAAAGCGTAGATTCCTCGTCCATCATCAGGAACGGGGCCAGGCCCTGGTCATAGTTGGACATCGGAATTTTGGTCTTAATGACTATGGTGTAGTCGTCAAGGATGTCGATGGAGTCCACTCTCTTGCTGTAGTCCAGGAACTCGGAGCAGCATTTAGGATCGGTCAGCCGTTCGAATGTGAACTTGACATCAGCGGCGGTGAATGGGTTGCCGTTGTGAAACTTGACTCCTTTTCGGAGATGGAATTTCCAGCTGACAGGATCGATTCGTTCGTAGCGTTCGGCCAAAACCGGAATCAACTTGCCCTCATATCCGGTCCGCCCGACCAACGGCTCATAGAAATTGGATAAGACCGATAGAGTGGCATCCGCCAAAGAGCCGCCGCCATCCATGGTCCGGGGCGGTGTATCCACGGCCACCACGATGGAGGATGCCCCCAGGGCGGACCCCGTCCAACCGAACAGGGCCACAACCAAGAGGCCCATGCTCAAAATCCTAAGGCTTTTTTTCATTTCTCCACCTCCCTAATGGTTGTGTCTCACCGGCAAATGTTGCATGCCACATAGTGTCCCCCACCGATGTCCTTCAGGACCGGTTCCAGGCCATCGCATTCCTCCAGGCACCGGGGGCAACGGGGGTGAAAATGACAGCCCGACGGCGGGTTGATCGGGCTGGGGACATCGCCTTTGAGGATGGTCCTGCGTCTCTTTCTCTTGGGATCGGGCACCGGGACGGCCGAGATGAGGGCCTGGGTGTAAGGGTGCCGTGGATCGGAACAGATGTCACCATACGAACCGAACTCGACCATCCGGCCCAGATACATGACCGCCACGCGATCACAGATGTGATCGACCACGGCTAAGTCGTGGGCAATGATGAGATAGGAGAGTTCGAACTCCTTCTGGAGATCGACCAGCAGATTGATGATCTGGGCCTGGATAGACACGTCCAGGGCCGAGACGGGCTCGTCCCCGATAATCACCTTGGAGTCCAAGACCAGGGCTCGCGCGATGCCTATCCGCTGACGCTGACCACCCGAGAATTCATGGGGATAGCGCCGGCCGTGCTCTGGAGTGAGGCCGACCTTTTCTAACAGGTAGGCGATCCTGTCTTTGTGTTGACGCCCCGGGTAGACGCCGTGGATCTGCATTGGGTCGCTCAGGATCTGGTTGACCGTCAATCGCGGGTTCAGGGATGAGTAGGGATCTTGGAAAATGATTTGAATGTCTTTGCGAAAGGCCCTCAGCCCGGCCCCCGAAAGTCGGGAGACGTCCGTGCCCTGAAATGTAACTTCGCCCGAGGTCGGTTCGACCAGTCGCATAACCGCCAAGGCGGTCGTGGTCTTACCGCAACCGCTCTCGCCGACCAGGCCGAGCGTCTCGCCTTCGGCCAGGTCCAGGCTGATTCCGTCCACGGCGTAAACGTAACCGGCGGTCCGGGAAAAGGCGCCCCTTTTGACCGGAAAATGAACCTTCAGGTCTTTGACTTTGAGAAGGGATTCCAAAAAGTGCTACCTCATCCATCGATTATCGAGTAACCAACAGCGGACCCGATGGTCATTCCCCCGGTCGATCAATTCGGGCATGTTCCGGCGACAGCCCGGTTCGGCCTCATGACAACGCGGGGCGAAGCTGCAACCGGTCGGCAGGTCGTAAAGACTGGGCACCGTGCCCGGTATCTCCCTGAGGGGCTGGCGGCCGACTTGAAGCCGCCGGCCCAATATGGGAATCGACTGGAGAAGTCCTCTGGTGTAAGGGTGATGCGGTTTCTCGAAAATGGACTGGGTGGGCCCGTCTTCCACAACCCGGCCCGCATACATAACCACCAGCCGCTGGGCCACTTCGGCGATCACTCCGAGATCGTGAGTGATCATGATGATGGCCGTTTCTAACGTCTCCTTGAGTTCCAGGATCAGATCGATAATCTGGGCTTGAATGGTTACGTCCAGGGCGGTGGTCGGTTCGTCGGCGATGAGGATTTCCGGTTGGCAGGCCAAGGCCATGGCTATCATGACCCGCTGGCGCATGCCCCCTGAAAGCTGATGCGGGTATTCGTGGACTCGTTTTTCGGCGGCCGGAATCTGGACCAACTCCAGCATTTGTACTGCCCGAGCCCAGCTCTCCCTTTTGGAGAGTCGTTGATGTAGGTGAAACATCTCCGCGATTTGATCCCCGACCGTGAAGACCGGGTTAAGAGAGGACATGGGTTCCTGAAAAATCATCGAGATGCGGTTGCCGCGAATCGACATCATCCGGCCGTCTGGAAGGCTGGCGAGGTCCTCGCCGTCGAACAGGATTTGCCCTTGAATGATTTTGCCCGGCGGTTCGGGTATCAATCGCATTATCGACTGGGCGGTGACGCTCTTTCCACAACCGGATTCGCCGACGAGGCCGATAATTTCACCGCTGTCGAGATGAAATGAAACATCATCCACCGCCCTGGCCACTCCTTCAAACGTGAAGAAGTGCGTCTTGAGGTTTTTCACGTCCAGGAGGTGTGGATGATTGTCCATGATTGTCCATGATCCTCCAGCAGTGTTGGGAGCACAAAGGTTCCTAAACCGACGGACCTCCCCTTGTTCCCTTACTCAAACAAATTATTTGGGATGGCCTAGGAGCACTCTTAACAGGGAGGAAAATGGGTGTCAAGAAAAATTTAGGCTGGCTTAAAGATTTATTTAATAGAAGTTCAATTACAATTGTTAATATTATAATAGCTACTTATGTATTTGCCAGTGTTTGCAGACAAATTTTGTTGCCTAATAGATTAAACTTGGTTAAAGTATTAAATTGCCTGGTCACCAAGGCGTGGGGCTGGCCGGAGTGGTCGCCGATTGAACCGAGAGACAAAGGAGCACTGAATTGGAAAACAGGCCGCAGGCACGGGCTGAGTACGTCCAGAAGCTGTTGGCGAGCAAACCCAAGCCGCGCAACCAAGTGGCCGCCATCTCGGGTCTGTCCAACACCTACATCCGCGAGTTGGAGCGGGGAGCCTTTGCCAATGTGGGCCGAAAGAAATTGATAGTTCTGGCGGTCGCTCTGGATTTGACGCTCGAAGAGACCGACGATCTGTTGGCCTTGTTTGATCGCCCCCATCTCACTTCGGCCGATGTACCGACTTTTGTCGACATGGCCAACCAGGCCAAGATTTCCTCGGCTCTGTATCCGATCAGCAGCTACATTTTCCAGCTTATTCTCTTCACTCATGTAGAGCAGATACCGGGTCGTCTGACCATCGTCGTCGACTACCCCACCGGCATCCTACGACCGCCCGAGTATGAGACCTATCTCCATGGAGCAACAAACGAGGATGGTTTCATATATGTAGAACTGGTCGAAGCCATCATCCGGAGAAGAATGCACTGTCTGTCGCTACTGCTGGGCCGTCATCCGGTAGATCAGTACATCTGCCGTGAGGCCATGGACAATTATATCAGCGAATGCAATGACGAGCGCGAAAGGGAATGGCGGGTCAAGCACATCGAGAATTTTCTCTGGTATTTAGGTAATTATGACAATTTTAACGTGTACTTAACTACAATAACCCCTCGTTTCTTCTTTTCATTGAAGACCTCTGCTGATAAGGAGTCAGAGACCGACAAGCTGCTGTTCGTCGGCCGGCAACCCCGGTGGGGTCGGGAAGCAAAACTGGGTCGATTGACCGGTTTCGTCACCGACAATCAAATCGTTATTCAGAACTTCGTCGACGAACTGGACTTCATCAAGGACCACATTCTGGAGGAGTACTTGGACAGGCGGAAACTAAGGGACTACCTTGAGGCCTTGCTCTCGGATTCCGCTTGACGACCTCGACCATTTGCGAGGGCCCGAATGAGCAACCAGCAGCAATCAAATCATCATGGAACCTGAAGGTAGATGGCCTTAATAGGCTTTTACCTCCGCCGATCTGTGCCCAAGTCAGGCCGATTCTTCCGAATTTAGAAACCACTCCCGCTTTTTCGTGATGAAGTCTTATGACTGCTGGAAAAAGGAAAGGGATGCCTCCTCGCGGTAGTGAAGACACCAAGGAGGTCCGGCGGGTCAGCCGGTCTCAAGCAAGGAGGCATCACATGGGTAAGAGGGTACCTTTATCTGAGCGGACACGCCAGCGGATTCGTGAGGTGATGGAAGGGCGGTTTGGAGGGTGGGATCGGTCTGAGATCGTCGGGCTGGCCGTGGAGCTGATCATGGAGGAGGCCTATCCTGGCCCCCTTGGAAGTGTAGATGGTTGGTAGTGTAGTGGCAGGTGGATGATTCTGGTTATGACCAGCCCTGGCCCTGGAGGCGTAGTTGGTGCCGGGGACGGGGATCGAACCCGTACGGAGCATAGCTCCAAGGGATTTTAAGTCCCTTGTGTCTACCTATTCCACCACCCCGGCTAGACCATGATCTCATCTTTACCAGCCCGCCGAAGCGGTGTAAAGCCCGCCGCCGAGAAGTCCATTTAAAGCCATAACCCAAGGACGGCCTTTTTTAAAGCGCGGCCGATCCTCCTCGGTCCTCCCGACGCTTCAACATTTAAAAATGAGCCCTTGACGGACCGCGTAACTTCCTCGGCCCTCAAAAGCGGGTTTTCAAGACCGCTTTTTTGTGTCATGTGGGGGGAAGGCGAAGCGGCGCTGTTTCAAGACCAGATCAACTGAAGCGCCAGCGGAAGGGGAGAGGAGAAATGTCTGAGAAAGACGTCTTTGCGGGCGTCGGGCTGGTGGTGGTCGATTTCCAGGCTGATTTCACGGAGTACATGTCCGGGCTCCTGGCCGTCAGCGGCACGGACGCCGGGTACGTCGAAGCGGTGAGGCAGACCACCGCGGCCTTGGCCCAAAAGGGCCTGCCCGTCTATTTCACCCAAGACTGGCATCCCCCTGATCACATGAGCTTTTACACTAACAACCCCGGCGCCGAGCCAGGGCAGGTGATCGAGGTGGAGGGCCGCTCCCAGATCATGTGGCTCCCTCACTGCGTCCAGAACACCCCGGGCGCGGAGATACTGATGCCCGCCGAGGACATCGGCGGCACGGTCCGCAAAGGAATGAACCCCAGATTCGATTCCTACTCTGGCTTCGCCGACGACGGCGGCCACCAGACCGGACTGGACGGTCTTCTCAGAGAAAAGGACCTCGGGGAGCTGATCATTTACGGTCTGGCCACGGATCATTGCGTCAAAGCCACCGTCCTGGACGCCGTCGAGGCGGGCTACAAGGTGCGCTTGGCCCTCGAGCTTTGCCGGGGCGTCGCCCCCGAGACGACCAGGAAGGCGGTGGAGGAGATGAAGAACCGCGGCGTGGTGGTCTGGGAAAAACTTTGAGAAGACGGCTCAAGCCCGGAAAATGCTGGCAGTCCTCCTCCGCCGGGGCGGCCGAACAAGAGCTCTTGACATTTTTGAGGGGCCGAAATCGGCCCACGGACGCGGCGGGCCAGAACGTATTATTTATAATATTTGATCGATTTTTATGTCGTATGTCCCGGCCATTGGGGCCGTTCCAGTGAGCTTGACCGTGCTCGCCTCGCCCAGCCTCACGCTGGCGCGCTCGGTGTCTATTATCTGGCCGTTGACCCTCAGATGGACGTCAAGGGAGATGGTCAGGACATCCTCGATTGCTTCCGGAAAGCCGGGCTGGCCGTAATAGGGGCTGGTGTGGGCCAGGCGGACGTAGACGACGATCTCCTGCCCGGCGGTCACGTCGCAGGAATCATAGGAAAAGGCGCGGAAGCCCTCGGCGTAGGTCAGGATCATCGGGTCCTGATAAAGAAGGCTCGGCCCCCTGACGTCTCGAAAGGTGTTGCCCTCGGGCATGACCCCCCAGTGGGGCGGAAAGATGCCCACCCCCCAGGCGTCTGAGATGGCGTTGTTCGTCACCGGGATGCCGACGGCGCCGCCGATGCCCTTCCAGCCGGTTTTGGAGATGACGTTTCCGCTGACAGTGTGGTCCTGGTCGCCAATGATATAAATGCCCATGACGCAGTTGGAGATGGTGTTGTTGGTCACCTGGCAGCCGGTGGCCCCTTCGAGGCTCACGGCGCAGTAGGAGGAGGTGATTGTGTTCCCCTCGATGACCGCCCCGCTGGCGCCCTCCTCCACGGCCACGGCCGCGTCGCCGCACCACCAGCCGCCGTTTTTGAGCTCGCTGTTCATCATCACGAAATCGGCGTCGTGATAGACCAATATCTGAAAACCGCCCAGGGGCCCCCTTTCGGGGCCGATTATCTGAGAGTCGTAGATGTACAGGGCGCCGCCGGGGTTGATTGTCAGGGACATAGGGTTGTTGACGCGGAGCATGGACACGGGCGTATCCTCGGGCGAAAGGATGAGGGTGGCGTTTCGCATGGTCAGGCTGCCGCCGCTTTCAATGGACAGGCCTTCGCTCAAGGTGACGGTCTGGTTCTGCCAGACCTGGTCGGAATCGATGACCGCCTCGCGGTACTCCGGCGCTTCAAAGGCCAAGTCCTCCCTCTCCGGCCGGTCAACCTCTAAGATGCTCAGGGGCGTTGGGCTGGGGGAGCCGTCGACGCCGCTGGGCGGGATGGCGTAAGCTCCGCTGACCCCCGGGCCCCAGTAATTGCCCTGCCAGTCGTTGTCCTCGCGGTCGTCGAAGCGCTGCCGGCCGTCCTGGGGAAAATTGTTGTTCTGGATGGTGTTGGAGGACGATCCCACGACCGCCACCGGCATGGCGCTGGCTGAGACGTCGTTGTTGACGATGGCGTTGCCGGTTGAATCCATCACGAAGATGCCCCGCCCGGCCTCGGTGATGGCGTTGCCTTGAACGACGTTGCCGGTTGAGCTGAAAAGCCCGACGCCGCCGCTGACGGTGTCGATGCGGTTGTTGATGATGTGGTTGTTCTCGGAGCGGTAGACGTGGATGGCGTCCTCCCGGAAGACGTCGGCCAGCTCATTGCCGTCGATGATGTTCTCCGAGGCCCACAGAAGGGAGAGCCCCAGTCCGGCGCCCTTGGCCGTGTTGTGGGCCAGGGTGTTGTGCGAGGCCTGGCAGACGGACATGATGGAGGTGTGGGAGAGAAGAAAGGTGTTGTTTTCGACGAGGTTGTTGTGGGCGCCCGCGCCGAGGAACAAGCCCGCCTCCCCGCCTCGCTCCGCCGTGGAGACACACCACCAGCGCGGCACCAGATCCCGCAGATTCGGCTCGCCGATGGGCCCGACGCAGGTGTTCCCGGCGACGCGGTTGTTCCAGGAATAGCCCAGGCCGATGCCGTTGCGGCAATCCGCGGACTGGTTGCCAAGGATGGTGTTGTGATGCGATTCGTGGAGGGATATGGCGTAGACCGGCGGCTGGCTGGACCCGGTCGAAACCGGCGGGTTGACGGCGATGGTGTTGTCGGCCACGGTGCAATTCAGGCAGTCCATGAGAAATAAGCAGTAGCTCAAGCCCGTCGGCGAGTTGACCTGGAGGGTGTTTCCTTCGATGAGGGCGTTTTGGGTGTGGCACATCTCGAGGCCGTTCACCCCAGAAAAGCTGCTGTTTCTGATCGTCAGGCTCGGCGAGGGGAGATCCACGGTCAGGGAAGGCTCGCCGATCTTGAAGTAAAAACCGCCGGGGGAGGTCGTGGACAGGTCACACTCTTCTATGAACAGCGCCCCCTGGGGTTCGATCAGGATCGTCCTCGGGGCGTCGTCGGGCGAGTTCAATGTCAGGCCAACGTTTCTGAGGCTGAGGGAGCCGCCGGCCTCGACGATCAGGTCGCCGTTGAGGACGATGGATTGATCCGCCACCGCCTCCTGGCCGCTGATCGTCCAATCACCGTCGCCGGGCGGCAGGGCCGCGGCCCGCCCAGGCAAAAAACTGAAAGTCAGGAGAAGCAAAAAAATGGCCCCGCCCGGCGGCGTCGCGATCAGGCTGAACGGCCGTGTCTTCATGATTCGAGGCTCCCGTCTTTTATCTGGCCGGCGGCCCCGGTCAACCGGAACCCCACGGCTGGGGTGCGCGAAATAATACCATTTTCCTATTGAAATGAAACAAACAAGCCTTAGTCTGCCCTAAGCTGGGCCCGGGGACGTCTTCGATCAACCGGGGCACCATTCGTTAAATCACAAAGGGAATTATCTGATCAGCGGAGCGTGGCTCCGTAGAGGCGGGGTTCACCCCCGCCCCTGTCATCAAAGAAAGCGATAAAGACTGGCCACCTCTCCGAATCGCCGGGGCGTTTGGCTGACGTTTCGCCAGGGTCTGGATTCTTCGCGCCGGCTTCTGTCGGTTAAAATGACAAACCAGACGCCGTCTTCAGGCTGGAAATGACGAAATCTCAACCGGCTGGAGAAACCGGCCGCGATTTTCGATGATCTGGTCGCTGGGGGAGGTGAAAGGAATTGAAACATCCGAACCAAATTTTTTAGAATTAAATCTCCAACCAATTACCTAAAATAAATCTAATAATCAGCTTCTTATACCTATTAGAGAATTGAGCAGTTCGCGAAACCGCTGATGCTGAGGTGTGGAGATGTCTTTGATATAATCTAAATGGAAGAAATGGCTAGTGGTGGGCGATTCGCGCCTGGCGACCAGGTCATCAATATCTACACGTACAATAGTCCAAAATTCAAAAAATCCCAAATTTTTTGCCTTTTGGTGGCTCTTTTCAGCCTCTCCCAAACGATTATGAATGTTCGAGCTATCAGTACCTCCCTTTATTTCCATTGAAACCAAAGGCCTCACTTGTGTTTCAAGTTTTTCCATTATTCGTACATCAGGATCACTAAAGAACTCAATCATAACCGTTCTATGAGAATCATTCACAATCCTTATGGTCCGATCTGTCGCCTCCTTCACGTAGCGCTGGGCTAGACCAAGAACCAGATCAAAGATCTCTTTGGTCGCGCTCTGGCCTAGCTTGGTGTTTTGGCTGCCTCGTAGCTGAGGGCCAAGGGTCAACATCTGTAGATTGTGCACCACGGTCAAAGAGAGATCGTCCAGCCCATCTACAAGCATTTGCCCAGTGGCGATAAGGCTTGTGCACAACGCTGGCACGAGCTCCTCCGCCTTTTTAGAGATTTCCCCTCGATCCTCGAATCGTTTGAACAAGCCAAAGGGTCCTTTATTGTAAAATTCCTTTTGGGATAAACCAAACAGCAGTCTGTAATAGCCCAGAAGAAAAGGATTGGCCATTAGAATGCGAGGGATTGGAAAGAACACTTCCCCGCGTACACCAAAGGAGGCCACTTTCTGCAGGGAATGATTATCAACCAATGCTACTAATTCGGCGTCGAGACTGCTAATATCTATTGATTCGACAGTCTGTCTTAGTGCTTCCTGCAAATAAAGATTACGAATCTCCTGGAGCCTGTAATAGAATGCAACTTGAAGACTCGGCCTCAGCACCGGGAAGCTGAGGGCCTTTGCTTTTTCAGCTCCTCCCATTACCAACCCAGGCGGAGTTTGGCTAGCTGCACGTATTCTTCTTTAAGCTCAATGCCGACGAATTGCCTATTAAGCTGCAGGCAAACCTCACCGACCGTGCCGGATCCGAAGAAGGGGTCCAAAACGGTGTCCCCCGATTTACTACCGGCTAAAACGCAGGGTCTAACCAGCTCACTTGGAAAAGTGGCGAAATGGGCGCCTGGGTAAGCCTCCGTATTTATGGACCAGACGGTTCGACGATTTCGTAGTCCTCTGTGCGAATTGCTCGGTTCCTTTACAGCTTCACAATCATAATAATATTTTTCAGACTTAGAAAAAAGAAACAAGTATTCATGGCACCTCGTGGGTCTATCTTTGACAGATTCGGGCTGACAGTTCGGCTTGTTCCAAATAATATCCGCTCGTAAATACCAACCATCTTCCTGCAGAGCAAAAGCTACTCGCCAAGGAACCCCGATAAGATCTTTTGGCTTTAGACCTTTCGGAGTGGGGGGACGATATCGCATCTCTCTGGCTGGGTTCTTCTTGTCAGTGTCGCGCCACGTCCGGTTGCCGCTTGTGTAAGCGTCACCAATGTTTAGCCACAGAGTGCCATCAGGTGTAAGTACACGATTAACTTCTCTAAATATTATTTTTAGGTTTTCCACATACTCATCTAAGCTGTTTTCTGCTCCTATTTGATGGGGCGTTCCATAATCACGCAGCCCCCAATAAGGTGGACTAGTTATGCAGCATCTGAAAGCACAGCAATCGAAGGAGCGAAGAACATTCAAAGCGTCTCCGATTATAATCTCACAACCTTCAGCTTTATTTCCAAATAGGGCATCTTGGCTCTCACTTTTCAAGGCTGGCTCAGGCATAATTTACCCCACTGAATGAGAGCACACTCCTTTTTGCTCTTAGCCGTTCATCGTCGTTCTTCAGTCACCGATCTCCTGGCCCTTCCGCCGATGTCGTCGGCCACTAACCTGCTGCTACTTTAAACGGCTTATGTCTCAAAATCAACCCTTAAGTACTACAAATTGTGGTTTCATTCGCAACAACCACATGTTATGGATTTATCGGCTGCTCTTACGCAATCTTGTCTCGTTTATCCTTATCTCACCACCTCCCCTGGCTCGGCCCCTTTCGGCGCTTCGAGGAGGCGGACCTGGCCGTCGGACACGGAGGCCAGAATCATGCCCCTCGACTCCAAGCCCATCATCTTCTTGGGCTCCAGGTTGGCCACGACCACGACCATCTTGCCCTTGATCTCCTCGGGCGCGTAATGCTCGGCCAGGCCGGCCAGGATCTGGCGCGGCGCCTCCTCGCCCAGATCAATCGTGCACACCAGCAGCTTCTTGGAGCCCTTGGGCTTCTGGCAGTCCAAAACCCGGCCGACTCGCAGGCTCACCTTGCCGAAGTCCTCGAAGCTGATGGGCGCCAAGGCCGGCTCGGCTCTTTGGGGCGGCTTCTTCTCCTCTCCCTCCTTCTCCACCCGGGGGAAGAGGGCCTCGCCCTTGAAGACGCTCTGGCGATGTGGATCCACGGCCGCGGTCAAGACGGCCGCCAGGCCCTCGGGCCTCAAAACCAAGGCCGTGCCCAGACGCTTGAGTATCTCCTCGCCGGTGGCCGGCATGACCGGCCAGACGAAGTAGGCCACCCTTATTAAGGCAAAGGCCAGGTTTCGCAGGGCCCGGTCCAGCTCCGGCTTGCGGTGGGGGTCCTTGGCCATGACCCAGGGCTCGGTGTCGACGATGTACTTGTTGACGTAGTTGATGTACTCCCACACCGCCTTGAGGGCCAGATGGAAGTTGAGGCCGCTCATCTCGGCGCGGTATATCTCCAAGGTCTCCCGGGCCATGTCGATGAGGGCCCTCTCGGACGGCCCCTGGGGCAGGCCCCGGGGGATGACGCCGTCGGAGTAGCGCTCGATCATGGCCGTGGTCCGGGCGAAGAGGTTGCCCAGGTCGTTGGCCAGATCGCCGTTGAGGCGGGCCACCAGGGCCTCCTCGCTGAAGGTGGCGTCGAGGCCGAAGGACATCTCCCGCATTAAAAAGTAGCGGAAGGCCTCGACGCCGTACTTGTCCATCAGCTCCAACGGCGGGACGACGTTGCCCCGGGACTTGGACATCTTGCCGCCGGCGAAGGTCCAGTAGCCGTGGACGTTGAGGTGCCGGTAAACCGGCAGGCCGGCCGCCTGGAGCATGGTCGGCCAGTAGATGGCGTGGGGCTTCAGGATGTCCTTGGCGATGAGGTGCCAGGTCACGGGCCAGAACATCTGGTAGTTCTCGCCGTCGGGCCAATCGAGGCCGGTGAGGTAGTTGATCAGGGCGTCGAACCAGACGTAGGTCACGTAGCGCTCGTCAAAAGGCAGCTCGATGCCCCAGGGCAGACGGCTCTTGGGCCGGGAGATGCAAAGATCCTCCAGGGGCTCATTTAAAAAGGAAAGCACCTCGTTGGCGTAACGCTGGGGCCTGACGAAGCCGGGGTTGTTCTTGACGTAGTCGATGAGCCAGTCCTGATAGTTGGACATCTTGAAGAAGTAATTCTCTTCGGCGATCCACTTCGGCTCGGTCTGGTGGTCCGGGCAGAGGCCGTCGATGAGCTCCCGCTCCAAAACGAAGCGCTCGCAGCCCTGGCAGTAGTAGCCGCCGTACTGGCCGAAGTAGATGTCGCCCTTGTCGTGGACGAGGCTCAAAATCCGCTGAACCACGGCGACGTGCTGCTCTTCGGTGGTCCGGATGAAACGGCTCGGCTGAATGTTCAGGCGTGGCCACAGGCCGCGGAAAAGCTGGCTGACCCGATCGGCGAACTGCCTGGGGGTCTCGCCGGTCTTGCGAGCCGCTTCCAGAATCTTGTCGCCGTGCTCGTCAGTGCCCGTCAGGAAGAAGGCGTTGAACCCGTCCAGACGGTGGAACCGGGCCAGCACGTCGGCGACGATGGTCGTGTAGGCGTGGCCCAGGTGGGGCTCGGCGTTGACGTAGTAAATGGGGGTGGTGACGTAGAACGGTGGCGCGGACATCCCTTCTCCTGCTCGCCCGGGGTTATTGGCGCTCGCGGCCGGGGTCCTTTTTTCTGGGCGATGGGGCGAACTGCTTGACCGCCTCGGACGGAAACTCGATCTCCTTGTCGCCGACGCACACCGTCACCCGGCCGGCCATGACGTTTTGGCGGACGACCTTGCCCTCGCCCTCGGGGGTGATGACCCGCTTGCCCACCTTGGCCATGTCCTTCTTGTGCTCCATGTAGACCGGAAACTCATAGGCCAGGCAGCACATCAAGCGGCCGCACAGGCCCGAGATCTTGTTGGGGTTCAGGGACAGGTTCTGCTCCTTGGCCATCTTGACCGAGACCGGGGTGAACTGGCGCATGAAGGTGGCGCAGCACAGCTCCCGGCCGCAGCTGCCCAGCCCGCCCAAGAGCTTGGTCTCGTTGCGCACGCCGATCTGACGCATCTCCACCCGGCAGCGGAAGCGGCTGGCCAGGTCCTTGACCAGGGCCCGAAAATCGACCCGGCCGTCGGCGGTGAAGTAAAAGATCATCTTGGAGCCGTCAAAAAGCCTCTCCACGGCCACCAGGCGCATGGTCATCTGACGCGTCAGGATCCTCTCCTGACAGAAGGTGAAGGCTTCTTTTTCGAGGTGGAGGCATTCCTGAGCCGCGGCCAGGTCGTCCGCGGTGGCCAGCCTGTCCACGGCGCCGGCTGATTCGACCTCCTCTCTCCAGGCCAGGTTTTGGGGCAGACAGATCACCTCGCCGAAGAAGCTCCCGTCCTCGGTCTTGATGATGACCCTGTCGCCTGATTTGAGGTCCAGGTCGCCGGAGTCGCAGCCGCAGACGTGGCCGCCCGACTTGAGGCGAACCCCGACCAGCCTGCTCACGACCGCCCTCCTGGAGGCGCCAAGCCGGGGACGAGTTTGAGCAAAAGAGCCTCGAGGCAAAGCCTCACGTTGGCCCGGGCGGCCAAGGCGGCCTGAGCCTCCAAGACGGCCTCCAAGCGTTCGGCCCACTTTAAGCTCGGCGCCCGGGCGGCCGAGCTTATCAGCCGCTCGCTCAAGTCCTGGTTGGCCAAAAGCTCCGCCCGCCCGGCGCCGGAGATCATCAGATCGCGGTACCAGGCCCCGAGCACGGTCAAAAAAGGCTCGACCTCCTCGGGCTTGGAGGCCACCTCCTGGGCCAGGTCAAAAAGGGCTCCGGGATCAGAAGCCCTCAGCCGGCCGAGCTTTTCCAAGACGAGCTCGCGTCGGGCCAAGACTTCGTCTGGCTCCAGTTCGAGGGCCCGCTTGAGGGAGCCTCCGCTCAAGGCGGCCAGGAACCTGGCCTGATGATGATCTATCTCTCTCGCGGCCTCAATCTCGGCCGCCAGAGTTGATTCAGCCACGGGCGAAAAGGCGATCTGCTGACAGCGGGAGATGATCGTCGGCGGCAGCATCTCGGCCTCGGCGGCGGTGAGGATTACGGCCGTGTCCTCGGGCAGCTCCTCCAGGGTTTTCAAAAGGGCGTTGGCCGCCTCGAGGCTCAACCTTTCGGCCTGAGGCACCAGGACGACCCTGAAGCTCCCTTCCAGGGGGGCGTAGCAAAGCCCCTTGATCAGCTCCCGGGCCTGGTCGACGCTGATTTTCTCTTTGCCCGCCAGGGGCTCGATGACCACGAAGTCCGGGTGGACGCCGGCGTCTAGTTTCAGGCAGGCCGGACAGGTTTTGCAGGGCCGCCCCGACGATGACTTTGGGCACAGCCAGGCCGCGGCCAAGGCCCGGGCGGCCGTCTCCTGGCCGGCTTCCTTAGGCCCGATGAAAAGGTACACCCGACCGGCCGGGGGCTTTGAGGCCAGGGACTCCAAAAGCGGCCTCACCCGGTCCTGGCCCTTGAGGTCGCTCAAACTCGGCAAGGCTTCCCTTGACATGGCGACACTATAAGTGAAAGGACATTTTCAATCAACTCCTCGCTCCAAAGCTCCGGCGGTGGCGGCAGAGTCTTGAAAAAAGGAAGATTGATTTTGACCGCGCGGTCAAAAAGAGGCTATGATCAAAGTTGTGGCTCAAGTCTTCGCCGGGTCGGTTTTTCTCTTCTTGGCCGGGGGTCTGATCGTCTCCGCCCTGGGCCTTAAAATCGGCGCGCGCCTGATTGGCATCAGGTTCGGCTTTTTTAAGGCTCTGGCGGCCGTCTTATTCTCGGCCGCCCTGGGCTTCGTCGTTCAGGCCGCCGTGAGCGCCACCGCCGGCGGGCTGATCGGTTTTCTGCTCGGCCTCCTGGCCGTCTTGGGCGTCATCAAGAAGCTGGGCCCGACCACCTGGGGGCAGGCCTTTGTGTTGTGGATCCTGCTGATCATCACCCAGGTCTTTTACGTTTTCATCGCCTTGGGCCTCACCGGTTACGGTCTGATGGAGATGCTCCACCGCTTCCGCGCGCCTTTCTTCGGCCCCTCGACCACCGCGGCCCTGCCCTGGCTGGAAATGATCACTTGAGGGTGATTCTAGCCGCTCAATGAGGGGCCCCTGACCCGAAGCCCCTGGCCGAATGCGCAGGCCGAAATTGAACGCATCCAAGGCAGCGCAAAATTTTAGGTCAGCCGCGGGGCAATCCGGGCGGGCCCGCCTGAGGCGCTTCAAGACCTCCTCGGGCGGACCGACGAGCCGCCCGGCGGCGAGGTCCGGCTCCTGGAGCAGCCGTCTCAAGATCTCGGCGCACCAGACGTCTTCGGGCGCTACGGACGAGGCGGGGGCGATGATCAGGTGGTCGTGGGGGCCGGCCACCTGGTTTAGAATCCTGGCCGTGGCCGTGAGGTTGCACAGGGAGGCGACGAAGCCCCGCAGCGGCTTTAAGCTCAGGATGAGCGTCGCGCCGTTGGTGCTGCCCAGAAGAACGGGCCGGCCGCGGGCCTCGATGAGGGAGGCCTGGTGGGGCGAGTTGTCAAAGTGGGCCTCTTTCAGCTTGCGGCCGCCGAGTTCAGCCAGGACCACGCCGCTGGGATGGCGCCCCTTCCAGGCGGCGATGAAGGCCTCGTCGGGCGGGCCGACCTCGAAGGAGCCGAAACGCCCGGCCAGAACAGCGGCCGTGGTCGAAAAGCGGATGACGTCCACGGCGACGAAAATAGAACCAGGGGACAAGTCGATTTCATTCCGGGGGGCGACGCTGACTCGGGGCATGTCATCTCTCTATTTCGGCGGGGCCTCGAAACAATCTCTAGCCTTGCGTCCTGGAAGTTAAAGACGCGAAAGCTAGGCGAAGATGTCCTGGGGCAGGTAAGGATGGGCGCCCTCGATGACCTCCACGCCTGATTTGGCCTTGATCTTGTTTATAATCAACTCCTTGTGGGGGCAGTGATCCGTGAGGCACGGTCCGAGGTGGATCTTGGTCACCGTCTCGCCCAAGGGCGCGTTCCACAGCTTCACCTGGGCCAACCGGGTGACGATGGTCGCCCCAGGGCAGTCGCCGCAGTTCAAAATCCCGACCACCTCGGCCCCGCCGGCCGGGTAAGACCCGAAAGTCCCCTCCCGGCGGTTGAAAGCCACCAGACAGCGGGAGCAGCCGATGCAGACGTCGTTCATGGCTCTTTTGCAGCCGACGATGAGGATCTTTTCCACGACACCCTCCTTAGTTTACTAGGGTCGATTTGATCGCCTCTGACGAGCAGCAGGCTTCGTGCTGGAGAACACTTTAGGCTAATCAGCTCAAGAGGTGAAGGAATCAACATTCCGGCCGCCAAAACGTGTTTCAAGATGAAACCGAAACACTCAATCCGAAGAGACGTGCTGACCAATCAAAGCGGCGGGCCGCTTTTGAGTGAACCCGCCGCTTGAGCTGCTCGTGGGCTTTAAAAAGCCCGTTACTTTGAACCTAGCCCCAGTAGCGCACCAGAAGCGGGGCGATGACCAAGCTGATGACGCTCATGAGCTTGATGAGAATGTTCATCGTCGGCCCAGAGGTGTCCTTGAAGGGATCACCGACCGTGTCGCCGATGACGGCGGCCTTGTGGTTGTCAGAGCCCTTGCCGCCGTGATGCCCGGACTCGATGTATTTCTTGGCGTTGTCCCAGGCGCCGCCGGCGTTGGCCATGAACAGGGCCAGCATCACCCCGCAGATGGTCGCGCCCAAAAGCATGCCGCCCAGGGCCTCGGGGCCGATGATGAAGCCGACCAGAACCGGGGTGAGCACGCCGACCAGGCCGGGCAGGACCATCTCCTTCAGGGCCGAGCTGGTGGCGATGCTGACGCAGGTCTTGGGGTCGGGCTTGACGCCGGGCTTGCCTTCCAGAAGGCCCGGGATCTCGCGGAACTGGCGGCGGATCTCCTCGACCATGGCAAAGGCGGCCCGGCCGACGGCGGTCATGGTCAAGGCGGCCACCAGGAAGGGTACCACGCCGCCGATGAGGGCCCCGATGACGGTTTTGGGGTTGGTGATGTCGATGGTCTGCAACCCGGCCGCCTGGGCGTAGGCCACGAACAGGGCCAGAGCGGTCAGGGCCGCCGAGCCAATGGCGAAGCCCTTGCCGATGGCGGCGGTGGTGTTGCCCAGGGCGTCGAGAGAGTCGGTGATTCTGCGGGTTTCGGGGCCGAGGCCGGACATCTCGGAGATGCCGCCGGCGTTGTCGGCGATGGGCCCGTAGGCGTCGACGGTCATGGTCGCGCCCACCGTGGCCAGCATGCCCACCGCGGCGATGCCGATGCCGTAGACCCCGGCCTGCCAGTAGGCGATGCCGGTGGCGACACAGATGCCCAGCACCGGCAGGGCGACCGACTCCATGCCCACGGCCAGGCCGCTGATGATGACCGTGGCCGCGCCGGTCTCGGAGCTCTCGGCGATCTTTCTGATGGGGCTGGAGGAGGTGTAGTACTCGGCCAAGAGCCCGATGATGATGCCCACCACCAAACCGGCCACCACGGCCCAGAACACGCCCAGGGGCAAACCTGTGCCCGTGACGGCAAAGTAGGTCAAAGCGACGAAGATGGCCGCGGCGACAAAGGTGGTGTATCTCAGCGCTCCGGCCGGGTTGCCCCGCTCAAAGACCTTGATTGAAAAGACGCCGACAAAGGAGGAGATCAGCCCGCCCATGACGATGATGATTGGCAGGGCCATGTACCCCAGGCGCAGCTTCTGGGCGTCTCCGGTGAGGGTCATGGTCGCGCCGATGGCGATGGTGGCGACGATGGAGCCGACGTAGGATTCAAAGATGTCCGCGCCCATGCCGGCGATGTCGCCCACGTTGTCGCCGACGTTGTCGGCGATGACGCCCGGGTTGCGCGGGTCGTCCTCGGGAATGCCGGCCTCGACCTTGCCGACTAAATCCGCCCCCACGTCAGCGGCCTTGGTGTATATGCCGCCGCCCATGCGGGCGAAGAGAGCGATGGACGAAGCGCCCATGGCGAAGCCATTGATGATGGCCGCCGTGGTCGGGCTGCCGCCGACGAGGGCGAACCACACGCCGACGCCCAACAATCCCAGGGAGGCCACGGCCAAGCCCATGACCGAGCCCGCGAAGTAGGAAACCCTCAAGGCGGCGGCCTGGCCTTTTTTGTTGGCCGCCTCGGCCGTCCGGGAGTTGCCTCTGGTGGCTGAACTCATGCCGGAGACGCCGGCGATGATCGAACAGGCGGCGCCGGTCAGGAAGGCGATGGCCGTGTACCAGCCGATGCCCAGCCCCAAGAGGATGAAGACGATGGCGATGAAGATGACCAGGATGGAGTATTCACGCCTCAAGAAGGCCATGGCCCCGGCGTGGATCATGCCCTCCAGCTCGCGCATGATCTCGTTGCCATTGGGCTGTTTTTTAACGTAGCCAAAAACTATGAAGGCCACGATCAGCCCCAGGACCCCTAGATAGGGTGCGTAGGTGGTCAGAGTTGCCATGTTCCCCAATACCTCCTCTTTAGATCATAATTAGGAAATAATGCGCAGATGATTGGACGCTCCCGAGGGATTTTCTCACTCCGGCCCCACGAAGCGATTGAACAGGCTCTGAGCCTTGGACAGCCCTTGGGTGATCAGCGTCTCCGTGGCCGCCACCCCGGCCTCCACGACCTGCTCGGCCAATTTTATCTCCTGAGGCTTGAACGGCCGCAGCACATAATCGGCCTCGTCAACAAAGAACTCCTCCGGCCGACCGATGCCCGCCTTGAGCCGGGTGAAGTCCGACCGGCCCAAAACCTCAATGATCGAGGCCACCCCTTTGTGGCCTCCGCTTCCTCCCCCGGCCGCCAGTTTGAGGCGACCGAGGGGCAGATCCAGATCGTCGTGGGCCACCAGCAGGGTCTCCTCGCCAGCCCCTGACCAATCTAGAAGCGAACGAACACTCTGGCCGCTTCTGTTCATGAATGTCTGGGGCTTGGCCAAGACGACCTTCTGGCCGCCGAGTCGACCGCGACCCACCAGGGCCCCGGCCCAAAGCCTAGTCACCTTTATGTCAGCCCGCCGGGCCAGGCCGTCGATCAACCAGAAACCGAAATTGTGTCGGGTGGCCTGATACTTGGCCCCAGGGTTGCCCAGCCCGACGATCAGCCACATCAGCCCTCTTCTTCGTCCGGCTCCTGGGCCTTGGACGCGGCTTCGCCCTCGGCGGCCTCGGCCTCGCCGGCCGCTTCCGCGGCCTCAGCCGCGGCTTCGATTATGATCGGCGCGGTGACGGTGCACAACACCGTGTCCGGATCATCTTCAACGCTCACCTCGCCGGTGAGCTCGAGGTCGCTCACCTTCAGCACGTCGCCGATTTTCAGCCCGCTCACTTCCACCGAAACGGCCTCGGGCAAAGCATCGGGCAATCCCGTGACCTTGACGTAGCGGGCGACCACCTCCAGGGCGCCGCCCTGGACCACGCCCTCGGGCGTGCCCAAAAGCTCCACCGGCACCTCCAAGGTGACCGCCTGGTCGGTCCGGATGCGCAGGAAGTCGGCGTGGAGGAGCTGCCGGCTGACCGGGTCCATCTGGAACCCTTTGAGCATGGCCGGCTCGGTTTTGTTTTCGAGATTCAGGTTGAGCAGGAAGTTGCGGGCCGGCGCTTTTAGGATCAGCTTGCGCAAGGCGAGGGGATCGACCGTCACCGGGACCGGGTCGCTCTGCGGACCATAGAAGACGCCGGGGATCATGCCCTGAGCCCTGAGTTTGCGGGCCGCCCCCTTGCCCGTGCCCGTGCGGCGTTGGGCATTAAGCTCCGGAAATGCCATTTATTTTTGCCTCCGGGTCTCTTAAAGAATCGGAGTATAATAAGGTATTTTATCTCCCAGGGCAAGCCCTTTTTAGACAATTGATGGGACAGGGAACAGACATGGTATCCCCCTGGTCAAGATTTGGGTTTTAGGCCG
>CAYXRH010000020.1:0-21335 GCA_964466355.1 uncultured Thermodesulfobacteriota bacterium
CGAACTCCCGGAGGCGTTCCTTGGGCCCGACCCAGAGCGTCTCCTGACCCTCGAAACGCCCGCTGAGCTTGTAGCGCAGGAGGAGGCTCTTTTGGGGCGGCTGGTAGAGGAAAGGGTTTTCGAGTTTGGCCTCAGCCCCCCAGGCCAGGGCAATCGGTCCGATGAGCCACAGAATCAAAACGAGCCGTTCAAGATTCATCGTCTGGAGGCTCCTGGAGCAGGGCATCCATGCTCCCGGAGGCGAACCCGGCCAGGTCCGCCGTGACAAAGACAAAGCCCAATTTTTTGAGGCCAACGGCGAGAGAGGTTCGCAACGCCTGGTCCGACAGTCTGGACCAGGCTTGAGGGGGCACCTCGAGGCGGGCCACCGGGCCGTGGACCCTGGCCCGCAACAAGCCGAGCGGGGTCTCAAGAGCGGCGGCGACCAGGCTCTCGGCCTCTTCGATCCGGGCCAGCAGGGCGCCGCTGAGGGGCTGATTGTAGACCACCCGCGTGGCCAGGCAAGCCGAAGCCGGCCTGAGCCAGTCCTCCACCTTGAGGTGGCGGCCCAAGGTCCAGACGTCGTTCTTGGTCAGCCCGGCCTCGGCCAAGGGGCTTTTGACCCCGGCTTCCTGGGCCGCTCTGAGGCCGGGGCGGTGAGAGCGATGGTCGTCGGCGTTGGCGCCGTCCATCAAGATTTTAAGCCCTCGGGCCGCGGCCAACGCGGCCAGATCGCTTAAGCGTCTTTTCTTGCACAAGTAACACCTTTCCGGGGGGTTGGCTCGAAAGGCCTCGTCGGCCAAGGGATCCTCCTCCAAGACGAGATGGGGCACGCCCAGGCGCTCGGCCAGGGCCTCGGCCCGGCCCAGTTCGGCCCGGGGGTGCAGGGGCGAGGTGAAGGTGGCGGCCGTGACTTCTTGTCCAGCTTTGACCAAGGCGGTCAAAAGAACCGCGGAATCGCTCCCCCCGGACAAGGCCAGCAGGCTGGGCTGGGTCTGTTGGAGGAGCGGTCTGAGCCGCTCCCACAGCGCCTCGGCCATCTCAGTTCGCCTCCGGGGCTGGTTGGCCCAGATGAAACCGGCCGGCGGCGATCCATTTTTTGAGCAACTGGCAGATCTCCTGGGACCTCAGCCGGGAGCTCAAGGGCACGGCCGGCACGTCCTGGCCGTTGATGGGGATGCTCCCGGCGAAGAGTTGGGCCAGGGAGACGAGGCCCAATGAGCGCTGCGAATTGGCCGGGTAGTCGTGGGCCATGTCCTTGACCGCTAAAAAAAGCTCCTCGTCCGGCCGCCCGGCCCAGGCGGCGGCCTCCTCGTCCAGAATGGGCAGGGGCAGCCCGACGCCTAAAGCCAGGGCGCAGCCGAAGCCTTGAAGGCTCAGGCCGACGACGTATCGTGGGGACATGTCCTCGAGCCGGCCGATGAGCGTCAGGTCAGGCTGCGCCGCGCCCGAGCCCACGACCTGGCCGAGGCCGCCGCCCAGAAACACGCCGGTCCCCGGACCGACGAAACGTGAAAGAGGGCCCTTCATGAAAGGGCTGAGCGCCCCGGCCGAGCAGAAGTTGGCGTTGCCCAGGCGCGGTTTCAAGGTGCCGAGAAAGGTGTGGATCGTCGCGTCCGAGAGGTTGACGCCGCAGGGCCATTGCTCCGCGGCCGGGTTGACGGCGATGAGCGTGGCCGACTCCAGGTCGTTCAGGCTCACGGCGTTGCTCATCTCTGGGCGGGGGTGACAGGAGGGGGCGTAGCCGTGCACGGTCAAAATGATCTCCTCGCCCGAGATCAGATCCTCAATGACGTGACCGCCGCCGTAGCCAAACTCGCCGGGGGGGACGCGGTTCAAGGGATCGTTCTCCACGGGCTCGCCGGCGCTGAGGAAGACCTGGCTGGGACCGAGGCCAGCGCAAGCCGGCACGCCGTTGAGCCAGGCCCGGTGGGCCTTGATTCGGGGGCGGGGCTGTTTGAAGGTCATCAGAAGGCCGCAGGACAAGACCGGGGCAAAGGTGCCGGTGGTGACGACGTCCACTGTTTTGGCCGCCGCTTCGACGCCGCGGCGACGGACCAGATCGACCATCTCCCGGGCGGTGAGGGCGACCACCGAGCCCTGCTTGATCTTGTCGTTGATTTCAGCGATGGTGCGGCGGCCCACTGCCCTTTCCCGAGAGCCTGGCCAAGGCTCAACCCGGCGGCCCGACGACCTGGTGGCCCTGGGCGGCCAGCTTTTTGGCGATGGGCTTGATCTGCTGCGGGGTGAGCCTGATGGAGTAGATGGTCTCGCCCTCCCGGCTGGGCATGACGCCGATGGACAAGATCTGGCCGCCAAAATGGCGCACGACGCTGACCACCTCTTCCAGGGCCTCGCGGCGAGGGGCTAGGATGAGATCGAGGCGGACCGAGTTGGTCAAAAGCCCCAAAAATTCGATGAACGTGGCCAGCAGGTCGGGCACGGCCAAGATGCCGACCACGCCGCCGTCTTCATCGACCACGGGCAGGCAGCCGATCTTGTGTTCATAAAACAGCCTGGCCGCGGTTTCGATGTCGTCCGTGGGCGAGATGGTCAGCGGATCGTGGACCATGGCGTCGGCGACCTTGATCTCGGCGATCATGGACGGAAAGATCAAGGGCCGGGCCGAGCTCTGGGTCACCAGCCCGACCAGGCGTCCGTCTTGGACCACCGGCAGATGGCGGATGTCCCGGTCGCGCATCAAACGCAAGGCCTCTTCGACCGTGGCCTCTGGCGAGATGGTCTCCACCGGACTCGACATGCGCGACCCGACGCTGAGCACTCGCCCCCCTTGATTTTGAGAATGCGGCGCCACCGCTAAACTGGCCGCGACGCCGGCCGGGCCAATGGTCCCTTTTGAAAACCATTTTATAACCAAGCCTCGATGGTTGGCAAGGGGGGCCGAGGCCTTGACCGCGGATGGCTCAGGGGGCTTGTTTTAAAAAAAATCCCATAAAATCAAAATATTATCCATATCAACGCCCTTGATCACGCCCTTGACAGCCTTTGGCCGTGTGCCCTATACTTGCTCCGTCTCGATGATTAGGTTTAGTCAACCTTAGGAGGATGATCATTCCTGCCAATCCATCAGCCCGCAACGGTTCAATCAAATCCAAATACATATTCATCACCGGCGGCGTCCTCTCCTCCTTGGGCAAGGGTCTGGCCGCCGCCTCCATCGGCACCCTTTTGGAGAGCCGCGGCCTGACGGTCACGTTTCAGAAGCTCGATCCCTACCTCAACGTCGATCCGGGGACGATGAACCCGTTTCAGCACGGCGAGGTCTTCGTCACCGACGACGGCGCCGAAACCGACCTGGATCTGGGCCATTACGAGCGCTACACCACCACGGCCAACCTGGGCGCCCATTCCAATTACACCACCGGCAAGATATACAAATCAGTCATCGACAAGGAGCGGCGGGGCGATTATCTCGGCGGCACCGTCCAGATCATTCCCCACATCACCGACGAGATCAAACAGGCCATCTTGTCCCTGGATGGCATGGCCGACGTGGCCATCGTCGAAATCGGCGGCACGGTCGGGGACATCGAAGGGCTGCCCTTTTTGGAGGCCATCCGTCAATTCCGCTCGGACGTGGGCCGTCAAAGCTGCATTTACATCCACATCACCCTGGTGCCTTACATCCGCACCTCGGGCGAGGTGAAGACCAAGCCCACCCAGCACTCGGTCAAGGAGCTGCGCTCCATCGGCATCCAGCCAGACATCCTGCTGTGCCGGACCGAAAAGGACCTCGGCTCTGACATCAAGGCCAAGATCGCCTTGTTCACCAACGTCACCCAGGACGCCGTCATCACGGCCAAGGACGTGGAGACGATCTATGAGGTCCCCCTTAACTTCCACGCTGAGGGCCTCGACGGCAAGATCGGCGAGCTTTTGAACATCTGGACCAGGGCGCCGAGGCTGGAGAAGTGGGAGGATCTGGTCAGACGGATCAAGAATCCCTCCCGAAAGGTGGCCATCGCCATCGTCGGCAAGTACGTGAACCTCAAGGAATCCTACAAAAGCCTCAACGAGGCCCTGGTTCACGGCGGGGTGGCCAACGACGCCAAGGTGGACCTGGTCTTTGTGGATTCGGAGCAGATCGAGGCCGAGGGAACCGAGGAGCTTCTCAAAAACATGGACGGCGTCCTCGTCCCCGGCGGATTCGGCTCCCGGGGCATAGAAGGCAAGATCCTGGCCATTAATTACGCCCGGACCGGCCAGGTTCCTTATTTCGGTCTCTGCTTGGGCATGCAGCTGGCCGTGGTTGAATTCACCCGCGCCGCGCTGGGGCTGAAACAGGCCCACTCCTCCGAGTTCGACCGCCACACCCCGGACCCGGTCATTTTCCTGATGCGGGAATGGTACGACTTCAAGGACAAGACCATTCACCGCCGCGACGAGCTGTCGGACAAGGGCGGCACCATGCGCTTGGGGGCCTATCCCTGCCACCTGACGCCAGACAGCCTGGCCTTCAAGGCTTACGGCCGGACCGAGATATCGGAGCGCCACCGCCACCGCTACGAGTTCAACAACGCCTATCGGGATCGCCTGGCCGGGGCCGGTCTGATCTTTTCCGGCCTCTCTCCAGATGGTCAATTGGTTGAGATCATTGAGCTTAAGGATCACCCCTGGTTCTTGGGCTGTCAGTTCCATCCCGAATTCAAGTCCCGGCCGATGAATTGTCATCCCCTTTTCCGAGACTTCATCAAGGCGGCCCTGACCTACCGCCAGTCCAGGCGAGGAGAGTGAGCTTTGAAGCGCCGGTTGGAGGCGGCCGGTCGTATCGTGGGCGCGGGCGGGCTCTTCTTCATTCTCGGCCCCTGCGTCATTGAGAGCGAGGATCTCTGCCTCCGGATAGCGGACCACCTGGCCCGAATGGCCGAGCGTTTAGGGGTGGACGTCATCTTCAAGTCCTCCTTTGACAAGGCCAATCGCACCTCAATGGATTCCTTTCGCGGTCCGGGCTTGGAAAAGGGTCTCGAGATTCTGGCCCGGGTCCGCGCCGCGAGCGGGCTTTTAATAACCTCGGACATCCACATCCCAGCCCAGGCGCCGGCCGCCGGTGAGGGGCTCGACCTGATTCAAATTCCGGCCTTTTTGTGTCGGCAGACGGATCTGCTGACCGCGGCGGCCAAGACCAGGAAACCGATCAACGTCAAGAAGGGCCAGTTTCTGGCTCCAGAGGACATGGCCCAGGTGGTGGCCAAAATAGAATCCGCCGGCGGCGACCAGATCGTCCTCACCGAGAGGGGATCTGCGTTCGGATACCACGACTTGGTGGTGGACTTCCGCTCCTTGGTCACCCTGGCCTCCTTTGAGCGGCCGGTGGTCTTTGACGCCACCCATGCGGTGCAGCGTCCGGGCGGCCTGGGGACCTGCTCCGGAGGCGATCGAGGCTTCATCGCCCCCTTGGCCAGGGCGGCCGTGGCCGCCGGCGTTGACGGGGTTTTCATGGAGGTCCATCCCGAGCCGGACCAGGCTCTGTGCGACGGCCCCAATTCTCTGCCCCTAACTGAGGTCGAAGATCTCATGGCCAGCCTTTTGAGGATCCAAAAAGCCAGAGCCTGATTTGGCACAATTCATGCTGTACAAGCCCGCTGCCCGGTCCTATACTAAGATAGATAGATAGAAGGAGATGACGCCGAGGGGCGATGAGCCGACAAGTGAGATATTTCATTCTGGCCGCCTTGGTCATTTGCCTCGGCGTCGGCGCGGCTTTCTTTGTTTTGAGGAGCCATCTTCTGAAGCGGCCCGAACTCCTGTTGGAGGAGGCGGCCCGGCGGGTGGATTTGAGCCTCAAGGACATCGACTACACCCAGATAACCGACGGGCGCAAGGAGTGGACGTTGAAGGCCAGCCAGGTTGATTACGTCCAGGACAAGGACGTCTTCAGCCTAAAGGACGTGGCCGTCTTGATCTATCAGGCCAGGGGCCGGCAAATGAAAGTCACCGGCGACGAGGGGCTTTACAACCGGCGCGAGGGCTGGATCAAGATTGTGGGCCGGGCCAGGATCATGGCCGAAGGCGGATACCAGCTCCGCGCCCATTCGCTGACCTTGTCTCTGGAGACCAAGGAGATGACCAGCTCGGACCAGGTCATCCTCACCGGGCCGGGGTTCCAGGTCAAAGGACGCGGCTTGAGGGCTGAGTTGAACCAGTGGCGGGCCGCCCTCTTGGGCGAGGTGGCCGCCGAGATTGAGGTCAAAGCGGGGAATCAAGGTGTCTAGGTCGTGGTTTGCGGCCGCGGCAGCGGTCTTGATCCTGCTCACCTGCCCCTTGAAAGCGATTGCGGCGCAGACCGAGGCGCCGGCGGCGAAGCCCCGCTCCCAGGAGCCCATCAGGATCACCTCCAAGACCCTCGAAGCCGACGACGCGGCCCTGAGAGTCACCTTCAGCGGAGAGGTCAAGGCCGTCCAGGGTGACGCGACGCTTTACTGCGATCAGATGATCGTCCACTACGTCAAGGTAGCGCCCAAACCAGGCCAGTCCAAGGAGGACGTCGATCGGGAGATCAAGAAGATCGAGGCCAAGGGCCACGTCAAGGTCATCCAAAAGGACAAGACGGCCGTGGGCCGGGAAGGCGTCTACGAGATGGAGGCGGGGCGCGTGGTCTTGTGGGGCGAGCCCAAGATAGTCCAGGGCCAAAACGTCATCACCGGCGAGCGGGTCATCGTCTATCTCGATGAAGATCGGGCCATCGTCCAGAGCGGAGCCAAGCCAGTGGAGGCGATCATCGTCCCGGGCGCGGGCAAGACGCCCCTTGGCGGCCGCACCCCAAAAAAGAAGTCGGCCGAGCCTCCTCAGGCCGGGACGGATTAGCTTGCATCATTGCCTGCGCACCGAGGACTTGGTCAAGATTTATGACGGCCGAGAGGTCGTGGCCGGAGTGTCGATGACCATAAACCGCCGCGAGGTGGTCGGACTGCTCGGCCCCAACGGCGCCGGTAAGACGACCTCATTTTACATGATCGTCGGTCTGCTCAGGCCCGAGAGGGGGCGCGTGTTCCTGGACGAGACCGAGATCACCCACGAACCGATGTACGCCCGGGCCCGCCAGGGCATCAACTACCTCCCCCAGGAGCCGTCGATCTTTCGCAAGCTCAGCGTTGAAGAGAACATTCTGGCCATCTTGGAGACCCTGGACTTGAGCGAAGAGGAGCGGGAGGCCAGACTGAGCGAGCTTCTGGACGAGCTGAGGATCGGCCACCTCCGTCACCACAAGGCCAGCTCCCTCTCCGGCGGAGAGCGACGCCGGCTGGAGATAACCAGGGCCTTGGTCACCGAACCTTCGTTCATCCTTTTGGACGAGCCATTTGCCGGGATCGACCCCCTGGCCGTCATCGACATCCAAAACATCGTCCGTCATCTCAAGGACCGCCACATCGGGGTTCTCATCTCGGATCACAACGTGCGCGAGACCCTGGGCGTTTGCGACCGGGCTTACATCCTCAACGAAGGAGTCATTTTAGAAGAAGGCTGCCCCAACACGGTGGCTCAAAGCCCGGTGGCCCGGAAGATTTATCTGGGCGAGGAGTTCTGCCTTTAGAGCGGAGATAGATGGCTCTTCAAATAAAACAGAGCCTCAAACTGACCCAGCAGCTGATCATGACGCCGCAGTTGCAGCAGGCCATCAAGCTGCTGCAGCTCAGCCGCTTGGAGCTGCTGGATGAGATTCACCAGGAGCTGGAGGCAAACCCCGCCCTGGAAGAGGATTTCGGTGAAGAGGTCGAAGAGCAGCCCCGGACCAAGGAAGACCTCTTGGCCGCGGCCGAGGAGCGCCTCGATAGGGATCACACCACCGAGGTGGAGGTCGGGGAGAAGATTCGTGAACAGGACATAGACTGGGAGTCTTATTTCCAGGAGTACAACACCCCCCATCAGGCCGCCGCCCCCACGGACAGGGAAGAGCGTGAGACGATCCCCTTTGAAAGCATGATCTCGGCCCCGCCGGATTTGATCGACCACCTTCAGTGGCAGCTGATGTTGAGCGACTTGAGCGAAGACGACAAGCGCGTCGGCGTCTTTATAATCGGCAACCTCCGCCCCGACGGCTATCTGGAGATTGAGGTTGAGGAGGTCGCCGAAGCGGCTGGGGTGAGCGTCTCGGACGTGGAGCGGGTCTTGAAGGTCATCCAGGGCTTTGACCCGGCCGGCGTCGGGGCGAGGAGCTTGAGGGAATGCCTTCTCATCCAGGCCGAGCAGTTGGGTCTGGAAGAGAGCCTGGTCTGGCGCGTCATTGACGAGGGCCTCGATCACCTGGCCAATAAGAGCTATAAAATCCTGGCCAAAAAGCTCCAGGTGAGCCTGGAGGAGATCGCCGCGGCCGTGGAGCAGATCACCCGCCTCAATCCCAAGCCGGGACGGGCCTATTCAGCTGAGACGCCCCAGTACATCAGCCCGGACATCCAGATCATCGAGCTCGGCGATGATTACGCCATCGTGCTCAACGACGACGGCCTGCCCAAACTCAAGGTCAATTCCTTTTACCGCCGTGCTTTGTCCAATCAGACGGGTGCTGGCGGCGAGGCCAAGGAGTTCATTCAGGACAAACTTCGGGCCGCGGTGTGGCTCATCCGTTCAATACACCAGCGACAGCGAACCATCTACAAAGTGACCGAGTCCATTATCAGGCGGCAGCGGGACTTCCTGGATCACGGCATCGCCCATTTAAAACCGATGGTTTTAAAAGACGTGGCCGAGGACGTGGGCATGCACGAATCGACCATCAGCCGGGTCACGACCAACAAATACGTCCACACCCCCCGGGGCGTGTTTGAGCTCAAATTCTTTTTCAACTCGGCCATTCAGCGTTTTCATGGCGAGGCCCTGGCTTCGGAGTCAGTCAAGGAGCGCATCCGCAAGATCGTGCTCAGCGAAGACCCCCGAAAACCTTTGTCCGACGACCAGATCAAAAAAATTCTCGAGGCCGAGAACATCAACATCGCCCGGCGAACCGTGGCCAAGTACCGGGAAGTGATGGGCATTTTACCTTCCAGCAGACGCAGAAACCCCCTTCTGCCCAAGCAGGGGGGAGATTGAAAACCGACGGATGACACGTCGATAGAATCCTCTTAAGAGGGAGGATGCCAATGCAAATCATGGTCACATTTCGGCACGTGGATCCTTCAGACCACATCAGAAACTACGTCGAAGAGAAGCTGTCTCGTTTGGAAAAGTACATCGACAGCACCTCGGAGGCGCACGTGGTTTTGAGTGTGGAGAAATTCCGTCACACGGCTGACGTCTCCTTATCGGGCGACGGGCTTAGGCTCAAAGGCGTCGAGGAGACCGAGGACATGTACTCGGCCATCGACGCCGTGGTGGACAAGATCGAAAAACAGATCAAACGCCGTCTGGCCAAGCGCAAGAACCGCAAGTCCCAACACGGAGAGAACATCAAAGCCTTGAGCTTCACCATGAACGTCCTGGACCAGTCCAGGCTGGACGAGAACGAAGAGCCGGCCGTGGTCCAGACTCGGCGCATTCAGGCCAAGCCGATGGACGTCGAAGAGGCGGTCATGCAGCTCGATTTGATCAAGAATGATTTCCTGGTTTTCACCAACGCCCGGACCAGAGTGGTCAATGTTGTCTATCGCCGCAAGGACGGGCAACTGGGCATCATCGAGCCGGCTTGAAGAAAGCCTGGAGTCAAGTATAGTTTTAGGGCCAGGCCTCAACGCCTGGCCCTAAAAACAAAAGAGGCCACATGATAGTGGAAACGTCAAATGCTGCTGAGTGAATTCCTCTCTCCACAAAACGTCATCCCCGATCTCAAGGCCACGGGTAAAGTTTCGGTCCTGGCCGAACTGGTTGATCCTATCGTCGCCGCGGAATCGAATCTGGACAAAGACGAGTTGGTCAAGATTCTCTTGGATCGAGAGAAACTGGGCTCCACCGGCATCGGCGACGGCATAGCCATTCCCCACGGCAAGAGCGGGGAGGTGGAGCGGTTGCTGATCTCCTTCGGCCGGTCTTTCGCCGGCGTGGACTTTGATTCCATGGACGGACAGCCGGCCCATCTTTTCTTTTTGCTCATCGCCCCGGAGTCGGCCACCGGCGTTCACCTCAAGGTCTTGGCCAAGCTGGCCCGGCTGCTCAAGGACCCCTCGTTCCGCCAAGGCCTCCTCGAGGCCGACGACGCCGAGGCGATCTTCAAATTGATCGTCGCAAAAGATGAGCCGAGTTAAATGGTCAAACGTCTGCGCAACGTGAGGACGATCATCCTCACCGGCCTGTCCGGATCGGGCAAGTCCACGGCTCTGAAGGCCCTGGAGGACGCTGGCTTCTTCTGCGTGGACAATCTGCCGGTCGATCTCCTGCCGCGTTTTTTGGAGCTGAGGGAGCGGGGCTCCCCGGAGGCGATGAAGGTCGCCCTGGTGATGGACGTGCGCGAAAGGGATTTCTTGAAAAAGTATCCCCTCATTTTTGACGAACTGGACAAGGCCGGCTTCATCCTGGAGATCGTTTTCCTGGAGGCCTCGACCGACGTCCTCATCAGGCGTTTTTCCCAGACGCGGCGCATCCATCCCTTTGCCGGAGACGATTCCGTCAGGGAGGCCGTGATCAGGGAACGTCAGGCCTTGGCCGGGCTGCGAGGCCGCGCCGAGATGGTCATCGACACCACCGCCCTCTCGGTCCACGATCTCGAAAGCCTGATGGTCAAAAAACTCTCCGGGCCGATGGCTCAAAAGCGGATGCACGTGGATCTCATCTCCTTTGGGTTCAAGTACGGCCTGCCCCACGAAGCCGACATCGTCATCGACGTCCGCTTCCTGCCGAATCCCTATTTTGTGGATGGCTTGCGGCAGAAGGACGGTTTAAGCGGAGAGGTGAAGGGCTTTTTGGAGCGATTTGAAGAGACGGAACGATTTTTGGAGCGGTTTTCCGAACTTCTGACCTATCTTTTGCCGCTCTATGAAAAAGAGGGCAAGGCCTATCTCAGCGTGGCCGTGGGCTGCACCGGGGGTCGTCACCGCTCCGTGGTCGTGGTCGAAGAACTCAAAAAGCAACTCGACACGGCCGGCTATCAGCTCGCCGTGAGGCATCGGGACGTAAACCTGGGCTAAACGTATAACGAGGGGGCGCCGCCCCTGGAGTGACGAAAAATATTTACGGGACCCAACAATAGGAGTTGTTCATGATTGGCTTGGTCATTGTAGCTCACGCCGGCTTGGGCGAGGCTTTGGCGGGGGCGGCTGAGTTCATCGTCGGACACCGCGTCAAAGGGGTGAAGTCCGTGGGCGTGATTCAGGGTCAGGACCCGGAAGACCTTCAGGCGGCCATCAAAGCCGCCGTCGAGGAGCTCGATTCCGGGGAGGGGGTCATTGTTTTGGCCGACATGCTGGGCGGATCGCCTTCAGACATGTCCATGTCGTTTTTAAAGCCCGGCCGGGTGGAGGTCTTAACCGGCGTCAATCTGCCCATGCTGGTCCACCTGGTCCTGGGGCGGGTCCGAGAAGTGAATCTGACCGCCCTGGCCGAGGAGGCCGAGACAAAGGCCCAAGACTCCATTGTTCTGGCCGGACGCATCTTGGCGCCACCGGACCAAAAATGACCGCCGCCGCCCAGGTTTTTGACCTCGACGAACGCTTCTGCGTGAGGCTGATGGAAGAGAGCGACCTGGATGAGGTGCTGGCCATTGAAAACGACTCCTTTCCGACGCCCTGGGGCCGGGAAGCTTTTTGGGGCGAGATAAAGGCCGAGGTGGCCAGGGCCTACGTCGTCTCGGACCGTCAGACCGAGAGGCGAAACGTCGTCGGATACGCCTGCTTCTGGGAGGTGGATCAGGATTTCCATCTCCTCAACCTTTGCGTCGCCGCGCCGCACCGCGGGCAGGGGTTGGGCCGACGGCTTTTGAGCTTCATCCTTTCCTTAGCCCAGCTCAAAAAGAAAAGGCGCGTCTTTTTGGAGGCGCGCTCGGGCAACCGGGCGGCCCTAAACCTTTACCGCGCGGCCGGCTTCAGACAAGTGGGCCTCAGGCCAGGCTATTACTCCGACTCTGGCGAGGACGCCATCTTGATGGACTGGCCGGCAGGCTAAAATGAGACTGTTGAAAAAGGCCATCCAGGCCTTTTTCAACCACGCCTTTAAAAAAAGCGCGGTTTTATTTAAAGGCTCTCAAATCGCTCGGGTTCTTTAAACCTCGCGATTTGGCGGGCTGTCCCCGGCCCGCTCTTGAGAGTGTTTTTCGACACTCTCAAAATGGGCCCATGCCCGTTGACTCGACTCCGAGCACCGGATAAGCTAATGTGATAAAAAGGCGGTGATCTTATTTTTTAATAGAAAGACAGGGAGGGATTATGGTCCGGGTAGGAATAAACGGATTTGGACGGATCGGCCGGCTGGTGGTTCGCCATCTGGCTCGAGAGCGTCGAGACATCAAGGTCGTGGCCATCAACGCGCGGGCTCCCTCGAGCACCCTGGCTCACCTTCTGGCCTACGATTCATGTCACGGGCCCTTCAAGGGAAAGATCACCCACACCGATGATTCCTTGAGGGTGGCCGGAGATGAAATTCGAATATTTCGGGAGACGGCCGACCCGGCCAAAATTCCCTGGGGAAAAGCCAAGGCGGACATCGTCATCGAAGCCACCGGCAAGCTCAAGGACAAGGCGGCGGCCGAGGCGCACTTAAAAGCCGGGGCCAAGATGGTCATTCTCGGCGCCCCGGGCAAAAACATGGACGCCACGCTGGTCTTTGGCGTGAACCACACCTTCTTTGATCCCAAGAAACACAAGATCGTCTCCAACGCCTCGTGCACGACCAACTGCCTGGCGCCGGTGGTCAAAGTCCTGCACGAGAACTTTGGCATCGAAAAGGGAATCATGACCACCATCCACTCCTACACCATGAGTCAACGCATCCTGGACGGCTCCCACAAGGATCTCAGGCGGGCCCGGGCGGCGGCGGTGTCGATGATCCCCACCTCCACCGGAGCGGCCAAGGCGGTGACCCAGGTTCTGCCGGAGCTGGCCGGCAAACTGGACGGGTTCGCCATCAGGGTGCCCACGCCCAACGTCTCGGTGGTGGATTTCACCTGCAACGTCCAAAAAAACGCCAGCGTGGACAAGGTCAACCGGGCCTTCAAGAGGGCCGCGGGCAGGGAGCTGAAGGGCGTGCTCGCCTACACGGAAAAACCTTTGGTTTCGGTTGATTACATGTCATCAACCTTCTCTTCCATCGTCGATGGCCCCCTGACCCAGGTCATCGGCGAAGACCTGGTCAAGGTTCTGGCCTGGTATGACAACGAAGCCGGCTACTCGGCCCGGGTGGTCGATCTGGCCTATTACATGGGCACTCGCTGACCTGGGGGCGAAAAGTGAAGGGCATCAGAGACATATCCATTGCTGGCAAGACTCTGCTGATGAGGGCCGATTTCAACGTGCCCCTGGACGGAGACTTCAACATCACCGACGACACCCGCATCCGGGCCGTGCTGCCCACGATCAACTACGCCCTGGACGAAGGGGCCAGGGTCGTCCTCTGCTCCCACATGGGGCGGCCCAAGGGCCAGCGGGTCAAGAGGTGGTCTTTGGCGCCCGTGGCGAGGCGGTTGGGCCGACTGCTGCAAAAGGAGGTCGCCCTGGCTCCGGACTGCGTCGGCCCGGAAGTGGAAAAGATGGTCCAGGGCCTGGGTGATGGAGAGGTTCTTCTCTTGGAGAACCTCCGCTTCAACCCGGGCGAGACCAAGAACGACGACGAGTTCGGCCGCCAATTGGCCTCTTTGGCCGACGTCTACATCAACGACGCCTTTGCCGTGGCCCACCGGCCCCACGCCTCGGTGGTGGCGGTGGCCAAATACGCCAAGGAGAAGGCGGCCGGATTTTTGCTTATGGCGGAGATGAATTATTTTTCGCGGGCCCTGGACCAGCCGGCCCGACCCTTGGTGGCTGTCATCGGCGGGGCCAAGATCGCCTCCAAGCTCGGCGCCCTGGAGAACCTGATCCACCGCGTGGACAAGATGATCATCGGCGGGGCCATGGCCAACACTTTCATGAAGGCCGTGGGCCACGACATCGGGCGCTCGCTGCACGAGCCTGATCTGGTCGAGACGGCCAATTGCCTGTTGCGTCTGGCCAAGGAGCGCGGCGTGAAGATATTCATTCCCGTGGACTGCGTCGTGGCCGAAAAGCCGGAGCCAGCGGCCGAGACCAAGGTCGTCACCGGGGCCGAAGTGCCCTCTGACTGGTACATCATGGACATCGGGCCGGCGACCTCGCTTTTATATTCCGAGGCTCTGGCCAACGCCAAGACCATCGTCTGGAACGGTCCCATGGGCGCGTTTGAGATGGACGCCTTCTCCCGGGGAACCTACGCCATGGTCAGCAACGTGGCCAACTCCTACGCCCTGACCATCGTCGGCGGCGGGGACACGGACGTGGCGGTGTACCGGGTGGGAGAGAGCAGCAAGATCTCTTACATCTCCACCGGCGGCGGCGCCTTTGTGGCCCTTTTGGAGGGCAAGGACCTGCCGGCGGTCTGCGCCCTGGAAGACCTTTTCGAGGACATCGGCAAGGACAGACGCGACCCAGTCTGCGCCCCGAACGGTTAGATCAGCCTTGGGAGCTTCGGACATGCCTCTGCGCACGCCCCTAATGGCCGGAAATTGGAAGATGCACAAGACCACCTCCGAGGCCGAGGCCCTGGCCGCCGAGATCGTTCGCGCCGTGCCCCATGAGGGAATCGAAGTCATTATCGCCCCGCCATACACTGCCTTGAGCGCGGTGAGGCGGGTGGTCGCCGGCAGCGCGGTGAAGCTGGGGGCGCAGAATCTTTATCCCGCCGAGGAGGGCGCCTTCACCGGCGAAATCTCGGCCAGGATGCTGGCTGATGTGGGGGTGAGCTACGTCATTTTGGGGCATTCGGAGCGGCGCCACATCCTCGGCGAGAGCGACCAGTTCATCCAGCAAAAGGTCTCGGCGGCGCAAAAAGGGGGCTTGATTCCGATCCTCTGCGTCGGCGAGACCCTGGACCAGCGTCAAGTCAATGAGGCCAAGAACGTGATCGCGGGGCAGCTGGAGAGGGGGCTTTCAGGGTTTAAATTAGCCGACGACCAGAGCTTGGTCATCGCCTACGAGCCGGTGTGGGCCATCGGCACCGGCCACACGGCCACGCCAGACCAGGCCCAGGAGGTTCACGCCTTCATCCGGTTCTGGCTCAAGGACCGCTTCGACGAGGGTCTTGCCAATTCCATGCGCATACTGTATGGTGGCTCGGTCAACGCCGACAACGCCGCCGCGTTGTTGGGCCAGCTTGACATAGACGGCGCTTTGGTCGGCGGCGCGTCGCTGAAGGCGAAGTCATTCAAAAAGATAGTCGACGCGGGCCTTTGAGGTGCTTTAAGTGAACATCATCCTGACCGCGGTTCACATCGTCGCCTGTCTGGCGCTGATCATCATCGTCTTGCTGCAGCAGGGCAAGGGGGCGTCCATGGGGGCGGCCTTTGGCGGCTCCTCCCAAACCATCTTCGGCTCCTCCGGGGCGACGCCCTTCCTGGGCAAGGTGACGACCGTCATGGCCGTGGTCTTCATGCTCACCTCCCTGACCCTGGCCTTCTTCACCGGCCCCGGCGCTGGTGGGCCGTCGGTGGTGGAAAAGGCTCCGGTTAAAGAGGCGCCGGCCAGCCCGGCTCCGGCCCCAGCAGAGAAGCCAGCCGAGTAGTTCGCGTGCCGAAGTGGTGGAACTGGTAGACACGCCATCTTGAGGGGGTGGTGGCCAACCGGCCGTCGGGGTTCAAGTCCCCGCTTCGGCACCACTGAATTTAATGAGGGCCGCGACCTCTTCTGGCCGCGGCCCTTTTAATTTTTTGTCTTTCGCCCCGCCAGAGCCATGACGCTTTTTTTCATTTGATCCAGGTTGGCCACCGGTATCCGGGTTTGGTCGCCACAGCCGGGGCCGATGATCAAGCCCCTGCCCCTGAGCTGTCGCCAGGCGTCTTCCACCTGGGCCGTCACCTCCTCAGGGGCGCCCTTGAGGAGAACGCCTTTGTGGCCCACGCCGCCGATGAGGCATTTGTCGGTCAGCTCTCTGACCGCGGACAGGGACGGCCCTTCGTCACGGTCATGCCAGTTGAAGGCCTGGATCGGATAGTCCAGGCACTCTTTGATCATGATTTCAGCTCCGTGGAGATGGAGGATGTTGAACCAGGTTTTGTCCTCGATTTCATTCAGAACCACCAGGTCATACTGATGGACGAACTGGGCGTGCTGAGCCGGAGTGAGCAGAGGCTGGCGGCTCATCTGCGAGGCCAGAAATATCCCGTCCGCGCCGAGGCTCACGGCTTTGAGGGCGAAGAGACGGGTCGTCTCGGCGATTATCTCCAGCCCGGCCTGGACGGCTGAGGGGTTGTCGTTGAGGTGTCGGAGAAGAGTCTCTTGGCCGGCCATCTTGAGGGCTGAAGTGAGCGGACTGAAGACTGTCTGGACCACCGGGATCGGTTCGCTCAGCTCGGACAACAAGATTCGTTGGGCCTCAAGAACCACGGCGTACTCGCCCGAGTCGCCGGCCAAGGGCCTCAGCCTGGCCCAATCCTGGGGTCTGGTTACCGGCCAGTGGGCCTGGATTGGAGGGTCTAAAAAACCCTCGAAGACCTTGAGCTTCACGCCCCAGTCAACCACCGAATAAAGGCCGTAGGGCATCAGTTTGATGAAGTCCAGGTCCACATCTCTCTGGAGGCGCATCATCAGCTCGGCCAGTCGCCGCGGCGCCCGATCCTCGTTGGGAAAGTGCCGCCAGAAACCCAAGGGCGGCCGGTCGACCGCGTGGCCAGATAACGCGTTTTCTATTCTCTGTCGATGAGTCATGCTCGCTCGTCCCAGCGGCTAGAGGGGAAACGAATCCACCACCTCCCTGACCGCCCTGATTTTGTCGGCCATGTCAAAGGCTTCCCGACGGTCAGGCGGCTGGAGCGAGGTCAATCTCACCGCCGGATACTGATGATTCTCCCTGACCATCAGCTCGAGCCCCTCTTTCAAGAATTCAGTGATGTCATTTGAGGGCCATTCAACCATCATCCGCCCCGACAAGGTTAGTATCGCCGGAAACCCTTGAAGATCGTGGGCCATGGCCTGACGCACCACGTTCAAGGACTCCTTGCTCCCATAGAAATGGTCATACAAGTAGCGGCCCATTTTTTGACTTTCCTTGTCCCCGGCCCGGCCCATGAAAGCGCCGAAGCTGTTGGGCAGGCTGAGGCCCCTGTCTTTGAAATACTGGACCACCTGCTCGTCATAAGGGGCGACGTGCTGGTGGTAGTATTCAGGTCCGATTAAATCCGGCGACACAAAAACCTCCAGAAGAACGGCGTTGGGCAGGCCAACCTTCAAGACGTGGGTGCCGAAGAAGATCGACAGATCAACGCACTTGGCCATGTATTTTTGGAAGAGGGCCGGGTTTGCCAGGGGGTCGATCAAGGATTGCTCCATTCCCCTGAAGAAGACGGACGTGGAATGAGGCCCCAAGGCGAAGCCCATGATGTAAACCCGGTCGCCGAGCAACTCTCTTAATTTACGAAGTATTTCAAGGTAGTTCTTGAAGTAGCCGCCGGGCCGGCGGGGCACAGAGGCCTTGGGCAGGTCAGCTTCGGTTTTGATCAAACCCTCCACTGGGCCCGGGAGGCTGTCGCCGCTGAATCGCCACCTCACCCCCATCTCAGGACCGGCGCCAAAGAGAATGTAAGCCACCGGGGCGACGCAGGCGAAGCCGAAATCCTCAACCCCTTTTATGGTCACCGCCACGTGCTCGTCTGGATCATCCACGAAGTCCCGGGCCGAAATGCCATAATACTGCTGCAGAAAATCACTCATGTTGGCCGCGTAAATCGGCAGCCGCTCAGGTTTTTTTCTTTTTAAAACGGCCTGGTAGTTTTCCTTCGGCGTCATCACCGGCTAATCCCTGGTCCGGAAACAAAAGCGAGGTCAGAGCTTCAGCCCAGATAGGCCTCCTTGACTTTTTCATTATTGGCTAGTTCATCGGTCGTGCCCTGGAGGACGATCAGGCCAGTCTCCAAGACGTAGCCCCGGCTGGCCGTTTTGAGCGCCTGGGTCGCGTTCTGCTCCACCAGGAGGATGGTCGTGCCGCTTTTATTAATTTTTCTTATTAATTCAAAAATTTGACTGACCAATATCGGCGACAATCCCATGGACGGCTCGTCCAGGAGCAAAAGCCTGGGCTTGGCCATCAGGGCGCGGCCGATGACCAGCATCTGCTGTTCGCCGCCGGAGAGGGTTCCGGCCACTTGTTTGGTCCGTTTGGCCAGGACGGGGAAGAGATCAAAGACCCTCTCGAGGTCGGCCGCCAGGCCGTCTTTGTCCCGGCGCAGATAGGCCCCCATGTCCAGGTTTTCCATGACCGTCATGGTGGCGAAAGGCTGACGGCCTTCAGGAACCATGCTCAAGCCCATCTTGACCACCTCCCCCGGCTGCCGGCCGGCGATTTCCTGCCCCAAAAACCGGATGGAGCCCTCGACTCCGGGCAGGATGCCCATCAAGGCGCTCAGGGTGGAGGTCTTGCCCGCCCCGTTGGCGCCGATCAAGGTCACGATTTCCCCCTCGTGAACCTCAAAGGTGGCCTCGTGGACGGCGGTGATATTGCCGTAGCGGACGACGATGTTTTCGGCCCGGAGCAGGGTCAAGCGGCCTCCTCCCCCAGATAGGCCTTGATGACATCCGGGTTTGATTTAATCTCCGCCGGCCGTCCCTCGGCGATCTTGATGCCGTTGTCCAGGACCACGACGTGGTCGGAGATGCCCATGACCATCTTCATGTCGTGTTCGACCAGGAGAATGGTTATGCCGTTATTCCTGAAGCCCTGGACGGTGGCCATCAGTTCATACGTCTCGCGGGGAGGCATGCCCGCCGAGGGTTCATCGAGCAAGAGCAATTCCGGCTCCAGGGCCAAGGCTCTGGCCAGTTCCAATCTCCGCTGCTGACCGTAGGTCAGGTTGGCCGAGATGGTTTCGGCGCGGTCTTCCAGCCCGACCCAACCCAGGATCTCCCGCGCCCGCTCATTGAATCTCTGCTCAGCCCTTCGGGCGGACGGCGCGCCGAAGAGGGAGCCCAGGACCGAGAACTTGAGGCGCGAGGTGAGGCCGAGGCGGACGTTCTCCAGGCTGGTCAGGCTGGAGAAGAGGCGAATGTTCTGAAAAGTCCGGCCAATGCCGAATTGAGCGATCTTCCAGGTCTTCTGGGTGGAGATGTCTTCGCCCTTGAAGAGTATCCGGCCAGAAATGGGGCGATAGATGCCGGTCACCAGATTAAAAACGGTCGTCTTTCCGGCGCCATTGGGGCCGATCAAAGAGACGATCTGCCCCTCGGCCACTGACAAGCTCACCTCATCCAGGGCCCTGACGCCGCCAAAAGCCATCGACAGTTCTTGAATGTCCAACAAGGACATAGGCTTTAAATCCTACTTCAGCGGGATGGCGAACTTCTTCTTGAGGGAGTACCGCCCCCGGCCCATGAGGCCCTCCGGCTTGATCAGCATCAGGAGAATGATTATCCCGCCGAAGAACATCATCCGGTAGTCCTGAATGAAGCGCATCGCCTCGGGGATGACGGTGAGCACGGCCGCGCTGACGACTGAGCCCATGATGGAGCCCATGCCCCCCAGAACGACCATGGCCAAAACCATGATCGACTCGTGGGTCGAAAAAGTGCTCGGCGAGATGAAGGTCATGTAGTGGGCGAAGAAAGAGCCGGCCACGCCGGCGTAGATGGCTGACAAGGCGAAGGCCAGAACCTTGTAGCGGTTGACCTGAACGCCCGAGGCCTCCACGGCCATCTGATCGTCCTTGGCGGCGATGAAGATCTTGCCCAACTGGGTTTTTGTCAGCCGCCAGGCCACGAACACGCCCAGGGAGGCCAGGGCCAGGACAGTGTAATAATAAGGCGTGTTGCTGAGGTAGACGAACGAACCGATCTGGGGCGGGGGGATGCCGGGCAGGCCGTAGGGCCCCTTGGTCAGGCTCTCCCAGTTGAGAAAGACCAGGCCGACTATTTCGCCGAAGCCGATGGTGGCCATGACCAGATAGAAGTGGGCCAGGCGGATGGTCGGCAAGCCGAGCAGGATGCCGAAGAGGCCGGCGAAAAGGCCCGAGATGGGCATGGCCAGCCAGAAAGACACGCCCAGATTGAGCGACAAAAGGGCCGAGCAATAGGCTCCCAGTCCAAAGAAGGCGGCCTGGGCGCAGCTGAGCATGCCGGCGAAGCCGGCGACGATGTTCAAGCCCACGGCCAGGATGACGTAGATCCCGACCCTGACGCAGATTCTGAGGATGTACTCGTCCCGGACAACCACGGGGAGGAGGACCAGCCCCAGGCCGATTAAAAAAACCAGGACCGCCTTGGTCCGCTTGGATTTCGGTCTTGGGTTGGCCTTCATCCTCTCCGCTCCAGGGCCGTGGAGCCGAATATGCCGGCCGGTCGGATGAGCAGGCAAAGAATCAAGGCGCTGAAGGCGGTCACGTCGCGGAAGGCGGAGGAGACATAGGCCACGCCGAAGTTCTCGGAGAAGGCGATGAAGAAGCCGCCGACGATGGCTCCGGGCACGCTGCCCATGCCGCCGAGGATGACCGCGGCCACGCCCTTGAGGAGGGCGCCCATGCCCATGGCCGGGTTGATCGAGCCGTAGTAGGCCCCCATCATCATGCCGCCGACGCCGCCGAGGGCCGATCCGATGACGATGGTGGCCGTGAGAATCTGGGAGGTCTTGACGCCCATCATCTCGGCGATGATCGGCTTCTCGGCCGTGGCCCGGATGGCCTTGCCCAGGCGGGTGTACTTGACCAGGAGCTGAAGACCGACGATCAAGCCCACGGCCACCAGGAGGATGAAAACGTCTATCCAGGCGATCTGGAGGTTCTCCAAGACCAGGACCGGATTCTCCAGAAAGCCCGGGAAGGCCAGCTTCTCAGCGCCCCAGATGTTCTCCATGGCGCTTTCCAGGAAGAAGGACATGCCCAGGGTGGCGATCAAAATGGCCAGCGGCGGGTAGCTCCTCAGCGGGGTGATGGTTATCCGCTCCACCGCCAGCCCGACGACGATGGTCCCTCCGATGGCCAAGATGGCGGCCAGCAGCAACGGCAGCCCGAGGGTCGAAGCCAGGGTCATGGCGATGTAGGCCCCCAAGAGAAGGACCCCGCCGTGGGCCATGTGGAGCAGCCTGGCCACGCCAAAGATGAGGGTGAAGCCCAAGGCGATGAGGGTGTAGATGCTCCCCAAAACGAGACTGTTGACGACCTGCTGGAGGAACAAGGTTCAGTTCCCTATCCTGAGTGAACCCTTCGGCGCGGTGAGGGATCAAGCCCGGGGGAGGGGGGGGGGGGGCGCCCCCCCCCCCCCCCCCCCCCGCCG
>CAYXRH010000021.1:0-4181 GCA_964466355.1 uncultured Thermodesulfobacteriota bacterium
GCCGAGGCCATGGCCCGCCTGGTCGCCTCGGGCAGGCGCCAGCCCAGTTCGGCGGCCAGGCGGTAGCCCCTCAATATCCTCAGCGGATCAACGGCCAAGACCCCGGGACCGGCCGGGACAATGCGGGCCGCGTACAGGTCGGCCAGGCCGCCGGTGGGGTCGATGATCTCCGCCCGGCCCTTCAAAAGCGCGGGCCAGGACACGGCCAGGGCGTTGATGGTGAAGTCCCTGGCCCGCAGATCGGCCTCCAGGTCGGGCCCCCTGAAGCTGGTCAGATCGAGGGTCAGGTCGGGCCAGACGATCCTGACGGCCTCATCGGCTTCGGAGAGGACCACCAAGCGACCGCCCTTGGCCTCGGCCAGGCGGCGTCCGAAGCTGAGCGCGCCTCGGGGCAGGACCACATCCGCTTCCAGGGGCTGAGCCGGCTCTTTATTTAACATCCGATCGCGCACGGCGCCGCCCACGAGATGGATCGGCTCGTCAGGGCAAAGCGCGGCCAGGTCGCTCAAGGAGAGCCGGTCCCTCATCGAGCGAATGAGAACTTCAAAGGCGGCCGGGCCAGGGATCATCTTCGTCATCTCAAAGCATTCGGGTCGGGGGCGCGCCCCCGACCCGAAAAAATTGGACGCCACGACCGGCGATCAGATTCGCTGCAACTGATCCTGGGCGACGTAGAGGAGGACGAAGTTCTCTTCCAGCTCTTTGGTCATGGCCTTGAGCTTGTCCTCGGGCAGATCGGCGATGCGGATGAAAACGTGGCGCATGTTCTCCTCGGCCACGTCGTAGGAGCTCAAAATGGAGACCATCGAGCCGCCGTGCTTGCGGATGACGTCGGCCGCCTCTTTGATCGAACCGGGGCGATCGGGCAGGTTGAAGGCGAACTGAACGCCGCCGCGGTAAATGCCGGTGATGGAGATGAGGACCTTGAAGACGTCGCCGATGGTCATGATGCCCACCAGGCGGTCGTTCTCTAGAACCGGCAGACCGGAGACCCTCCGCTCGAGCATTTTGACCGCGGCGAACTCGACCGTGTCATCCGGGGCGACGGTGACCACCTCAGGGCTCATGATGTCCTTGACCTTCAACTCCGAGAGAAGATAGTAAAGCTCGTGGACATCCAAAGTGGTCGCCTTGGACGGAGAGGCCTCTTTGAGGTCGCGGTCCGTGACGATGCCGACCAAGCCCCCGTCGCGCATGACCGGCAGGCGGCGTATGCCGTTTTCCTTCATGATCTGCGTTGCCTTCATCACCGACGTCTCTTCGTCGATGGTGATTACATCCGTGGTCATCCACTCTTTGACCAACATGGGCCCTCCTTGTGCGGCGCTTGATCGGAACTAACCCGCCGAAGCGAAATCTTAATCAACCAGTAGGGTATTCTCACACAATTACAACCAAGATGGCAAGACTTAATCGCAGGGCCCGGGCTGTCCGGGCCGCCCTTGACACCCCTGGAGCGGGAGGATATCATCTCCCCCACATGAAAATTATCGTTCGTCAATCCATCTGCTGGGCCGTGGCCGCGGCGCTGCTGCTCGGGATCTTGAGCCCGGCCGCGGCCATGGACGCGCCGGATCTGACCGTGACCACCCTCCAGGGCGAGCGGCTCACCCTGGCCAACCTCAAGGGCAAGGTCGTTCTGGTCAATTTCTTCGGCTCGTGGTGCATGCCCTGCCGCGTGGAGGTGCCCCACCTGGTCAAGCTCCACCGCAAGTATCAAGACCGTCCCTTTGAGATTCTCGGCCTGGCCCTGGAGATGCCGGGCACCCTCGACCCGCTCAAGAGATTCGTGGCCGGCTTCCAGATCAGTTATCCGGTGGCCGCGGCCGGGGTCAAGGAGGCCAAGCTCTTCGGCGGCGTCAGGGGCGTGCCGACTTCCTTCCTCATCGATCGCCGGGGCAGGCTGGTCCAGCGCTTCATCGGCTACGTCTCCCTGGATGTCCTCGACAGAGCCATCGCCACGCTGCTGACCGACTAGACGACCCTGATCCGCCCCGGACCTCTAGGGCCCACCCGCCCGATGACCGCCGCCTGGACGCCTTTTGACTCCAGATCGGCCTTGAGATCCTCCACCCGGTCCTTTGGAGAGCAGAGCAGAAGCCCACCCGAGGTCTGGGGGTCGCTGAGGACGGTGGCCACGAAGGGGTCCACCTCCGGGGATATCTCCACCGCCGCGGCGCAGAACTCCCGGTTGGCGTGGGCCCCGCCCGGGACCAGGCCCATGCGGGCCATGTCTATCACCTCGGGGAGGATCGGCGCCGCGGCGGCCTCGATGATCAGCTCCACCCCCGAGGCCCGGGCCATCTCCAGGGCGTGACCCAGAAGACCGAAGCCGGTCACGTCCGTGGCCGTCTCCACGCCAACGGAGAGCATGGCCTGGCCGGCCTTGTCGTTGAGGGCGGCCATGACCTCGATCATGCGCCTCTCCATCTCGCTCCCGACGAGGCGGCCCTTGAGGGCCGTGGCCAGAATGCCGGTCCCCAGAGGCTTGGTCAGGACCAGAGCCTGACCCGGCCGGGCCTTGGCGTTGGTGACGATCCTCTTGGGGTGGACGAGACCGGTGACGGCCAGGCCGAACTTGATCTCCGGATCTTCCACCGAATGGCCCCCCACCAGAAGGGCGCCGGCCTCCCGGACCTTGTCCAGTCCACCCTTGAGGATTTGAAAGAGAACCTCCTTGTCCCCTCCCTTGGCCGGAAAGCAGACCACGTTCATCACCGCCAGGGGCTGGCCCCCCATGGCGTAGACGTCGGACAGGGCGTTGGCCGCGGCGATCTGGCCGAAGGCGTAAGCGTCGTTGACCATGGGGGTCAAGAAATCGACGGTCTGGATGAGGGCCAGGTCGTCCCTGACCTGAACCACGCCGGCGTCGTCGGACGTCTCCCGGCCGACCAGCAGGCGCGGGTCGGACTGGAGCTCCAGACGGCTCAACACGGCGGCCAGGTCCCCTGGCCCGATCTTGGCCGCTCAGCCGGCGGCTTTGACCGTCTCGGCCAACCTGAGGGGCTCAGAACTCACTTCATTCCTCCTGGATCATGGCTAAAAATCTCCGGCCGGCCGGGGAGAGGCTCTTGCCCGCCCGGACGACGACGTAGAAGTCGCGGGTAATCTTGAGCCCTTCCACCTCCACGTGGGCCAGGCGGCCGGCTTGCAGATCCTCCTCCACGGCCAGACGGGACAGGATCGAGGCCCCCAGCCCGGCCAGGAGTGAACGGCGGACCGCCTCGGTGGAGCCCAACTCGGCGATAATGTTGAAGTCGGTCAACCTGAGCCCCTTCGCGGCCAAGGCCCTGGCCGCGGCCATGCGCGTGCCCGAACCGGCCTCGCGCAAGAGGTAGTCGAGCCCTTTCAGCTCAGATAGGGCCACCCTGCCGCGGCCGGCCAGGGGGTGCCCCACGGGCGTGACCAGGATCAGCTCGTCCTGGCAGCAGGGCGTGTAGGTCAAGCGGGAATTATCCAGCCGGGCGCCGATGATCCCGACCTCCACCGCCCCGTCCTCGACCATGCGGCCGACGCTTCGGGTGTCGCCGAGGCTCAAGTGAACGATCAATTCTGGATAAAGCTGGCGCATCCGGGCCAGGTAGGTCGGCAGGATGTAATGGCCGGGGATGGTCGAACCGCCCACCTTGAGCTGGCCTTGAATGTTGTTCGACAGGGCCGCGATGGCCTCCACGGCCTCGTCGCGGAGACGAAGCAGCCTCAGGGCGTAGTCGTAAAGGACCACCCCCGCCTGGGTGGGCGTCACGCCGCGGCCGAGCCGGTCGAAGAGCTTGACGCCCAGCTCCTCCTCCAGGGATTTGAGGTGCCCGCTTATGGTCGGCTGGGACAGAAACACGGCCTCGGCCGAGCGGGAGAGGCTGCCCAATTCAAAGACCTTGGCGAAAATGTCCAGCCGGTGGAGATCCATTTAACCTTTTCCTATACCAGATATCAGTGAAAATTATTATAGCCCCTAAATCGATCAAAGGCAAGACCGCCCTTTTCAGCCGTCTTCGCCCCAGGCTTTCCGGGACCGGGCGATCTTCTTTTTGACCGTCTGCCAGGTCTGGGTGGTCAGAAATGATTCCGGCCAGCGGCCGAGCATGTCCTGAAACATGGGCCAGGGCACGCAAAAGGAAAGCTCGTCCGTCTTGAAGAACTTGCGGGCCGAGGGGTCCCAGCCGCCGACGACGGCCCGCTTG
>CAYXRH010000021.1:4191-21224 GCA_964466355.1 uncultured Thermodesulfobacteriota bacterium
CCCTTAGCCAGGAAGCGCCGCGGCCAGGTGATCAGGCCGGTGCAGGCCGCGCCCCAGGGGGAGGCGACCACCTCGGGGTCGTTGGTCACAAAGGCGGCCAGCTGGTGAAGGCCGCTCAAGACCTCGGGCCGGGCGAAGAAGGCCATTAGCAGCGGTTGCTCCTGGGACAGGAAAAGGCTGACCGGCTTGACCACCAGAAACCTGGCCGGGGCTGGCTCTGGGTCGATGAACTCAAAGATGCGGCGCAGCTCATCCGCGGAGTCGCAGTAAAGCTCCCCGGGCAGGCGGCCGGGGACGCCAGTGGAGACGTAGCGAATTATGGTCTCGGTCTGGGGCTTCATGAAGCCCAGCCAGAACGCTCCGCCCGGACAGCCGAAGCGCTGGCAATCGAAATAGGCGGCCGTCCTCTTTTTGCGCGCCCGCCAGATGTGACCCATGACGCAGGAGAAACCGGCGAAGGTGGCCGACCAGTCGATCTCGTTTTTGATCTCCCTCTCCCTGGTCGGCAGTTCCAGAGGCTTGGGCGCATAACCCTCCTCTGGCTGCTCGTCGGTGTAAAAGAGGCCCACAGGCTCTTCGTCCAGGCCGATGACCTCCAAAAATTCGGCCAGTCCTTTCAACTCCACGTGGCTCATGTCTTCTCTCCTTTCCTCATCCAGCCGCTCAGCCCGTGAATCAGCCAAAGGATATCATCCTTGTTCACCATCCTTCAATTGGTTGCCTGAAATGAGACTACGGCGAAACCGCCCTTTTGTCCCAATTAAAGGCGGCCCTAAAACCCTTTGACACTCTCCCCCCTTTAGTCTAACCTGCCTTTTGTATACAAAACCAGGAGAGAGCCCATGCGCCTGCCGGCCTTGGCCTACCAGGCCCCTGACACCCTGGCCGAGTTGTTGACCCTCAAAAGGGAGCACGGCCCGGCGGCGGCGGTTCTGGCCGGGGGCACGGATTTGATGGTCCGGCTCAAGCAGCGCCTCGCCAGGCCGGATCTGCTCTTGTCCTTGAGGAACATTGACGAGCTGCGCCGCATCGAAATGGAGCCGATCTACGCCCGTCTCGGCGCCGCCGTCAGCCTCGAGGCGGTTTTAACCGACCAGAGCATGGCCCAGGAGTTCCCCGGCCTCATCGAGGCCTTAAGCCGCGTCGGCGCCCCATCCTTTCATCGCCACGCGGCCACCCTGGGCGGCAACCTTCTCCTGGACACCCGCTGTTTGATGTATAACCAGTCGGCCTTCTGGCGCCGGGGCAGCGAGCGCTGCTTCAAGGCCGGGGGCCAGGTCTGCCTGGCCCTGCCTGAATCCAAGGAGTGCTCCTCGGCCTGCCTCTCCGACGGCGCGCCGATGCTCGTCGCCCTCTCGGCCCAGGTCAAGCTGGCCTCCGTGGCCGGAGAGCGGGTCATTTCCGCGGCCGCACTCTTCACCGGCAAAGGCGAGGGGCCCTTCGCCTTGGGGGACGATGAGATTCTGGTCCAGGTCCTTCTGCCCCGGCCGGCCGGCTCGTTCGGCTCGGCCTACGAGAAACTGACCCCGCGCTCCTTCATCGACTTCCCCCTCGTCTCGGCGGCGGCCTGCCTCGGCATGAGCAAAGGCAAGATCGAGCGGGCCAGACTGGTCCTCGGCGCGGCGGGGCCGAAGCCTGTGGTCGTCGAGGAGGCCGACGCCATTCTCCGGGGCCGGGCGCCCGAGGAGGCGCTCATCCGCCAGGTCGCCGCCGCGGCTGAAAATCTGGCCGCGGGCTTGATCATAAACAACGTCTGGTCCGAGGCCGAATACCGCCGCCAAATGGTCGCCGTGGCCACCCGGCGGGCGCTCAAGCGGGCCGCGGATCGGGCGGTCTGAGGCCGAATCAGGGCTTCCCTTAAAGAACGGAATTGAATTTCATGGCCAGGCGGTGGTGTGTCCTCCAGCGGTCTTGGAAGTGAAAAAGGGGGAAGGTCCTGGCCCTCTTTCCCCTTGCGCCGGCACCGTTGTTGTGGTAATAACTTCGTTTCGGCGCGCGAAGGCGCTCATAACTCACGCGCCTGGATCGGCGGCCTGGGTGTCCTCGATTTTTTGGGGGATGGGCCGCTCGAGGCGAAGGGCGCGGCGGATGAACCAGGAGGCGGTCACTCATGCTTCAAATCACGATGAAGAATCTTTTAGAGGCCGGGGTCCACTTCGGCCACCAGACCCGTCGCTGGAACCCGAAGATGAAGCCGTACATCTTCGGCGCCCGCAACGGGATCTACATCATTGATCTCCAAAAGACGGTCCAGCATTTGAGGTTGGCCTACGACTTCGTCGTGGAGACGATCGCCCAGGGCAACGCCGTCCTCTTCGTGGGCACCAAGAAGCAGGCCCGGGAGGCCATCGCCGAGGAGAGCGAACGGGCCGGCCAGTACTGCATCTTCCACCGCTGGCTCGGCGGCATGCTGACCAACTTCAAGACCATCCGCCGCTCCGTCGAACGGCTCAAGGATCTGGAGAGGCTGAGGGATGAGGGCAGTTTGGAGAAGCGGCCCAAGAAGGAGCAGCTCTCTTTGATGCGGGAGCTGAACAAGATCGAGCGCAACTTAGGCGGCATCAAGGAGATGAGCCGCCTGCCCGGCGCCTTGTTCGTGGTCGATCCCAAGCGGGAGAGGATCGCCGTGGCCGAGGCCAACCGGCTCAAGATCCCGGTGGTGGCCATCGTGGACACCAACTGCGATCCAGATGACATCGACTACGTCATCCCCGGCAACGACGACGCCATCCGGGCCATCCGCCTCATCACCTCCAAAATGGCCGACGCCTGCGCCGAAGGTCAGGCTTTGAAAGAGGAGCGGCTGGTCAAGATGGTCAAGGAGGGCGAAGCCATCGTCGCCGAGGCCGCGCCGTCGGAGGCGGCCCCTGTGCCAGAGCCCGCGGAGAAGGTCATCACCACCGCGGACGGCGTTCAAGTTCAGGTGGCCCGCAAAGGCCGTCCCCAGCCGGAGATCGCTCCCGAGACGGTCGAAGCGGCCAAGGCTGAAATGGAAGAGGACGAAGGCAAATACGGCGAAGATTAACTAGACGGAGGATGTTGAGCCGTGGAAATCACCGCCGCCATGGTCAAGGAGCTGCGGGACAAAACCGGAGCGGGCATGATGGACTGCAAGAAGGCTCTGGGTGAATCCGGAGGCGATCTCAAGGCGGCTTTGGAGTATCTGAGGCAAAAGGGCCTGGCCACCGCCCGCAAGCGGGCCTCCAGGCTGGCCAGTCAAGGGCAGGTCGGAGCCTACATCCACGCCGGCGGCAAGATCGGCGTCCTGGTCGAGGTCAACTGTGAGACCGACTTCGTCAGTCGGACCGAGGAATACTCCGAGTTCGTCAAAAACATCGCCATGCACATCGCCGCCTCCGCCCCCTTGGCCGTGAGGCGGGAGGACCTGGACCCGGCCCTGATCGAGCAGGAAAAGGACATCTATCGCCACCAGGCCCTGGAGGAGGGCAAGCCGGAGAAGGTCATCGAGCGCATCATCGAGGGCCGGCTCAAGAAGTTCTTCGCCGAGTCCTGTCTGCTGGAACAGCCCTACGTCAAGGACACGGACATGAGCGTGGCCGACTACCTGAACCAGACCGTGGCCAAGACCGGCGAGAACATGGAGATCAGGCGCTTCGCCCGGTTCGTTCTGGGCGAAGAGCTGGACTAGAGCCAGCCCATGCCCGCCCGCTTGGCCTTCAGACGGATCTTGCTCAAGCTCTCAGGCGAGGCTTTGAAGGGCCGTAAAGAATACGGGCTCGACATGGCTCGCCTGAGCGAGGTCGCCGAGGAGATCCAGGCGGCCAGGGACAAAGGCGTTGAGTTGGCCGTGGTCGTGGGCGGGGGGAACATTTTTCGAGGTCTCAAGGGTGAGGCCTTTGGCCTGGAGCGAGTGGCCGGCGATCACATGGGCATGCTGGCCACCCTGATCAACGCCCTGGCCCTGAAACAAGCCCTCAAGGGGGCCGGCGCCCCGGCCGAGGTCTTGAGCGCCTTCGCGGTCGGTCCGGTGGCCCCCACCTTCAACCGGTCCTTGGCCTTGAAGCTCTTGGCCGAGGGGCAGGTGGTCCTCTTCGGGGGGGGCACGGGCCTGCCCTTTTTCTCGACCGACACCGCGGCCGCCTTGAGGGCGGCCGAGATCGGGGCCGACGCCCTGTTCAAGGCGACCAAGGTGGACGGCGTCTACGACTCCGACCCCGAGGAGAATCCGGCCGCGAAGCGTTTCGAGAGGCTCAGCTATCAGGAGGTTCTGAGCAGGGGCCTGAGAGTGATGGACCTGACGGCCGTGTCCTTGTGCCAGGACAACGACCTGCCGGTGCTGGTCTTCAAGCTGGCGCCGGGCAACCTGGAGAAGGCCTTGAGCGGACATGAGGTGGGCACCCTCATCAGGGGAGAGGAACGATGATCGACGAGGTCTTTGACGATCTCAAATCATCCATGGCCAAGGCCCTGGCCAATCTGGAGCGGGAGTTCAAGCGGGTGCGGACCGGCCGGGCCTCCACCGCCTTTTTGGACGGGATCAGCGTGGAAGCCTACGGCGTGAGCACGCCCCTGAATCAGTTGGCCTCCCTTTCGGCCCCGGAGCCGAGGCTTTTGGTGATTCAGCCCTGGGACAAGACGATCATCGGCGACATCGAAAAGGCCATCCTCAAGTCCGAGTTGGGATTCAACCCCATGAACGACGGCAAGGTGCTGCGCATCGCGGTGCCGCCCCTGTCCGAAGAGCGGCGGCGGGAGCTGGTCAAGGTGACCAAGAAGATGGCCGAAGAGGCCAAGGTGGTCCTGAGGGCCGCCCGCCGCGAAGCCAATGAGATGCTCAAGGAGCTCAAAAACGACAAGGAGATCTCCGAGGACGAGATGTACAAGGGAGCCGACGAGGTTCAGAAGATCACCGACGCCCACACGGCCAAGGTGGACGACCTCGCCGCGGAGAAGGAAAAGGAAATCATGGAGTTCTAATGTTGAATCCCCTAAATGTCTTCCACCTATCCCCGGGGCGGCGCGCCAGCTCCCTGTCCGTCGAATTTTAAGTCAGGGAGAGTGATGGGAGAATCTTCATCCGCCGCCAAATGGCCCGGAATCGACCTCAAGAGACTGCCTCGACACATCGGCATCATCATGGACGGCAACGGCCGCTGGGCCAAGGCGCGCGGCCTGTCCAGGCTCAAGGGTCACCGCGAAGGCGCCGAGAGCGTTCGGACGGTGGTGAGGACCTGCCGCCAATTAGGCGTCGAGGCCCTGACCCTCTACGCCTTTTCCACCGAGAACTGGGGTCGGCCCAAGAGTGAAATCAGGGGGCTCATGGAGCTTTTGGAACGCTTTCTGGCCTCGGAAGAGCAGGAGATGATCGACCAGTCCATCCGCCTGACCACCATCGGCCAGACCGAGCGGCTGCCCCGAAGACTGCAAGCCGCCCTCAAAAAGACCATGGCCGCCACCGCCGCCGGAGAGGCCATGGTCCTCAATCTGGCTTTGTCCTATGGCTCCCGGGCCGAGATCATTGCCGCAGCCAGGAAAGCGGCCGCGGCGGTGAGGGCCGGGCGGCTCGAGCCCGAGGACATAGACGAGGCTTTTTTTATGAGCCAACTCCAGACGGCCGGCCTGCCCGGGGTGGATCTGATCATCCGCACTTCGGGCGAGCATCGCTTGTCCAATTTTCTTCTCTGGCAGGCGGCCTACGCCGAGCTGGTCATGGTGGAGACCTATTGGCCCGATTTCAGGGAGCAGGCGTTCATCGAGGCCGTGGCGGAGTTCCAGCGACGGGAGCGCCGGTTCGGCCTCACCTCGGCCCCGGCCCAGAAGGCCTGAGGGGCTGATGCTCAAGGCCCGCGTCCTGACCGCTCTTTTGGGCGTGCCTCTTCTGGTGGCCGTCATCTGGTGGGCGCCGGGCATTTGGATTTACCTCGTCTTCGCCCTGGCGGGCTGCGGCGCCTGGCTGGAGTATCACCGCCTCGTCAAACGGCCGGCCTGGCCGCTGACGGCCTGCGGTTTTCTCGGCGGCCAGGCCGTGCTCCTGGCCTTGGCCCAGGGTCGCCCCGGCTGGGCCTGGCTGGCCTTGCTCAGCGGTTTGGGGGGTTTGACCATCTTGGCCGTCTTTCTTTTCGCCGCCCGAAGGACCGTGTACGATGAGGTGAGCCGCCTCTGGCTCGGCCTGATTTTGATATTCACTCCCCTGGGGCTCATGGCCGCCCTGGCCTCCTGGCCGTCTCAGGGGCGACGGTGGCTTCTTTTCCTGCTGGCCGTGGTCTTCGCCACCGACACCGCGGCCTTCTTCGTCGGCCGCCAATGGGGCCAAAGGAAGCTCTATCCGACCCTCTCGCCGGCCAAGACCTGGGCCGGCGCCTGGAGCGGGCTGGCCGCCGGGGCCGGGGTCGGCCTTTTGGCTGGCTTGACGGACGCCTTGGAGCGGTCTTGGGGGTGTCTCCTTTTCCTGGGCTTTAGTTTGTCCGTCGCCGCCCAGGTGGGGGATCTGATCGTGTCGATGATCAAGCGGACCTTCGAGGCCAAGGACGCCGGCCGCATTCTGCCCGGCCACGGCGGCGTGCTCGACCGCCTCGACAGCTTCATCCTGGCCGCTCCGTGGCTCTTTTTGGTCTTGAACCTGTGGAGAAAGTGAGTGGCCTCGGAAGTCAAAAGGCTGGTCATTCTAGGCTCCACCGGGACCATCGGCCGCCTGGCCCTGGAGGTCGCCGCCGCCGAGCCGGAGCTCTTCGAGGTGGTCGGTTTGGCCGCCGGCCGCAACGTCGAGCTTTTGTGGCGGCAGGTCGAGCGCTTCAATCCCCGCCTGGCCTCGGTCTTGGACCGAGAGGCCGCGGCCGACCTGCGCCGGCGCCTTAACCACGAGCGTAAAACAAAGGTCCTCTGCGGCCCCCAGGGACTGGTCGAAGTGGCCAGCATGGACGAGGCCGATCTAGTCGTCTCGGCCGTGGTCGGCTTCGCCGGATTGGCCCCCACCCTGGCCGCGCTCAAAATCGGACGCAGCGTCGCTCTGGCCAACAAGGAGAGCCTCGTCGCCGCCGGGGAGCTGGTCATGGCCGAAGCCCAAAAGGCCGCGGCCAGGGTCTTGCCGGTGGACTCGGAGCACGCGGCCATATTCCAGGCCCTCTTGGGCCACCGCCGCCAGGACGTCGCCCGGGTGATCTTGACCGCCTCGGGCGGGCCGTTTTGGGCCACGCCCCAAAGCGAGGCGGCCCAAGTCACCCCGGCCCAGGCCCTGGCCCATCCCAACTGGGAGATGGGCCACAAGGTCACCGTGGACTCGGCCACCCTGATGAACAAGGGGCTGGAGGCCATCGAGGCCCGCTGGCTCTTTGACCTGAGGCCGGAGCAGATCGCTATTCACATCCACCCCCAGTCCATCGTCCACTCCGCCGTGGAGTTCGTGGACGGCTCGGTCCTGGCCCAGCTCTCCGTGCCGGACATGCGCCTGCCCATCGCCTACGCTCTGGGCTTCCCCAAGCGCCTGCCCCTCAAGGACGTGGCTCGGCTGGACCTCTTCTCCGTGGGGCGGCTGACCTTTGAACCGCCGGACATGGAGCGTTTTCCCTGTCTCAGGCTGGCCCTCGAGGCCGGCCGCCTCGGCCGAGGCGCCCCGGCGGCGCTCACCGCCGCCGACGAGGTGGCCGTGGCCGCCTTTTTGGAAGAGCGCCTCAGTTTCGCCCACATCCCCCAGGTGGTCGAGGAGACCTTGGAACGACATCACCCAGAGTCTATAAATAATCTGGAGGCGGTGCTGGCCGTGGACGCCTCGGCCCGCCGCGCGGCCAGCCAAATCGTGGATTCCTTGGCCGGAAAGGGGGCTTGAGCCTTGACGACCCTAGTCGCGGCGGCGCTGGTTCTCGGCGGACTGATCATGGCCCACGAGCTGGGCCACTTCTTGGCGGCCCGGCTTCTCAAGGTGGAGGTGAAGCGCTTTTCCATCGGCTTCGGGCCGAAGCTGGCTGGGCTGAAGCGAGGGCCGACCGAGTACCGCCTCTCGGCCGTGCCTTTGGGCGGTTACGTCAAGCTTCTGGGCGAGTCCCTCGACGATGAAGTGGCCCCGGAAAAGGAAGCCGTCTCCTTCGCCCACAAGCCGGTTTCTGGCCGCTTGGCCATCGTCGCCGCCGGGCCGGTGGCCAACTTCCTGCTGGCTGTAATTGTATTTGCCATTATTTTATTAATATACGGTCAACCTCTTTTGAAGACGCAGGTGGGCAAGGTCCTCGAGGGCTATCCCGCCGCCGCGGCCGGTCTCGAGGTCGGGGACGAGATTTTGGCCGTGGACGACCAACCGGTCAGAAGCTGGGACGAGATGGCGGCGCGCATCGCCGGCCACGGCCTGAGGCCCCTCAGACTCAAGGTTTTGCGGGGGGAGAAGATCTTTGACCTGGTCATCACCCCCCAGCCGGGCGAGGGCCGCAACATCTTCGGCGAAACCGTCTCCAAGCCGATGATCGGCATCTCGCCCTCGGGCCGCACCTTCACCCGTCGGGTCGGTCCGGGGGAGGCCCTGGGCGGCGGGTTTGTCCAGACGTGGCAGGTGGTCAAGCTGACCGGATTGTCCCTGGTCAAAATAATTCAGCGCCGCATCCCCTTGAACACCATCGGCGGCCCCATCTTCATCGCCCAGGCGGCCGGCCAGCAGGCCAAGCAGGGCGCGGCCAGTCTTCTTTTCTTCGTCGGACTCATTTCAGTCAACCTGGGCCTCTTGAATCTTTTGCCCATTCCCATCCTCGACGGCGGCCACATGTTCTTCTTCGCCGTGGAGGCCCTCGTCGGCCGTCCGGTGTCGGTGCGCAACCGGGAGCGGGCCCAGACGGTCGGACTGGCGGTCATCCTTTTGCTCATGGGCCTCGTTTTCTTCAACGATCTCTTAAGAATCTTCAACCAATACTTCGGCCCCCAGTAGGGAGGGGCCTTGCTTTGCCTGGGCCTGGCGACGGCCGATCTGAGGCCCGGGGTGGGCCTGGCCGAGAACGGCGGCGTCCGCTGGGAGGTGAGCCGAGCGGAGCCGAAGTCGAGGGCCCAAGCCATCTTTGTCTATCTCGAAGAAGTCATCGCCGCCGGGAAGCTCGATCTGAAAAGCCTCGATCTCATCGCCGCGGCCGTGGGTCCAGGCTCCTTCACCGGTCTCAAGGTCGGTCTGGCCGCGGCCAAGGGCCTGGCCTGGGCCTTGAACCTCAAGGTGGCGCCCGTCTCCAGCCTCGAGGCCCTGGCCGCCGAGGCGGCGGCGCTGGGGCCGGCCGGTTTCGTTTCCCCGGTCCTCGACGCCCGCCGGGGGCTCATCTACGCCGCCCTTTTTGAGGCCAGATACCAGGGACTGAGACGTCTGGAGGCTGATCAGGCCGTCGCGCCCGAGGACTGGGCGAGGCGATTGGCCGCTTTGGGAAAGCCGGTCTTTTTGTTGGGCGAGGGGCTTAAAGCCTACGGCCCTCTCTTTCAAGATCACCTCGGCCCCCTGGCCCGCCTGGCCGAGCCCGAGGCGTGGCCCATTAGCCCCGGCCAGGTGGCATACTTAGGCCTCTCCCAATTCAAAAAGGCCTTAAGACCTCACGACCTCAAGGCCAACTACATCCGACCCGTGGAGGCCAAGCGGCCCCAGATTCCCTTGAGAACGATCTGAGACTTATACCATTTTTCCTTTGTAATCGAACAAATAGTTAAATGGCCGATAGAAGAAGTCACCGCCGAGAGCATCATCAGAATCTTCGAAGGCGCGGACTCATCTCAAGAGGAGGAGGTTAGACCATGACCGACCACGCGGCGTCCCTGAAAGCGGCTGACGGCGTCGAGATTCTGACCCTGGCCGACAACTACGTTGATCTTCTCTTGAAAAGCGAGGGGCGCGTCACCCGGCCGCCCAGGGCCGCCTCAGGGGTCATACCGAGCGACACCTTGTTGGCCGAGCACGGGTTGTCTTTGTTGATCAGCGTCGCCAAAGACTCCCAAAAACACACCATCCTCCTCGACGCCGGCTACTCGCCGCTGACGGTGGCTCACAACCTGAGGCAGCTCGGCGTGGTCTTGGATGACCTCGAGACCATCGTCCTGTCCCACGGTCACGTGGACCACTTCGGCGGGCTTAAGAGCGTCCTGAAACTATTGAATCGTCCGGTCGAGGTGGTCGCCCACCCCGTCGCCTTGACCCATCAGCGCTACTTCAAGCTTCCCGACGGCGGCGCGCTTGCCTATCCTCAGCCCCCCGGCCGGGAGGATCTCGAGCGCCTCGGGGCGCGCCTCATCGAAAATACAGGGCCCCATCTTTTAGCCGGGGGCTTAATCCTGGTCAGCGGCGAGGTGGCCCGCCGCACCTCGTTTGAAAAGGGCCTGCCCACCGCCCTGATAAAATATGACGGACGCCTGGAGCCCGACCCCATCCTTGACGATCAGGCCCTCATTTTAAACCTGGCCGATGCGGGCCTCGTCGTCGTCTCGGGCTGCGCCCATTCGGGCATCGTCAACACCGTGCGCCACGCCCAAGATTTGACCGGCGTCGCCGAAGTTTTCGCCGTCCTGGGCGGTTTTCACCTCTCCGGGCCTCATTTCGAGCCCATCATCGAGGAAACCATCGTTGAGCTGAAAAAATTTGACCTCGCACTGGTGGCGCCGATGCACTGCACCGGCCGCAAGGCCATCAACCGCTTCACCGAGATGTTTGGGGAGGCTTTTGTCTTAAACAGCGTCGGGACCAGCTTAAGCCTGCCTTGAGGGCGGCTAGAAGGGGATGTCGTCCTCCAGGTCGTCCTCCGCCGGCGGCTGCGGGGACGGCCCGGCCTGGGCCCCGGCCGGTCGGGGTCGGGCGGAGGGGGCGCCCTCTCTCTGGCCAAGCATCTTCATCTCCCTGGCCACGATTTCGGTGGTGTAGCGGGTCTGGCCCTGGTTGTCCTCCCAGGAGCGGGTCTGGAGGCGGCCCTCGATGAAGACCTGGCGCCCCTTGGCCAGGTACTCGCCGCATATTTCGGCCAGCCGGCCGAAGGCGACAACGCGGTGCCATTCGGTCCGATCCTGCCACTCGCCCGAGGCGTCCTTGTACCGCTCGTTGGTGGCCAGGCGGAAGTTGGCCACGGGCGTGCCGGTGGCGGTGTAGCGCATCTCTGGGTCGGCCCCCAGATGGCCGATGAGCAAAACCTTGTTAATCATGACCCGTCCCCTGAACTCCCCGGCGCCTGTCCACCGCTCATGACGAAACGGTGGTCCGCTTCATTTTGGCCAGGGCCTCGCTCAAGAGCCGCTCCTGGTCAGCCGGGGTGAGGCGGCTGGCGAGCTTTGTTCTGGCCGAGGCGATCACCGCCTCGGCCGAGGAGGCCAACAACTCCGCCTTGGCTCTGGCCAATTCGTTTTCAACGATCACTTTGGCCTGATAGATAATCTCCTCAGCAATATTCTGGGCGTCGTGGATGATGCTCTCCCGGCCCTTGAGGGCCATGGTTTTGAGCTTCTCGAGGATTTCGGCCATGTCCCTGTCCGCCTCGGCCAGCTTGGCTTTGAGTTCGTCCAGCTCGGCCTGGGCCTTGGTTCTGGCCTCCTCCAGCTCGGCGATGCTCGCCTCGGCCTCCTCGCGCTTGCCTTTAAAGAAGTGGGCCGCCGGCTCCTTGAGGAGCTTGAACAACAGCCCGGCCAGGATGAGGAAGTTGACGATCCGCCAGCCATTATTCCAGTAAAAGCTGAAGGCTGATTTCTCGGCGGCCCAGGCGGCATCGACGCCCCAAAGGGCGCCGGCCGCGGCGGCGAAAATGAGCCCGACGACGAGCTTCGACTTCATGCCTTCCTCCCCAGGATGGCCGCGGCCACCTCTTCGGCCAAGGCGTCTTGGGAAGCGATCAAAACTTCACGCGCCTGTATTTTTGAGGCCTCAATCTCACTTCGGGACCGCTCCACGATTTCCTTGGCCTCTACGAGGGCGCGCTCCCTGATCTGGTTGGCCTCCGCGCCGGCTTCGGCCTCGAACTGGCTTCTTTCCTCGGTCGCTCGGGCGTAGATGGTGCGCAGGCGGGTCTTGTAAGCCTGCTCGCGGCTGGCGGTCTCGGATTTAATCTCCTCCACCGCCGCCCGTCGGGCCTCGAATTCCTGGGTCTTTTCCCCCAAGTGGGCCAAAATCGGTCTGATCAGAAGCCGGTTGAGGATCCAGACCAGCACCAGGAAGTGAGCGATCTGGACGAAGAGTGTGAAGTTGATGTTGATCAAGTCTCGGCCTCCCTTGAGAGTCAGGCCCTAGACCACGAAGATGAGCAGCAAGGCCACGACCAGGGAATAGATCCCGGTGGACTCGCTGACCGCCTGGCCGACGAGCATGGTCCGGGTCAAAAGGCCGGCCTCGCGGGGATTGCGACCGATGGCCTCACAGGCCTTGCCCGCGGCGAAGCCTTCGCCCACGCCGGGGCCGATGGCCCCCAGACCCATGGCGATACCAGAGCCCAGCAACGCGGCGGCTCTAACGATGTCCGCACCTTCCACCATTTCCGTTCTCCTTCCTTACTAGAGCGACAACGTCAGCAATAAAGCGACGATCAGAGCGTATATGGCCGTGGATTCGGTCACGGCCTGGCCGACGAGCATGGTCCGGGTCAAGAGCACGGCGCTGTCCATCTCCCGAGCGACCCAGCGGGCGGCGTAGGCGCCGGCCATGCCAATGCCCAACCCTGGCCCGATGCCGCCGAAACCAGACGACAGCCCGGCGCCCAACAAGGCGGCCGAGGCGGCCAGGGTGGTGTTGGGCTCGAATTCCCGGAACACCAGAAGCAAAGCGATCAGAAAGCCGTAGATGCCGGTTGACTGGGAGACCGACATGGCCACGAGCATGGTCGTGGTCACCGGACCGTAGCTCTCCGGCTGACGGGCGATGCCCTCGTTGGCCTCCTTGGCCGTCAGGCCGTTGCCAATGCCCGGCCCGATGCAGGCCAGGCCCACGGCCAAACCAGCCCCCAAGAGGGCGGCGATGGTCGGGTGGGCCGGCCGATTGGAAAAGTCGAGAAACATGAGCATGAAAGCGATGACCATGCCCAAAATGGCCGGCGTCTGACAGACCGCCGAGCCGATGAGCATGTTCGTCGTCAGTTGGCTGCTGCTGGCCGGTTGGCGGCCGATGCCCTCGCAGCAGGCCCCGGCCGGCATGCCGGCCCCCAATCCGGAGCCGATGGCGGCCAAGCCCATGGCCAATCCGGCCCCCAAAAGGGCCGCCCAGGCGGCCGGATTGCTTTTGTGCCCTAAATCCAAGAACATGAGCATGAAAGAGACCACCAGGCCGAAGATGGTCGGCGTCTGGCAGATGGCCGAGCCGATGAGCATGTTCGTCGTCAGGGGTCCGGAGAGGTCCGGTCGGGGGCCGATGGCCCGGCAGGCCGCTCCGGCCGGAAAGCCCGAGCCCACCCCGGAGCCCACGGCGCTGAAGCCCATGGACAGACCGGCGCCCAGGACGGCCGCCGCCCCGGCCGGGCCCGCGAAGGGGAACTTGACGAAGATGAGCAGCATGGCCACCACCAGGGCGAAGATGCCGGCTGACTCGGCGATGGCCTGGCCGACGAGCATGGTCTTTAAGATGTTGCCCTGTTCCTGAGGCGCGGCGCAGAGAGCGCGGTTGGCCATGCCGGCGGCGTAGCCCTCGCCCACGGCGGCGCCGATGGCCCCGAGGCCGATGCAGATGCCCGCGGAGAGATAACTGACTGCTTGGATCTCTAGCACAGAGGCCGACTCCTATTTCATCTGAACCGAGATGTAGACCATGGTCAGCATGGTGAAAACGAAGGCTTGAATGGAGCCCACGAAAAGGCCGAAGAAGCCGTAGAGAAACGGCGGCAGAATCAAGTGGTAGACCAGGTCAGAGACGACCAGGATGATGATCGACCCGCCCATGATGTTGCCGTAAAGACGAAACGAGATGGACACCACCTTGGCTATCTCGCCGATGACGTTCAAGGGGGCCATGAAGAAGATGGGCTCCATGTAGTCCTTGATGTAGCCTTTGAAGCCCTTGGTCCTGATGCCGACGTAGTGGGCGATGAAAAAGCCCATGACGCCCAGGCCCAAAGGTGTGTTGAGGTCCTTGGTTGGCTCGCCGAGGAAGGGGATCACCCCCAGCCAGTTGCTCAAGATGAGGAACAAAAAAAGGCTCAAGATCAAAGGGAAATAGGTCCGGCCCTTCTCGTCCAGGGCGTCCTCGGCCAGGTTTTTGAAAACGACGATGATCAATTCGGCGATGAGTTGGAAGGGGTTGGGCACCAGCTTCATGCGCCGCGTGGCCAGGAGGCTGAAGACGATGAGGATGCCCATGACCACCCAGGTCATGGTGATGGTCTCGGCGTTCAAGGTCAGGGTGATGTGGCCTAACTTGAGCTGCCATTGGGGCAGATGGGTGAGCTCTTCCACCTAGCGCCTCGTAAATCCTTTGAAAAGCGGTTCCAAGAGCAAGGCGGCCTGGACGGCGAACAAGCCCGCCGCCGCGGCCGGAAGGCTGAAGTAATCCGTTCTGGCGGCGATGACGAGGGGCACGGCCAGGACGGCCAACCGGATCAGGAGCCACATTATCCCCCAAATGCGTCCCGGCAGGTCGCGGCGAACCACCCGACCAGCCAAGGACCTGGAGAGGAGAATGAAGTTGAGGCCGGAGAAAAGGCCGCCCAGGGCGACCCCTCTGGCGGCTGGCTTGTGGCTGAGGATGATGAGCACAAAAGCGGCCGTCAGGGTCAGCAGAAAGGCCCACCTGAGGCGCTGCCGCACGAAGCGGTGATAGTCGTTCTGGTCGGCCTCGAGGGGGACCTCTCCGGCGGTGGTTCTGATCACGTGTGATTTTCCCGTGTAGTCGTGGATTTATTGAGTTTCATGATTTGATGGTAACACGTCACCGCCCCGCCGACTACGCCGAGGAGAATGAAAACGACCAGCAGCACGCCTCTGGTGCCCAGCCATTTGTCGAGGTAATAGCCCGCGGCCAGGCAGAGCAGAATCGATCCGGCCATGGTCAAGCCGACTTGACTCACCAGAGCCAAATATTCAACCGAATCCCGATGTTCCTTGAACCTACCCATGTAATGACTCACTGAAACGGACGCGTCTGCCTGAAAAGATTCAGGCGAGCATACTATACGCCTCGAATATAAGTGTCAAGCCCTTAACAAGCCTTGCTTAAGCCCCATAAACGGCCGCGTCAGGGGTTTTTATTCAGGGCCTGGAAAAGACGCTTGTTGGCTAAAAAGGCCGCAGAAGGTATACTTCCCCCTTGCTCTGATTCGCCGGGCCATCACAGAGCGGTCCATTTAATTAAGGAAAGAGCGTCCATGACCAAGAAAGATTTTTTTCTGAGAGATATTCTCCCCTTAGTCGCCTTCACCGCCGTTGGTGTCGTTTTGGCCGCCTGGCTGGACGTCAATGAGTGGTTTCAGGAGGCCACCCGATCTCTCGAGGCCCACGAGGTCGATGATATTATTCTTTTCCTGTCCCTGTTTCTTTTAATCGGCTTGGCCTGGATTTACCGGGGACGGGCCAGGGATTGGCGGACCGAAGCGGACAAGCGTCGGCGGGCCGAGAAGGCCCTGGTTGAGAATGAGGCGAGGTTCCACCAGATGGCCGAGGTCATGGGGCAGGTCTTCTGGCTGGTCGACGCCACCGAGAGGCGGGTCCTTTATGTTTCTCCGGCCTTTGAAAAGATCTGGGGTCTGCGCTGCGAGAGCCTTTATGAAGATCCCCAGGCCTGGGTCAAGGCCGTCGTGGCCGATGATCGCCCCCACGTGGAGGCCAGGCTGGCCAAATCCAGGCTCAAGGGCGATGACCTGGAGTACCGCATCGCCCGGCCCGACGGCTCGGTGCGCTGGATTAGGACCCGATCTTACGCCGTTTACGACGACTCGGGAAAGCTTCATCGAATCGTCGGCTCGTCCGAAGACATCACCGCGCGCAAAACAGCCGAGGAGGCCCGGCAAAGACTGGCCTCGCTGCTGGAGAACAGCAGCGAGTTCATCTCCATGGCCTCCTTGGAGGGGAAAGTCTTTTACATCAACGAGGCCGGCCGCCGGCTCGTCGGCCTGCGCGACGACGAGGACGTCTCGGCGACGACCATTTTTGATTACCTCACCGAGATAGGTCAGTCATTGGCCCGGGAGATCTTGCTCCCTCAGGTCATGGCCGAGGGATCGTGGCACGGGGATGGCCGGCTCCGCCATTTCGTCAGCGGCGAGCCCATCGACGTCCACATAGCCCTGTTCGTGGTCAGGCGTCCGGACGGCGATGAGCCGATGTGCCTGGCCACGGTCATGCGCGACGTCACCGAGCGCAAGCGGGCCGAAGCGGCTTTGGTGGCCGCCAAGGAGCGGGCCGAGGCGGCCGACCGGGCCAAGAGCGCCTTCCTGGCCAACATGAGCCACGAGCTGAAGACGCCCTTGAACCAGATCATTGGCCTGACCGACCTTCTCCAAGACGACGAGGAGAACGTCGAGCGGCGGGAGTTTTTGGGGGCGATTCACCAATCGGCCCTCTCCCTCCTGGACATGATCAAGGTCGTCTTGAAATTGTCTGAGATGGAGACGCCGCGCCCCAAGGAACCGGCCGAGCCCTTTGATCTCAAGGTGGTGATTCAAAAAGTCGCCGCCTCGGCCAGCGCCAGAGCCCAAGACAAGGGCCTCGACCTGGATGTTCTTATGGAGGGCCGGCTCCCGAGCCCGATCGTCGGCGACGGCAAGCGGCTGGAGCAAGTCCTGCGCCGCATAATCGACAACGCCTTGAAATTCACTCAGCAGGGGCGCATCTCCATCGTGGCCAGCCTCCGCTTAGAAGACGAGGCCTCGAGTGTGATCCTCTTTTCCGTGACCGACACTGGCATCGGCATTCCGAGCGACAAGCTGGATTTGATTTTCGAGCCCTTTTTTCAGGTCGACTCCTCTCTGACCAGACGCTTCTCCGGGGCCGGCCTCGGCCTCACTCTGGCCAAGCGCCTGGTCGAGGGGATGGACGGGCGCATCTGGGTCGAGAGCCGAGAATCCAAAGGCAGCACCGTTCATTTTGAAGTGCCGTTTAGAAAATAGTCTGTGATACAAAGTTGCTTTCAAGGGTGTAATTTTGGTTGGTTGTTCTCACTTCAGGTCGAGGGT
>CAYXRH010000022.1:0-12361 GCA_964466355.1 uncultured Thermodesulfobacteriota bacterium
GTTTTACGAGGGCGTGTTTATGAACAGAGTAGTGATAAAGCCCCTCGGGCAGCCCGGCGACGTTTCTCGAGGCGAGGTAAATTTCGCAGGGGTACAGCCCTCCGGCCGAGGGGGCGCTGCGGTAAAGATGCTCGCCGTCCAAATGGCGGTGTGAAGCGGTGAGGCCGTAGGTCAGAAAAAGGAGCCGGGAGAGGCTTTTTAGGGAGATGGTCGGCGCCGTGGTCCGGGGCGGCTCGAATTGGAGGATTTGGCTCAGTCTTTGGTCAGGAAAGGAAACGTCTTGGGGCAAAGGAAAGCTCTGCCGGCCGGGGTAGTTTTTGTCGAGCGAGGGCTGATCAGCCCAGTCGAGCGCGTGACCGCCCAGGGTGGCCCGGTCGTAACTGGTGCGGTCGTGATAATCCTTGGCCGCGCCGGATGATCCAGTCTCCACCTCGCCCCCCGTCTAATTCTATTTTTAAAACAGGCTAAAAAACCCCGGAAAGGATCTGACCTCTCCGGGGCTTTGAGAGCCATCGGCGCCGCGGCCGGGGGCCACGTCACCACTTCACCAGGGCGCTGCCCCAGGTCAAACCGCCACCAAAGGCGGTCAGGATGACCAGGTCGCCCTTCTTGATGGCCCCATGGCGCACGGCCTCGTCCAGGGCGATGGCCGTCGAGGCCGAGGAGATGTTGCCGTATTTGTCCACGGTGATGTAAAGCCGCTCCATGGGCACCTCCAGCCGCTTGGCCACGGACTGAAGCATCCGCAGATTGGCTTGGTGGGGGATGATGAGGCTGACGTCGTCGATACTCACGCCGTTGGCCTGGCAGGCCTCCTGGACCGACTCCACGAACCGTCTCACCGCCACTCGGACTGAGGCCGAGGCCTCGATCATCTTTAAGGTGTGCAGCTTCTTGTCGACGCTCTCGTAAGAGATGGGCGTAGTGGCCGATCCGCCGCCGGGCATGAGCAGGTTCTGGCCGTTGGCCCCGTCGGTGTGGATGTGGGTCGAGAGAATCTGGGGCGTCTGCTCGCTTCGGGTCAGCAAGACGGCCCCGGCTCCGTCGCCCCAGAGGATGGCCGTGGCGCGGTCGGTGTAATCCAGAGTCCGGGTCATCACCTCCGAGGCGACGACGAGGACGTACTTGGCCGCCCCGGTGGCGAGGTATTGCTCGGCCACGTTGAGGCCGAAGATGAACCCCGAGCAGGCGGCGGTGACGTCAAAGGTGACGGCTTTGGGGGTCTCCAGCTTGGCCTGGAGCCAGTTGGCCGCGGCCGGGCAGTGGGTGTCCGGGGTGATGGTGCAGACGATGATGAGGTCGATGACGTCCTTGTCCAGACCGGCCATCTCCAAGGTCCGGCGGCTGGCGATGAGGCCCAAGTCGGAACAGGCTTCCTCTTTGGCGGCCACCCGACGCTCGCGCACGCCGGTCCGCTTTTGAATCCACTCGTCAGAGGTGTCCATTATCTTTTCGAGGTCCTGGTTGCTGAGGATCTTTTCTGGAACGTAAGAGCCCGTGCCCAGGATATGGATGCCCATCCGCCTCGTCCTCATTCATTTTCCAAGGCTGCCTGAGCCGCCGCCAGCCGGGCGATGGGCACCCGGAAGGGGGAGCAGGAGACGTAGTTGAGGCCGACGCGGTGGCAGAAGCGGACCGAAGCCGGATCACCGCCGTGCTCGCCGCAGATGCCGACCTTGAGGCCCCGTCTGGCCCGGCGGCCCCTCTTGACGCCCATGGCCACCAGTTGCCCCACCCCCTCAATGTCGAGGGTGACGAAGGGATCAGCCGGCAAGATGCCGTGGTTGACGTAGAAGGGCAGGAACTTGCCCGCGTCGTCCCGGCTCAGGCCAAAGGTGGTCTGGGTCAGGTCGTTGGTGCCGAAGCTGAAAAACTCGGCCACCTTGGCGATCTGGTCGGCCACCAGGGCCGCCCGCGGCAGCTCGATCATCGTCCCGACCAGGTAATCCACCTTGACGCCCGTCTCCTTGAAGACCTGCTTGGCCACCTCCACGACCACCTGCCGCTGGAGCTTGAGTTCAGCCACGGTGCTCACCAGGGGGATCATCACCTCGGGCAAGACCTTCTTGCCCTCCTTGGTCACCTCGCAGGCGGCCTCGAAAATGGCCCGGGCCTGCATCTCGGTGATCTCGGGATAGTAAAGCCCCAGGCGGCAGCCGCGATGCCCCAGCATGGGGTTGGCTTCGGACAGGGAGGCGATCGTCTCCCTGAGACGGTCGGGGTGGACGTTGATCTTGTAAGCCAGCTCCTGAATCTCCTCGTCGGTGTGGGGCAGGAACTCGTGGAGGGGCGGATCGAGGGTCCGGATGGTCACCGGCAGGCCGTCCATGGCCCTGAAGATGCCGATGAAGTCCTCCCGCTGCATGGGCAGAAGCTTGGCCAAAGCCTCCCGCCGGCCGCGCTCGTGCCGGGCGACGATCATCTCGCGCACGGCGTCGATGCGCTCGCCGGCGAAGAACATGTGCTCGGTCCGGCACAGCCCGATCCCTTGGGCGCCGAAGTTGCGGGCCACCTGGCTGTCGTGGGGGGTGTCGGCGTTGGCTCGAACCCCCAGAACCCGAAACTCGTCGACCCACTCCATGAAGCGGCCGAATTCGCCGGCCAAGGCCGGAGGAACGGTGGCCACCTGGCCCAGAATGACCTCACCGCTGGCGCCGTCGAGGCTGACCCAATCGCCCTTGCGGACCACGCGCCCGTCGACCCTGAACAGATCATCGGCGTACGACACCTGGACGGCGGTCACCCCGGCCACGCAGGGGGTGCCCATGCCCCGAGCGACCACGGCGGCGTGGGAGGTCATGCCGCCCCGGGCGGTGAGGATGCCCTGGGCCGCGTTCATGCCCCGGATGTCGTCCGGGCTGGTCTCGATGCGCACCAGGATGACCTTCTGGCCCGAAGCGGCCCAGTCCTCGGCCTCCTCGGTCGAGAAGACCACCCGGCCCACGGCCGCGCCAGGGGAGGCGGCCAGGCCCTTGGCCAGAACCTGCCCCTCCTCCCGGGCCTCGTTCAAGGCCTCGGCCTCGAAGGCGGGGTGGAGGAGATGGTCAAGCTGTTCGGCCTCGATGCGCTTGACGGCCGTCTTCTTGTCAATGAGACCCTCGTCGACCATGTCCACGGCGATCTTGATGGCCGCCTCGGCCGTGCGTTTGCCCGTGCGGGTCTGAAGCATCCACAGCTTGTTCTGCTGGATGGTGAACTCGACGTCCTGCATCTCCTGGTAGTGTTTCTCCAGGGTGTGGCGGATGCCGTCGAGCTGCTGGTAGAGCCCGGGCATCTCGTCCTCCAGGGTGACCACCTCCGGGGGCGGGTTCTTGGCCCGGTTGATCGGCCGGGGCGTGCGGGTGCCGGCGACCACGTCCTCGCCCTGAGCGTTGGTCAGGTACTCGCCGTAAAAGTAGTTCTCGCCCGTGGCCGGGTCGCGGGTAAAGGCCACGCCGGTGGCGCAGTCCTCGCCCATGTTGCCGAAGACCATGGACTGGACGTTGACCGCGGTGCCCCAATCGCCGGGGATGTGGTGGATCTCGCGGTAGGCCACCGCCCGCGGCACCATCCAGGACTTGAAGACCGCGCCGATGGCCCCCCAGAGCTGCTCCTTGGGGTCTTCGGGGAAGGGGCGGCCGGTGCGCTTTTTAATCAGGGCCTTGAACTGGGCGACCAGATCTTTGAGATCCTCGGCGCTCAGCTCCACGTCGGCCGCGACGCCTCGGGCGCGCTTTTTGCTCTCCAGGATGAGCTCAAAGGGGTCCTCCTCCTTCTTGCCGGCCCTGACGCCCAGAACCACGTCGCCGTACATGTTCACGAATCGCCGATAGGCGTCGTAGGCGAAGTGTTCGTTGCTGGTCAGGGCGATGAGCCCCTCGATCGTCTCGTCGTTGAGGCCGATGTTCAAGACCGTGTCCATCATGCCGGGCATGGATATCCTCGCCCCGGAGCGGCAGGACAGGAGCAGAGGATTGTGGACGTCGCCGAAATTGGCGCCCATGGCCTCTTCCACCCGAATCAGGGCCGCGGCGACCTGATCCTCGAGGCCGGCGGGGTAGCCGCCCTTGCGCCGGTAATAGATGGTGCACACTTCGGTGGTTATGGTGAAGCCGGCCGGAACGGGCAGCCCCAGGCCGGCCATCTCGGCCAGGTTGGCTCCTTTCCCACCGAGCAGGTTCTTCATCTGAGCCGAGCCCTCGGCTCCGCCGGATCCGAAAAAATAAACGTACTGCTGGGTCACTTGTTCCCTCCAAGCCTAAAGGCTGTCGGCCGGTCCAAGACCGGCTGTCGATTCTGTCACACGGACCTCTTCTTTTCAAGAGGAAAGCCGTTCATTTTTATCGTATACTACTCCTCAAGCCGAGCCCGCTACTATTTAAACCCCCACATGGGAGGCGGTTATGTTTCAGATTCAGGTGATCAAATCCCGCGAAATCCTCGATTCCAGAGGCCACCCCACCCTGGAGGCCGAGGTCTTCCTCTCCGGCGGGGCCTTTGGCTGGGCGGCGGTGCCCTCGGGAGCCTCCACCGGCGAGGCCGAGGCCCTGGAGCTGAGAGACGGCGACGAGAAACGTTACGGCGGCAAGGGCGTGCTCAAAGCCGTGGCCAACGTCAACGACGTCATCGGACCGGCCCTGGCCGGTCTGGACGTCCGCGACCAGGCCGGTTTGGATAAAAGGATGATCGACCTGGACGGCACGCCCAACAAAAAGCGTTTAGGGGCCAACGCCATCTTGGCCGTGTCCATGGCCTGCGCCCGGGCGGCTTCGGCGTCGATGATGATTCCGCTCTATCGCTACCTGGGCGGCCTGGCCGGCCGGGTCTTGCCCCTGCCGATGATGAACATCCTGAACGGCGGGGCTCACGCCGGCAACAACGTGGACATCCAGGAGTTCATGATCATGCCGCTGGGCTTTCCGACCTTTAAGGAAACCCTGCGCGTCGGCGTGGAGACATTTCAAAGCCTCAAGAAAGTCCTGGCCAACAAGGGGCTGTCCACCGCCGTGGGCGACGAGGGCGGATTCGCCCCGGATCTCAAATCCAACCAGCAGGCCGTGGAGGTGATCCTCCAGGCCATCGAAAAAGCCGGCTACAAACCCGGCGAGGAGGTGGGGCTCTGTCTCGACGCCGCGGCGTCATCCTTTTTTGACAAGGATCAGGGGCTTTACGTCTTCCACAAGTCGGACGGCTCCACGCGGACTTCCGAGGAGATGATTGAATTCTACGCCCAGTGGGTGGCCAAGTATCCCATCATCTCCGTCGAGGACGGCCTGGCCGAGGAGGATTGGGCCGGCTTCGCCCTGATGCGTCAGAGGCTGGGCCAGGAGATTCAGATCGTCGGGGACGACATTTTCGTGACCAATACCGAACGCCTCTCCCGGGGCGTAAGAGAGAAGACGGCCAACGCCATCCTCATCAAACTCAATCAGATCGGCACTGTCACCGAGACCATGGCGGCCATCGAAATGGCCAAGAGAGCCGGCTGGGGGGTGGTGGTCTCCCATCGCTCCGGCGAAACCGAGGACGCCCTTTTGGCCGACCTGGCCGTGGCCGGCGGCATGGGCCAGATCAAGACCGGCTCGGCCTCCCGCTCGGAGCGGGTGGCCAAGTACAACCGGCTCTTGAGGATCGAGGAGGAATTGGGCTCCGGCGGCGTCATGGCCGCCTGGCGCCTGCCCGCGGCCATGTGAGGTCAAGGCTTGACGCCGGCCGATCTTCGGCCGGCTCTTTGGCGTCACGCCGGCTGAGAGATGATCCGTTCGGCCGGGTGGTGCAAGGAGGGCTCGCCGTTGTCCTCGGGGTAGAGATCCTCAAAGGTGGCCAGCAGGGAATCCAGCTCGACGACCTGGTTGGCTGAACTCTGAAGCTGGGCCCCCAGGGCGGCCTTGGTGGCCGCCACCTCGACCTTGATGCCGCGTCGCCTCAACTCCGTGGCCAGGTGGGCGAAGTCGGCGTCGCCGGTGACGAGCACGACCACGTCTGGTTCGATGCGGGTCGAGATGGCCATGGCGTCGATGCCCATGAGCACGTCCACGTTGGCCTTGTAATCCTCGCCGCGGGGGGTGCCGTCCTTGGTCACGACTAAAAACCCCTGGGTGCGCAGGTAGTGGACGAAGCCCATTTTTCGCTTGCGGGCCTCGTTCCAGGCCTCGGCCACCGGCGGCAAGCCGACGTAGATGACCATCTCCACCAGTTCGCGGCCAAGGTGGTCGCGAACCAAGAAATCCCTGAGCCTGGGCCAGTCGATGCGCCTGTTGAGCAGCTTGGCCGAACCGACGATGTTTGACTCGTCCACCAAAACCAAGACTTTTTTAATCTGGCGAACCAATTTAATATCTGAGACCATATTGTAACCCCTGAAATTTATATGTCGCGCCTGAATCCTCGCTCCCGGACTGGGTGCAAACATACCACACCAAACCCCATCCGCAAAGAGCGCGGCCCAAAAAGTCCAATTTATCTCGATTCCAGCGGCCGTTTAATCGTTTGTTTGGTTATTGGAACGAATGTGAGGCTCTTATTAACACTCCTTGGCGGCTGGCCGGGAGAAGCGGTCCTCAAAGACCGATCATCCTCTCGAGTGTTTTTAAAATTTTTCGAGCCGACGAGGGGTGGAGGCACTTTCTGTCCTCACAATCCCTGGCCGCCTCCGGCCCGCAGGGGGCGCAGGGTGCGTCCGGGGTCAGGATTGTCGCCCCGCGGGGGGCCCAAATCCGGGGATCGCTCGGCCCGAAGACGACCGCCGCGGCCGCGCCCAGGGCGGCGGCCAGGTGGCTCACCCCAGAGTCAGCGCCGACGAACACCCTGGCCGAAGAGAGGCCGGCGACCAGATCCCCAAAGCCGGGGTCGGCCCAAACCGCGATCCTCCATGGTCTGACGGCCGCCAGGACGTGGGCGCGGAAAGCCTCGTCCTCGGCCGGGCCGAAAAGGATCTTGACCGTCAGGTTGTGTTTGTTCAATCCACCCACCAGCCCCCGGACCAGTTCAGGACCGAGGCGCTTGGGCCGGCCGCCGCTTCCAGGGGCGATGACCACCGCTCCCTTGGTCTCGGCGCGGCGCGGCGGCGGCAAGGCGGTCTCAAAACCCTCCCCGGCCACGGCCTCGAGTTGATGCTCCCAGGCCGAGAGCGGCGAGCCCTCAAGCGGCCGGGGGTCAATGACCAGGATCTGTCTGACCCCGGCGGCGCGCAGTCTGGTCAGGAGGCTTTGGGGCGGGCGGGCGGCGAAGACGACGATCAAATCAAAGGAGGCCAGCCAGGCCTCCAGCGCGGCTTCGGGCTCGGGGCTGAAGAGGCCGGCCAGGCGGGCTGAATCGCGGTCGTGGACGAATTGAGGCCTTGAGATGAGCCGGCCCCACTCTGGCCGGGTCACCAGCTCCAGGCGGCCGGCGCCGGCCTTGAGGGCCCTCAGGGCCGGCCAGGAGATGACGAAATCGCCCAGGGCGCCGAAGTGCAGGGCCAGGACCGCTTTTCGGACCAGGCCCGACTTTCCGTGGTCTTCAAGGATCACAGGGCGGCGATGACGTCCACCTCGACCCGGGTGCCAAAGGGCAGCTTGGCCGCTTGGGTGCAGGTCCGAGCCGGCGGGTCGAGCGGAAAGTGCCGCCGATAGACTTCGTTGAAGCGGCTGTACTCAGCCATGTCGAGAAGGTGGACCGTCACCTTCAAGACCTTGTCCAGGGAGGACCCGGCCTCTTCGAGGATGATGCGGATGTTCTGGAGGGCCAGCTCAGCCTCCTGCTCGATGGTGCCCAAGGCCAGTTCGTTGGTCGCGGGGGCGACCGCTCCCTGGCCCGAGAGGTAGATCAAGCCGTTGTGGATGACCGCCTGGGAGTATGGCCCGCCGGTGACGGCCGCCTTGTCGGTCTGAAAAGCTTTTCTGGCCATCATCTTCTCCTTCAGAAATTCTGACGCCGCCCTCGGGGCGGATGGTCCACCTCAGGGGGATTCTGATTACATTATACCGATTAGCCATCATTCAAATAAGTTTTGTTTTGGTTGTCCGAACGAATTTGAGGGCGAGGGTGACAGGCCTTGGTCAGAGATGAAGTTTAATCTTGTAACCATCTGAAGTCATTGCAAAACTAGACCTTGAAGCCGGCTAAAGCCCCAGGTACGTCTGCCTGATGTGGGGGTTTTCCAAAAGCTCCTCGCCCGTTCCACTCAAGGCGATGGCCCCGTTTTCGAGCACGTAGGCCCGATGGGACAAGCCCAAAGCGTGGTACACGTTTTGTTCGATGAGCAGAATGGAGGTCCCTTGGGCGTTGATCTGGCGGATTATGTCAAAGATGGTGCTGACCAAAAAAGGCGCCAACCCCAAGGAGGGCTCATCGAGCATCAGCAGCCGCGGCCGCGACATCAGCCCCCGGCCGATGGCCAGCATCTGCTGCTCGCCGCCGCTCAAGGTGCCGGCGTTTTGGCTGAGCCGTTCCTTTAAGCGGGGAAAGAAGGCGAAGACCTGGGCCATGGTCTCCTGGCGCCGGGCCTTGGTGCGGGGGAACTGGGCGCCCATCTCCAGGTTCTCCTGGACCGTCAGGGAGGGAAAGAGCTGCCGCCCTTCGGGGATGTGGCTCACGCCCAGCTCCACGATTTGTGAGGGCGAAGCCCGGCGGATGTCCTGACCACCGAAGATTATCTCGCCCCGGCGGGGACGAAGCAGGGCGGAGATAGTCCTGAGGGTCGTTGATTTGCCGGCGCCGTTGGAGCCGATGATTGAAATCACTTCACCGTCCTGGACCTCGAAGCTGACCCCCCTCAAGGCCTGCAGGTCGCCGTAGAAGACGTCGATGCCGCTAACCTTGAGCATCCAAAAACTCCTTGCCCAGGTAAGCTTCGATGACCTCGGCGTCCTTGACGATCTCTTCCGGCGAGCCCTCGGCGATCTGGCAGCCGTAGTTGATGACCAGGACCCGCTGGGACAGAGCCATCACCCCGCGCATGACGTGCTCGATCAAGAGGATGCTCACGCCCCGCTGATTTATGTCCTTGATGAGAGCGATCAGTTCATCCACCTCGGTGGGGTTGAGGCCGGCCATGACCTCGTCCAAGAGCAAAACCTGGGGCCTCGTGGCCAGGGCTTTGGCCAGCTCCAGCCTCTTGCGCAAAGGGAGGGGCAGGCTCTCGGCTCGGAGGCCGGTCACCTGGCCCAGGCCGACGAAGTCCAAAACGGTTTGGGACTCTTGTCTGGCTTCGGCCACGGAAGGGGACCTCAAGAGGGCGCCGATGATGACGTTGTCCAAGACCGAGATGTTCAGAAACGGCCGCACCAGCTGAAAGGTGCGCACCAGGCCGAGGCGGCAGATCTGATGCGGCTCGAGGCCCAGGATCGACTCGCCGTCCAAAAAGACCTCGCCGCCGTCCAGCGGCAGAAAGCCGGTCAGGCAGTTGAAGACTGTGGTTTTGCCGGCGCCGTTGGGTCCGATGAGCCCCAGGATCTCGCCCTCTTGAAGGGCGAAGGAGAGGCCTGACACGGCCCTCAGGCCTCCGAAATTCTTTGTGAGCCCGCGCGCTTCTAAAACGCCCACCCGGGGTCAGTCCTCCAGCTTGAGGATGGGTCTGAGGGCCCGTTTGACGTAGGACAAGACGCCGCGGCGCATGAACAGGACCACGCACACGGCCAAGACGCCGTAGAGGATGAGGTGCAGTCCCTCCAGGCCGCCCTTGGCAAAGTAGGCCCGGGATATCTCGGACAAGGGCGTCAACAGGAAAGAGCCGAGGATTGGACCCAGAGCCGTGCCCAGGCCGCCGATGATCGGCCTCAGGATTAGCTCGATGGACAGCGGCATGCCCAAGACGGTGTTGGGGTGGAGGTAAAAGATGAAGTTGGCGTAAAAAGTGCCGGCCAGGGCGGTCATGAAGGCGCTGATGGCGATGGCGATCATGGAATACCTGAACGCGTTCACGCCGAGGGCCTTGGCCGCCTCCTCGTCCTCCCTGACGGCGATTATCAGCCGCCCCAGCCTGGAGACCTCGATGACCCGCACGGCCGCGACCGAGGCGACCATGAAGGCCAAGGAGATATAATAATAAGGGACGTTTCCCCGAAATTGGAAATTGACCAAGGAGGGCTTGAAGTCCAGGAAGATGCCCGAGAATGAGCCCAGGGCCTCCACGTGGGAGACGATGAGCCGGGTCATCTCGGCGAAGGCGATGGTCAAAATGACGAAGTAGACCCCCCTCAGGCCGAAGCGAAACCCCAGAAACCCGATGAAAAGGGCGATCAAGGCGGCGATCGCCCCGCCGGCGAGCATGCCCAGCCAGGGGCTCAGGCCGAAGCTCTGGGCCAGGTAGGTCGAGGTGTAGGCCCCCACGCCGACGTAGAGGGCGTGCCCCAGGGAGATGTGGCCGCTGTAGCCGGTAAGCACGTTCCAGGCCTGGCCCAGGTAGGCGAAAAAAAAGATCATCACAAAGATGCCCAGGACGTATTTGTCTAAAAAGAGTGGCAGGATCAAGAGCACAACCAGGGCCGCGGCCAGAAGGAGGTAGAGCCGCTTCATCGCCGGCCCCCGAAGAGGCCCTGGGGGCGGAAGAGCATGATGATCACCAGAATGGCGAAGCTGACGGCCTGCTTCAATGTCGCCGGCAGGAAGAGGGTGGCCGCTGACTCGGCCACCCCCAGGATGAGGCCGCCGATGAGGGCGCCGATGAGGTTGCCCATGCCGCCCAGGATGACGACCACGAAGGCGGTCAGGGTGAAGTCGTGGCCCATGTAGGGCGACAGCGGCATCAGGGGCAGGAGGAGGGCCCCGGCCGCGCCGGTGGTGGCCGCGCCGAGGGCGAAGGAGACGTTGTTTATCTTGTCCACGTCGAGGCCGACCAGGACCGCCCCGGTGCGGTTGTCGGCCGCGGCGCGAATGCACTTGCCGATGTTGGACCGCTTCAGAAAGGCGAAGATGCCCACGGTGATGACGATGGATAGAAGAAAGGCCATCAGGCGCGAGACGTCCACCACGGCCGAGCCGAGGTGAAACGTCTCCAGGCTCAGGGCCGTCTCGGGGCTGCGGTGATCCGGACCCCAGAAAAGCAGGGCCGCGTTTTCGAGGATCAGCCCCACGGCCACCAAGGGCACCACCTGCATGGCCTCGGGATAGTCCAGGATGCGGTTGACCACCGTGGCTTGAATGAGGTAGCCGAGGATGAAGATGGCCGCGGCGACGAGGATGAGGGACAGATAGGGGTCGACCCCGAACAAGACCAGGATCCAATAGGAGATGTACATGCCCAGGACCATCATCTGGCCGTGGGCGAAGTTGATGACCCCCATGACCCCGAAGATGAGGGAGAGACCGACGGCGATGAGGCCGTAGATCCCTCCCAAGAGGACGCCCTGGATGACCAGTTGCAGGGCCAGGGTGAGGTTCATTCAGCCCCTTTCCCAAAGCTGCGGGGCCGGGAAGACGTACTCGGCCTCGGCGAATTTCTTGGGCAGGACCACCTTGACCCGCTTGCTTATATCTGGATCGGGCAGAACCTGGACCATGGCCGCGGTGGCGTTTACGTTGTCGCCGTTCTCGGCGAATTTGATGGCCTCGCCGACCATGGGATGGTCCTTGAATTCGGTCGTCTTGAGGGCGGCCAGAAGCTTGTCCGGATCGGTCGAACCGGCCCGCTCCAAGACGTCGGCGATGACCAGGATGCCGGCGTAGGCGAAGCCGGAGTTGGTGTCCAGGTAGGTGTCGTACTTTTTCAGGAACAGTTCGTTGGCCGATTTGTAAATGGGGCTCTGAGGATAGATCCAGGGCACGTTGTCCATGACGTAATAAACCAGCTTGTCCAGGTCCTTGATGACCTTGGGCTCGTACCAGCCCGGGCTGCCGGGGCTGATGACGCCCATCAGCTCGACCCGCTGCTTGTAAAGCTCGCGGGTCAAGATCATGCTGTCGCCCGGCCGGCAGACCGGGAAGAGGAGGTCCGGCTTGGCCGCCTTGATCTTGGCCACTTCGGCTGAAAGGTCGTGGATGCCCAGGGGATAGGCGATGTGCTCCACGATCTTGACGGGCAGACCCGATTTCTCGAACCATTTGATGAAATTGGCCCCCTGACCCTTGCCAAAGGGATCGCCGGTGTTGGTCACCACGGCCCGCTTGGGCGAGACCTTTTTTTCCTCGATGATCTGCTTGACGTACTCCACGGCCTTCTGACCGAAGACGCTCACCGTGGGAAAGATGCGGAAGGTGTATTTGTAGCCCTTCTGGGTGATGGCGTCCAGGGCGGCCACGTCCATGACAAAGGGCACCTGGCGCTGCTCGGCCAGGGTGGCGATGGCCATGGACACGCCGCTCTGAAAGGCGCCGATGAGCACGCTGGCCCCTTCCTTGATCAGCCTGTCGGCCTCGGAGCGACCGACCTCGGCCTTGCTCTCGGAATCGCCCAGAACAAGTT
>CAYXRH010000022.1:12371-14398 GCA_964466355.1 uncultured Thermodesulfobacteriota bacterium
AGCTTGGCCCCGCCCATGGACTTGACGCCGCCCTTGGCATTGATGAAGTCCACGGCCATCTGGTTGCCCCGACGCTGCCCTTGGCCGATGACAGCCAGGGGGCCGGTGGCGGGCTGGATGGAGCCGATCTTGATCGTCTTCGGCGCAGCTTGAAGCAGAGTCGGAACGCCGAGTCCGGACGCGGCCACGCCCAAGCCGATGGCGCTGGAGGTCTTTAAAAAACGTCGCCTGGTGACACCTTGACCCTTGAACCCTCTCTTGGTCATCTCGATCCTCCCTTCCTTTAAGGTGCCGGCCTAAATTTTTGGGGGCTGCGCTCGAGCCGCCGGCGCCGCCCCGACGTTTTTTAGGCCGAGGCCTGGGGCCGTCTCGGCCGTCAGGCCAAAGATGTGGGTTTGATCGCTAAAGCCCCGCCTCGAAGTGAATCCCGATCAGGGGGACCCTCCGCCGCCCTTGAGCGCTTTCCGGCCCCCGCCTCCCCCAGGACCGTTATTTCAAGCACCGCCGGCAGCGGAATATCCAATCCTTGACGATTGTACGCAGACCCCCCAATCGAGTCAAGGCCGCCCCAGCTCGATCGCGGGCCGGGGATCTGGCCGCGACGAGAATTTTGCCTTCGGCCACTGAGGGGTTGATTTTTGGGCTCGTGAAACGGCATAATGGCTTGACCATTTTTTAAAGTTACAGCCTCAGCTGAGCCAAGGGGGGGCAGAGATGATCACTGAAGCTGAAAGACGCCTGTCAGGACGGGTCTCCCTCAGACTGCCGGCCGTCTCCAGGTTGGCTGAAGAGAGCGCTGAATCGGTTTCGCCCGGCCCGGCCGAGCCGGTCACCCTGGCCGGACTGACCCACGACATCTCCGAAGGCGGCTTGCGCCTCAGGGTGACCAACCGCAACGACCTCGCCGAGGGCGATGAGGTCTACGTGCGCATCGACACCGTGGAGCCGGAAGGCTTCGTCAACGTCCAGGGCCGAATCCGCTGGGTCAAGCCCAGCCCCGGCCTGCGGCGGGAATGGGACATCGGCGTCGAATTGACCGGCGAAGACCTGTCTAAATGGGTCATGTGGCTGGAGCAGATGTCCCAGTGGTCGGATTGATCTTTGTCGGGGCGGCTCCTCGTTCAGCCCTGGCCCTTGATGCTTTGAGTCGGCCTTCGAGACCCGGCCCCGGATTTATTTTGAAGCATAAAAAAGCGGTCAACCTTTGACCGCGCGCCTGACTGGTTATATTATAGTTTCAAGAGGCAGGGTCTCCGCCACGATCGCGAGCGGCTGATTTTTGTCGCGCTAATCACCTCACGGCTCTGGACGCCACCTCCTTAAGGACTTTCCCCTGCGCTGATCCTCCAGGCGCCGGCGGTTTATTTTAACCTGTCGCTGCCAGAGGTGCCTCGTTGGGGGGCGCGGCGTCCCGGCTCCGGCTCGACGGCGCCCGATGAGGGGCGGAGATCCAGAGATTGAATTTCATGGAGGATAAGGAGGGCTGGCATGAAGATCGAAGCTGTCAGTTACGAAAGCCTTAATAAAATAAGCCATTTTTTAAGCTCCTCCAAGGACCTGGACGACGTCTCGGAGCAAATCGTCCGCTCTCTGACCGATCTTTTGGGCTTAAAGGGCTGCGCTCTGATGCTCCTGGACCGCCAGACCAACGAACTCAAAGTGGCCGCGGCGCACGGTCTGAGCCAGACCTATCTGGACAAGGGTCCCGTCAGCGCCCTGAAGTCCATCGCCGTCTCTTTGTCAGACGGACCGGTGGCCATCTACGACGTCGAGGACGACCCGCGCCTCCAGTATCCCCAAGAGGCCAAGGCGGAAGGCATAAAATCGATCTTGAGCGTGCCCCTGGTCCTGCGGGGCAATCCTTTGGGCGTGCTGCGCCTCTACACCGCTGAAGCGTGGGAGTTCACCAACCAGGATCTCATCTTCGCCCAGGCCGTGGCCGAGATCATCGCTCTGGTCATCGACAACCTTCGCCTGTACAAGGGTCTCAAGTCATCCATAGACGTGCTCAAGGTCATGCGTCCGAT
>CAYXRH010000022.1:14408-21198 GCA_964466355.1 uncultured Thermodesulfobacteriota bacterium
CTCCCCCCCCCACCCCCCCCGGGCGGTTTGGGGCGGCGGGCGCTGTTTTTCCACCTCGAGCCGGTGCGGGCTCTCTACTTCTCTTTCTCCTCCTCGACGAAGATGGGCTGCGAGAGCTCTTTGAACTTGAAAAGGTGATAGATGTGGTGGCCGTTGTAGTCTAAAACGCGCAAGTCATCATCCTGTTTGACGTCCTTCATGATGACATCGAATTTGTGTTTGTAGCGTCTGCGGCAAAGATCGACTCCCACTTCGCAGGCGATGTACTTGTCGATTCCCTTGAACCGCAGCTTCTCGATAAGACCACGGTCCGTGAATGATTCATAGCTGGTCAAGATCAGAATTGGACCCGTGCCGGTGAAGATGACCCCCGCCTTCATGCCGCCCCCCTTTCCCTGAAGGTTGAAGGCCAAAAGGACCGTCCAAGAGATTTCCGGCGGTCCTCAATCACCGTCTGATTTTATTCTACCACCAGCTTGAAAGCGGACAAGACGGGTCGGTCCGTCGCTTTAAACCGAGGCCCTCGTGGTCTCAGGACGGGGGCGCGGTCAACTTTGTCTTGGCAAAAAAAGGAAGAGGCGATATTCCTTGACGCGGCGAGGCCGGAAATTGAGCCTCACCAAGGCGGATGAAGGGGTGGCGGCTTTTTTGATCAACTATTGGAAGTGCATCGCCGCCCTGGCCAGCGCGGCCGCCTGGCTGGTCGGGGCGTGCTTTTCGTTCGCCGCCGAGGCGCAAGAGATCAAAACTTCACCGAGTGTTTTCTTATACTTTGAAAATGATCTTTTTTTCGACACCGACGAGTTCTACACCAACGGCGTCAAAGTGACCTGGCTTTCCGAAGACCTCGATGACTTCAAGGATTGTGGGCTCCTGCCGCGCTGGTCATTGCCCCTGGTGAAGAAGCTGCCCTTTGTCAACCGGCCCGCCAGTCAACGAAACGTCTTCCTCTCCCTGGGCCAGAACATGTACACCCCCCAAGACATCTCACGGCCGGAGCTGATCACGGCCGACCGCCCTTACGCCGGGTTTGCTTATCTGGCCTGGGGCTTCCAAGCGAGGGATGAGCGCCGCATCGACACTCTGGAGCTGACCCTGGGCGTGGTCGGCCCCTCCTCCCTGGCGGAGCAGACCCAGAAAATCATTCACCGCTGGACCGGGAGCCAAACCCCCGAGGGCTGGGATAATCAGCTCAAGGACGAGCCGGGCCTCATGCTCGCCTGGGAGCGCAAGTGGCGCGCTCTTCGCCGCGAGGACGAGGACGGGTTCGCCTTTGACTGCATTCCCCAAGTCAGAGCCGCCGTGGGCAACGTATCCACCGGCGCCAAAATGGGGGTGGAACTCCGCTTCGGGTATAATCTGCCCATTGATTTCGGCTCATCGCTGATCATGCCGGGCAGCGGCGTCAGCGCCCCGGATCACCGTTTCAGCCCCCGGATGGGCCGCGGCGCTGATTTTGGCTTCCATTTTTTCGTCGGCTTCGGCGGGGGGATGGTCGTGAGAGACATCTTTTTGGACGGCAACACCTGGCAAAAAAGCCACCGCGTGGACAAGGAGCCTTTCATCGGCGGCGTGGTCTCGGGTGTTTCGCTGACTTACAAACGGCTCGTCCTCACCTACACCAAGGTCTTTTCGACCAACGCCTTCAGGGGCCAGGAAGGCGGCCACACCTTCGGCTCCGTCAGGTTGGGCCTCACTTTTTAAGAGCGGTTTTGAAACCACCTCCAGGGGAGCGCCGCAGCTTCCAGACGCCGGGTCGGATGCTCCTCTGGCCCGCTTTTGCTTGACATCCATCCCCGAGGCCATATAGTGGCCGGTTTAAGCCCCGGATTATTTAGCCTTGTTCGATGAGGAGCCCTCGTGCCCAAGGTGGACCTGGTCGAGATGTTCAAGCGCCGCACCCGCCATCCCCTGCGGCCGCGGGCCTCGGACATCATCGCCCGGGTCTTCAGCAACTTCCGCCACTATCCCGAGACCGACGGCTCCCTGGTGGTCGGTGAGTCCGACTTTCTGGACCGTCGGCTGGTGGTCATCGGCCAGGAAAAACCCAAGCCAGAGCAGCTTCGCTCCCAAGAATCCCTGCAAAAGCTCAACTGGGGCATGCTCACCGCGGACGAGCACGCCCGCGTTTTGAGGATCCTCGAACGCCTCGCCGAGGAGGACGGGGAAAACACGGTCGTCTTGACCCTCATCGACACCTACGGCGCCGACATCTCCATGTACTCGGCCGAGCGCTTGCAGGCCTATTTCATCTCCCACCTCATCCGCCGCTTCTTGACCCTGCCCCTGCCGACCATCTCCGTCGTTCTGGGCGAGGGCGGCTCCGGGGGCGCCTTGGCCATTCAGTACACCGACCGCCGGGCCCAGTTGGACGACGCCATCTACGCCACCGCCCCGCCCGAGTCCCTGGCGGCCATCATCTTCCGCGACCCGAGCAAGATCGAAGACGCCCTGAGCCTCTTGAAGCCCACCGCCCGCGACCTCAAGGCCTGGGGGGTCATCGACACCGTCCTGCCGGCGCCCAGGGAGGTGAGCGACGCCGACGGCCTGGCCGAGGTGATCAGGAACTATCTCACCCGGACGGTCCGCGAGGTCAGCCGGGTCAAGATAAAAAAGCTGCTCAAGCAGCGTCTGGAGCGGGCCGAGACCTTCGGCCACCCCCGCCACGGCTTCTTTGACGGCTGGCTCCAATCCATTGAAAGGCCCATCGTCAAGCGCTTTCTGAAGGCCTCGCCGGACGTCAAGGTGGTGGACCTCTCCTCCCTGACCGAGGTCAGCGAGGACTACGCCACGGGCCAGATCCTGGAGCACGGTCAGGACTACATCCGCTGCGGCGAAAGCTCGACCAAGGGCTCGCACCAGGGTTGCGGCCGCCTGGTGAAGCTGGCCGAGTATCTCGAAAACCATCAGGTCTGCCCCTTCTGCGGTCAGGCCGAGGTGCTCGGCGCCAGCGGCTGGATAAACTGCCTCGCCGACGCCGGCTCCTTTCACGAACTCAACCGCAACCTCACCGTGGAGGACATCCTAGACGAACGCGACGTGCCCGAGGCCTATCGAGCTTTTTTGGAGCGCCAGAGCGAGCGGAGCCAGTTCAAGGAGTCCCTGGTCACGGCCCAGGCGACCATTTACGGCCACCCGGTCATCCTGGCCGTGTCTGAGTTCAATTTCTCGGGCGGCTCCATGGGGGTGGCCTTTGGCGAGAAGTTCAAGCGGGCGGTGGACTGCGCCATCGAACAGAACCTGCCCTTCGTCTCGGTCTGTTGCTCCGGCGGCGCCCGGCTGTACGAGGGCATCTCGGCCCTGATGCAAATGGTCAAGACCATCGCCGCCGTGCACCGCCTCAAGGAGGCTGGGCTGCTCTACGTCTCCATTCTGGCCGACCCCTCCACCGGTGGGGCCATCGCCTCTTACGCCGCCTTGGGCGACGTCATCCTCGCCGAGCCCAACGCCCTGGTCATCTTCGCCGGACCGAGGATCATGCGCTCCCGGGGCTTTTTGGTCGAGGAGAAGAAGGTTCGGGCCGACTCCCTGCGCAAGCTCTCGGCCCAGGTCTTTGAGCGGCCCGACTACTTCCAATCCATCCGCGGTATTCACGAGATCGCCTCCCGGCCGGAGATGAAGCGGGCCGTGACCAAGTACCTCGAAGTCTTCAAGGCCTGCCGGTCGCCGGGGTCTTGAAATCGTGACCGTTGATCCTCAGCACAACCGACTCTACGCCCGGGCCGATCAGGTGGACGAGGCCCTGTGGTCCGCCCTGAGGCGGTTTGATCCAGAGCAGGTGGTCTGGCGGACCGGGGCTTTGTGGCGAGAGGGTTGGTTCGAGGTGGACCTTCTGGGGCGGCGCTTCGGCCTCGAACCCCAGAGCCAAATCGTCCTCAGGCCGGGCGGTTTGGCGGCCAACTTTCAAGAAGCTCTCGTGCTCCTGGGCTATCTCAGCGGAGGCGGGGCCGGGCTCAGCGGCCGGCGGGTGCCCTTCAAGGCCCTTTCGGGCGGGGCTCTCTTCTTCACCAAGAGCCACGCCCTGCCCACCGAAACCCTGGCCCAAAAGCTGGACCTGGAGGCCGCCCGCTTCGCCGAGGCCGGCCGCCTCATGGGCGCCCGGCCCACCGCCCTGGGCGACGCCTCCTGGCTCGTCATGGCTCTGCCCCAGGTGCCCCTGGAGGCCGTGTTCTTTTCCGGGGACGAGGAGTTTCGGCCTCGGATCAACCTTCTCGTCGACGCCTCGGCCGAGCGCTACCTCGACCTGGGCCAGCTTTGGGCCCTGGTCAATCTCCTGGCCCGCCGGATCAAGGAATTGTCCTGAGGCCTGGTTGGCTCGCGACCTTCCTCTCTCGGCTTGAACAATGGCCGCTAAAAGATTATTATGCGGCCAGTCCATGGGGAAGCGGATGATCGAGATTCAGACGGGGGCTGCTTTTCACCCGGACGCCCGCTTGGTCCTCTTTGAAGGCGATTGCCTGGACCTGCTGGCGAGCACGCCGGATCAGACAGTGAAGCTTGTGGTCACCTCGCCGCCTTACAATCTTGGCAAGGCCTACGAAACCCACCTCGAACTGGATCAATACCTCTCGCGTCAGCGACGGGTGATACAAGAGTGCCGGCGCGTCTTGGATAAAAGGGGCAGCATCTGCTGGCAGGTGGGGAATTACGTCAGTAATGGAGAAATCCTGCCCCTGGATGTGGTCATTTACCCCATTTTCAAGTCCCTCGGCCTTCGCCTGCGCAACCGGATCGTCTGGCGCTTCGGCCACGGGCTCCACGCCGCCAAGCGCTTTTCGGGCCGCTACGAGGTCATCTTGTGGTTCACCAAGGAGGATGAGTACACCTTCAACCTCGACGCCGTCAGGGTGCCCCAGAAGTACCCGCGCAAAAAGCACTTCAAGGGCCCCCACAAGGGACGGCTCTCCGGCAACCCGCGGGGCAAAAACCCCACGGACATCTGGGATATTCCAAACGTCAAGGCGAACCACGTTGAAAAAACGATTCACCCCTGCCAGTTTCCCGTGGAGCTGGTTGAGCGGCTGGTGCTGGCTCTGACGAATGAGGACGACTGGGTGCTCGATCCTTTCATGGGCGTCGGCAGCGCCGCCATCGCCGCTTTGATCCACCAGCGGCGGGCCTTGGGCGCTGAGATCGTGCCTGATTACGTCACCGTGGCCAAGGAAAGGCTGTCGCTCCTGGAGAAGGGCGAGCTCAGAATTCGACCGATGCACAGGCCGGTGTATGACCCCCGAGCGCCTTACCACAATCTGCCTCCCCGGGTGGTGAGCCTCAATCCAGTTTCGCCGATGGAGAGGGGGTTGTTCGATAAAGAGACGGCGCCAGGGGCGGCGGATCAAGTCAAATGAAAATAGTTTATGAGTATTCTCATCTGGGTGGTTCTGAGATTCTACACGTCAAGTATCCTGAACAAGAAAAAGAAATAGATTCTATAATTGGTTCCATTAAAGCGCCCAGGACCAAGGTGAGCCGGGAAAAGACGATGCAGGGGCGGATGCTTTATTCGCCCAAAGACATGAACTGGGCTTTCACAACTCAATTCAAGTCAAAAGGATACAAGGAACTCCGTGATACGTATACGATCCGCATTCCCAACAGCGAGATCGCCGTTGCCGGGGCCTTTAAGCAGATAGATTACGTCAAGGGCAAAGTTCTGGTGGAAGTTCAGTTCGGAAAATACGCTTTCATGTTTTACGACATGGCTAAATTCCAATATTTCTTTAATGAAAATAAAGTTGACGTTGGAGTCGAAATTGTGCCATGTCACGACTTGAAGAAAGAGATGTCCACGGGTGTTTCTTACGGCGAGCAACTGGTTTACGACATTGAACGTCTAAAGCGGCATTTCCCCGCTGTCCCGGTCAAAGTGATTCTCATCGACGTGGGCTAGACATGCCCCGACAGATCAATTCTTTATCGTGGGTGGCCCGGACAACAACAAGGTTGTTGTCCAGGCCACCCCAGACAAAGAGACTATGTGACTTGCATAGGGCTGGGCTCTGACGGCGAGTCCCGTCCAGCCTTCCCTTCTTGACCGGCCTTCCGACAAGTGCATTATTTTTCCATTTAAATGAAACAAAAAGCCTTAGTCTGCCCTGGGCGCGGGGACGTCTTCGATCAACCGTTGGGCCATTCGTTAAATCAAAAATGAAAATAGCATAATATATAAGCTGTTTAAAGGGTGCGACACCGGCGGATCGTCTCGGCGTCATCAAGCCATCCCTGAGGTTCCCATGACACGACGCGCCAGGAAAAATGTGCCTCCTGGGTCACCTTTTCCTGCCAGCCCGGACGATTTGAACCTCAACCTCTAATTAAGCAATGGAAATCATATCTGATTTCCCCTGGCACACCCGTTGCTTGAGGGTGAAGCAAACCCTTGAGGAGGCGGATGATGCTCATCCACAAAGATCTGCTTTCCATCGGCGAAGTCGCCCTGGTGACCGGGGTGGCGGTGCACACGCTGCGCTACTGGGAGAACGAGTTCGAGCAGTTCTTCTCGCCCCGCCGAACCAGGGGCGGCCAGCGCCGCTACACTGACGCCGAGGTCAAGAAGATCCTCCACATCAAAAAGCTGCTCAAGGAGGACAAGTACTCCATCGCCGGCGCCAAGCAGGCCCTGTCAACCGGAGGGCGGTCCTCCTCGACCAACGCTCGCGGCCAGAGAAACGGTCGGAGCGAGAGGATCGGCCTCGTCGAGGCCTCGCCGCCGAAGCTCTTGAGCCTGGCCATGGTCAACTCGGCCCCGTGGCTCTGATCAGGCTTCGATCTCGACGACAAAGATCAGGTC